>NZ_PYQM01000025.1:0-60243 GCF_003027595.1 Escherichia sp. 20412-1 | reverse complement strand
CAACCAGTTGAGCGGATTCGCGTTTAAACTCTGCGCTGAAATTTCTTTTTTTCATTGGAGCACCTGTGTTGTTCTGAGGTGAGCATATCACCTCTGTTCAGGTGGCCAAATTTAGTGTGCCACTACACGCCGCCTCGACGCCATCGGTATGTGCCAACAGCGTAATGAAGCGGCTTTTTTTGATCTCTTCAATGACCGTGACCGGTGCCGCAGGAATTAACCAGCTTTCCATCACGCCAGCTTCAAATCCCGGGTCATGTTTTCCACGTTATTTTCGTGGATCACCACGTTGTCTTCGATACGAATGCCGCCGAACGGTTTCAGTGCTTCAATTTTCTGCCAGTTGAAGTGTTTGCTGAACTGCCCTTCACGCCACGGAGCCAGCAGCGATTCGATGAAGTAGATACCCGGTTCGATGGTTAACACCATCCCCGGCTGGAGAATACGAGTGCAGCGCAGGTACGGATATTTTGCCGGTGCCGCGAGATGCGTACCACTATCATCCTGCATAAAACCGGCTACGTCATGCACCTGCAGGCCAAGCGGATGCCCGATACCGTGCGGCATAAACGGCCCGGTAAGATCGTTTTCGACCATCGCTTCTTCACTCATATCAGTGATGATTTGGTGTTTACGCAACAGTTTAGCGATGCGCTGATGGAACTGGATGTGGTAATCCACATAGCTGACACCCGCCTTCATGGTGGCGATCAGCGCCAGTTGTTCATCATTAACGTCTTTCACCAGTTGCGCATAGTCATTGTCGCTTTTTGCCGACCAGGTACGAGTCAGGTCAGCCGCATAGCCGTTATATTCGGCCCCGGCGTCCAGCAGGAAGCTGCGCATCTCTTCCGGCGCCTGATGATCCAGTTTGGTGTAATGCAACACCGCAGCATGTTCGTTAAGCGCCACAATGTTGCTGTAAGGTACGTCGGTATCACGATGGCCGGTCGCGGTCAGGTAGGCGATGTTGATATCGAACTCGCTCATACCGGAACGGAAGGCTTCTTCTGCCGCGCAATGACCATTGACCGCCATTTTCTGCGCTTCACGCATACAGGTCAGTTCGTACTCGGTTTTGAAAGAACGGTAGTAATGCAGGTAGTCAATGACCCCTTTCGGATTGATGTTGCTGGCCTCAATGCCCAGTTGCAGCGCACGTTCCGGCACCGGACCAATATAACCGATATTGCCGCGCGCGGCAGGCAGTTGGCTACCAATACCATCAGCTTTCGGGAGCGCGATCACTTCCACATCTTCAGTCCAGAAGGAGGTCGGCAGCGGTTCGACGTTGTGCCAGTAATCAACCGGCAGATAAAACCACAGTTTCGGTTTGTTCACGCCATCCACCAGCAACCAGCAGTTTGGCACCTGAGTTACCGGCACCCATGCTTTGAATTGCGGGTTCACTTTAAACGGATAGGGATGATCGTCGAGAAAAACGTTGAACAGCTCGCCAGAGTGAATAAGTAATGCATCCAGCTTGAAGCGCGCCAGCGCATCGCGAGTCCGTTCTTGCAAGGTAGCTATATGATTTTTATAAAGCGAGGCCAGTGATTCCATTTTTTACCCTTCTGTTTTTTGACCTTAAGTCTCCGCATCTTAGCACAACGTTCATACAGAGCGTGATTTCTGCCGAGCGTGATCAGAACGGCATTTCTTTAATCTTTTATTTGCATATTTTTAACATAAAACACACACTTCAAACCATCTGGTACGACCAGATCACCTTGCGGATTCAGGAGACTGACATGCTTTACAAAGGCGACACCCTGTACCTTGACTGGCTGGAAGATGGCATTGCCGAACTGGTGTTCGATGCCCCAGGCTCAGTTAATAAACTCGACACTGCAACCGTCGCCAGCCTCGGTGAGGCCATCGGCGTGCTGGAACAACAATCAGATTTAAAAGGGCTGCTGCTGCGTTCGAACAAAGCAGCCTTTATTGTCGGTGCCGATATCACCGAATTTTTATCGCTGTTTCTCGTTCCGGAAGAACAGTTAAGCCAGTGGCTGCATTTTGCCAATAGCGTGTTTAATCGCCTGGAAGACCTGCCGGTGCCGACCATTGCCGCGGTCAACGGCTACGCGCTGGGCGGTGGCTGCGAATGCGTGCTGGCGACCGATTATCGTCTGGCGACGCCGGATCTGCGTATCGGGTTGCCGGAAACCAAACTTGGCATCATGCCGGGCTTTGGCGGCTCCGTGCGTATGCCACGAATGCTGGGCGCTGACAGTGCGCTGGAAATCATTGCCGCCGGTAAAGATGTCGGGGCCGAACAGGCGCTGAAAATCGGTCTGGTTGATGGCGTAGTCAAAGCAGAAAAACTACTTGAAGGCGCGATGGCAATTTTACGCCAGGCCATTAACGGCGACCTCGACTGGAAAGCGAAACGTCAGCCGAAGCTGGAACCGCTGAAACTTAGCAAGATTGAAGCCACCATGAGCTTCACCATCGCTAAAGGGATGGTCGCACAAACAGCGGGGAAACATTACCCGGCCCCCATCACCGCAGTAAAAACCATTGAAGCCGCCGCCCGTTTTGGTCGTGAAGAAGCCTTAAACCTGGAAAACAAAAGCTTTGTTCCGCTGGCGCACACCAACGAAGCCCGCGCACTGGTCGGCATTTTCCTTAACGATCAATATGTAAAAGGCAAAGCGAAAAAGCTTACCCAAGACGTTGAAACACCGAAACAGGCCGCTGTACTGGGCGCGGGCATTATGGGGGGCGGCATTGCTTACCAGTCCGCGTGGAAAGGCGTGCCGGTTGTCATGAAAGATATCAACGACAAGTCGTTAACCCTCGGCATGACCGAAGCCGCGAAACTGCTGAACAAGCAGCTTGAGCGCGGCAAGATCGATGGTCTGAAACTGGCTGGCGTGATCTCCACGATTCACCCAACGCTCGACTACGCCGGGTTTGACCGCGTGGATATTGTGGTAGAAGCGGTTGTTGAAAACCCGAAAGTGAAAAAAGCCGTGCTGGCAGAAACTGAGCAGAAAGTACGTCCGGATACCGTGCTGGCTTCTAACACTTCAACCATTCCTATCAGCGAACTGGCCAACGCGCTGGAACGCCCGGAAAATTTCTGCGGGATGCACTTCTTTAACCCGGTGCACCGGATGCCGTTGGTAGAAATTATTCGCGGTGAGAAAAGCTCCGACGAAACCATCGCAAAAGTTGTCGCCTGGGCAAGCAAGATGGGCAAGACGCCGATCGTAGTTAACGACTGCCCGGGCTTCTTCGTTAACCGCGTGCTGTTCCCGTACTTCGCTGGTTTCAGCCAGTTACTACGTGACGGTGCGGATTTCCGCAAGATCGACAAGGTGATGGAAAAACAGTTTGGCTGGCCGATGGGTCCGGCATACCTGCTGGATGTCGTGGGGATTGATACCGCGCATCACGCCCAGGCAGTGATGGCAGCGGGCTTCCCGCAGCGGATGCAAAAAGATTATCGCGACGCCATCGATTCATTGTTTGATGCCAACCGCTTTGGTCAGAAGAATTGCCTCGGTTTCTGGCGCTATAAAGAAGACAGCAAAGGCAAGCCGAAGAAAGAAGAAGATTCCGCCGTTGACGGCCTGCTGGCAGAAGTCAGCCAGCCAAAGCGTGATTTCAGCGAGGAAGAGATTATCGCCCGCATGATGATCCCGATGGTCAACGAAGTGGTGCGCTGCCTGGAAGAAGGCATTATCGCCACTCCGGCAGAAGCGGATATGGCGCTGGTCTACGGCCTGGGCTTCCCTCCGTTCCACGGCGGCGCGTTCCGCTGGCTGGACACCCTCGGCAGCGCGAAATATCTCGATATGGCGCAGCAATATCAGCACCTCGGCCCACTGTATGAAGTGCCGGAAGGTCTGCGTAATAAAGCGCGCCATAACGAACCATACTATCCCCCGGTTGAGCCAGCCCGTCCGGTTGGCGACCTGAAAACGGCTTAAGGAGTCACAATGGAACAGGTTGTCATTGTCGATGCAATTCGCACCCCGATGGGCCGTTCGAAGGGCGGTGCTTTTCGTCACGTGCGCGCGGAAGACCTCTCCGCTCATTTAATGCGTAGTCTACTGGCGCGTAATCCGGCGCTGGAAGCAGCGGCTCTCGACGATATTTACTGGGGTTGTGTGCAGCAAACGCTGGAGCAGGGTTTCAACATCGCCCGTAACGCGGCGCTGTTGGCAGAAGTGCCGCATTCCGTCCCGGCGGTTACCGTCAATCGCTTGTGTGGTTCATCCATGCAGGCATTGCACGACGCGGCACGAATGATCATGACTGGCGATGCGCAGGCATGTCTGGTCGGCGGTGTGGAACATATGGGTCATGTACCAATGAGCCACGGTGTCGATTTTCACCCAGGTCTTAGCCGCAATGTTGCCAAAGCGGCGGGCCTGATGGGCTTAACGGCAGAAATGCTGGCGCGTATGCACGGTATCAGCCGTGAAATGCAGGATGCCTTTGCCGCACGGTCACACGCTCGTGCCTGGGCCGCCACGCAGTCGGGCGCATTTAAAAATGAAATCATCCCGACAGGTGGTCACGATGCCGACGGTGTACTGAAGCAGTTTAATTACGACGAAGTGATTCGCCCGGAAACCACCGTGGAAGCCCTCGCCACGCTACGTCCGGCGTTCGATCCAGTCAGCGGTACGGTAACGGCGGGCACGTCTTCTGCGCTTTCCGATGGTGCTGCAGCCATGCTGGTGATGAGTGAAAGCCGCGCCCGTGAATTAGGTCTTAAGCCACGCGCCCGCGTGCGTTCGATGGCGGTTGTCGGTTGTGACCCGTCGATTATGGGTTACGGCCCGGTTCCGGCCTCGAAGCTGGCGCTGAAAAAAGCGGGGCTTTCTGCCAGCGATATCGGCGTGTTTGAAATGAATGAAGCCTTTGCCGCGCAGATCCTGCCGTGTATTAAAGATCTGGGGCTGATGGAGCAGATTGACGAGAAGATCAACCTCAACGGTGGCGCGATCGCACTGGGTCATCCGCTGGGCTGTTCCGGTGCGCGTATCAGCACCACGCTGCTGAATCTGATGGAACGCAAAGATGCCCAGTTTGGTCTGGCGACGATGTGTATCGGTCTGGGCCAGGGCATTGCGACGGTGTTTGAGCGGGTTTAAACACTTGCCGGATGCGGCGTGAACGCCTTATCCGGCCTACGGTTCAGGACTCTTTGTAGGCCGGATAAGACGCGACATAGAGTAATGCCACTGAATAAAGCTTTAGTTGCCGTTTTTCCCGCCTGTCAGGGGCGGGTTTTTTAACCCTTAGATAAACGCAAACGCATCGCCAAACAGGCGATCTTCCCGCGCATTACGCTCATTGCAGAACAGGTCTCGGGCGATTTTCGCCATCTCAAAACGTCCAGCGATATAGATATCATGCTCTGCTAACGTACCGTGATCCTGCAACACCGCCGTTAATACCGTACCGGTACGCCCTCGCCAACCCGCTTCCGGCTGTTCAACCACCGGCACCACTTGTAAACCAGGATGCTTAAGCGAAAGCGCCTCAAGCTCAGAAAGATCGTACAGATGTTGCTGCTCACGCCCGCCCCAGTAAATAGTGATATTACGATTGGGATTACGCGCCAGCGCCGTCAGCAAAATAGAACGGGCATAAGAGAAGCCCGTGCCGCCGGCAATAAGAATCATTGGACGCTCTTCATCATCGCGCAGCCAGGCTTCACCGTGGGGGATATCGACTACGATTTGATGATCTTTAAGGATGCGGTCCATGACAGCTTTCGCGTAAAGATTGATTTCAGAAGCACCGATATGCAACTCGATAAATCCTTTTTCATCAGGCGTTGAGGCCATTGAAAATGGGCGTTTATCGCGCTCGTCCATCACTACCATCAAATACTGACCTGCACGGAATGAAAAGGCCGCATCTGGCACGATTCGAACACGGTATACGGTATCCGTGATAGCTTCTACCGAGGTCACTTTACAGCTTAAGGTTGTCATGCGCTTTCTCTGTCGGATCAATAAATAGGGCAAAACAAACGCGCATCAGGCGCTTTTACCGTTGTTAAAGATGGCCAGTTCATCCCAGATTGCGTCAATATGCGCAACAACATCCGGATCTTTTTTGATAGGACGCCCCCACTCACGCTGGGTTTCCCCTGGCCATTTATTCGTGGCATCCAGCCCCATTTTTGAACCCAGCCCGGAAACAGGCGAGGCAAAGTCCAGATAATCAATAGGCGTATTTTCAACCAGCACCGTATCCCGCGCCGGGTCCATGCGGGTAGTAATCGCCCAAATCACATCGTTCCAGTCGCGTGCGTTGACATCATCATCGCAGACGATCACAAATTTAGTGTACATAAACTGACGTAAGAACGACCAGACGCCCATCATGACGCGCTTTGCGTGTCCAGCGTACTGTTTTTTGATCGTCACTACCGCCAGTCGATAAGAGCAGCCCTCCGGCGGCAGATAAAAATCAACAATTTCCGGGAACTGTTTTTGCAGAATCGGCACGAACACTTCGTTCAGCGCCACGCCCAACACCGCAGGTTCATCTGGCGGACGACCGGTATAGGTGGAGTGGTAAATCGCATCTTCACGCTGGGTAATGTGCGTTACGGTAAAGACAGGGAAGCTATCAACTTCATTATAGTAACCCGTGTGGTCACCATATGGGCCTTCTGCAGCCATCTCACCCGGGTCGATATACCCTTCCAGCACGATTTCTGCACTGGCAGGTACTTCGAGGTCATTAGAAATGCACTTCACCACTTCGGTTTTGGTGCCACGTAACAATCCGGCAAAGGCGTATTCCGACAACGTATCCGGCACTGGCGTCACCGCGCCGAGAATCGTCGCAGGATCAGCCCCCAGAGCAACAGAGATCGGAAAACGTTCACCCGGATGCGCCGCGCACCACTCCTGATAATCCAGCGCACCGCCGCGGTGCGACAGCCAGCGCATAATCAGCTTGTTTTTACCAATCAACTGCTGGCGATAAATGCCAAGATTTTGCCGCTCTTTGTGCGGCCCCCGCGTCACCGTCAACCCCCAGGTAATCAACGGAGCAGCATCTTCCGGCCAGCAGGTCATAATGGGAATGCGGTTGAGATCGACATCATCACCAGAAACAATTTTTTGCTGACAGGGCGCACCACGTAACCGTTTCGTCGGCATGTTCAACACCTGCTTAAACTGCGGCAGCTTATCAAACAGATCGCGAAAGCCTTTTGGCGGCTCCGGTTCTTTCAGAAACGCTAATAATTTACCGACTTCCCGCAACGCCGAAACATCCTCTTGCCCCATACCCATAGCGACACGTTTCGGCGTACCAAACAGGTTGCACAGCACCGGCATTGAATAACCTTTAGGATTTTCAAACAACAGCGCAGGTCCACCGGCACGCAATGTGCGGTCGGCTATTTCAGTCATTTCCAGATGCGGATCCACCGGGAGCGTGATACGTTTTAGCTCACCCTGCTGTTCAAGCAAGGTCAGGAAGTCGCGTAAATCGTTATATTTCATGGCGTCCATTGTAGCCTCTTAATCTGCGCACATTATACGGCGTTCATCTTTACGATGCTGTAAATTTGTTAAATTAGCGTGAACTCAGGCGGTATAACGCAAACCCGGGAATATAATTAACTTAACGCATCGCTTTTGCTATTCTTGCGCCCCGATTAAACGGATAAGAGTCATTATGCAATCCTGGTATTTACTGTACTGCAAGCGCGGGCAACTCCAACGTGCCCAGGAACACCTCGAAAGACAGGCGGTTAATTGCCTGGCGCCGATGATCACCCTGGAAAAAATCGTACGAGGCAAACGTACTGCAGTCAGTGAGCCATTGTTCCCCAACTACCTGTTTGTGGAATTTGATCCAGAAGTGATTCATACCACCACCATCAACGCCACTCGGGGTGTCAGCCACTTTGTCCGTTTTGGCGCATCGCCAGCGATAGTCCCATCGGCGGTGATTCATCAGTTATCGGTGTATAAACCGAAAGACATTGTCGATCCGGCAACGCCATATCCAGGTGATAAGGTGATTATTACCGAAGGTGCTTTCGAAGGTTTTCAGGCCATTTTCACCGAACCCGACGGTGAGGCACGCTCTATGCTCTTGCTTAATCTTATCAATAAAGAGATTAAGCACAGTGTGAAGAACACCGAGTTCCGCAAACTCTAGAACGCAATCCCAAATAACTTTTTGACATTGGCATCCGTGGTGGCAGCCAGCCATGCGGCATCTTCCCCACGCCAGTACGCAATACGTTGCAAAATATGGGGCAAACAGGCTGGCTCGTTGCGCCGGGAGGATGGCTTCGGCGTGAGATCGCGCGGGAGCAAATACGGTGCATCAGTTTCAATCAGTAGTTTATCTGCCGGAATCAACGGCAACAGTTCTCGCAGTTCCAGTCCGCGTCGTTCATCGCAAACCCAACCAGTAATGCCAATATAAATGCCTCGCGCCACACATGCCTGCATCTCTTCGCGTGTGCCAGTAAAACAGTGCAACACCGCGCCAGGTAGTTTATCCAGCCACGGCTCCAGCAATGTAATAAACCGCTCATGGGCATCGCGACAGTGCATAAACACCGGCATGTTTAATTCTGCGGCAATACGCAACTGGGCAACAAAGGCACGTTCCTGTTCTTCTGGCGTAGAAAAGTTGCGGTTAAAGTCGAGGCCACACTCACCCATCGCCACCACTTCTGGCTGCGAGGCCAGCTCCACAAGCACTTCTTCTGTTGCATCTTGCCACTGGCTGCTGTCGTGAGGATGCACGCCTGCCGTTGACCAACAGTGCAGATACTGACGCGCCAGTTTTTGCGCCTGTTGGCTTTCGTGCAGGTTAGTGCCGGTGACGAGTAGCCCATCAACACCCGCAGCAAAAGCGCGTGCCACAACATCATCGCGGTCTTTCGCAAATTGCGAACTGGTCAAATTAACGCCGATATCAAACATCCTGCTCTCCATATGACAACCGCCCTGACGGGCGGTTGAATTTATTCTTCAGTTTTTTCGCTTTCTGCTTCAGCGTCGTTTTCTTCTTCCCGGTTTCGACCTTTACCAACGTAAAAGCGTGAGAAGAAGACACCGATTTCAAACAGGCAGTACATCGGGATCGCCAGCAGCGTTTGCGAGAAGACATCCGGCGGCGTCAGTAGCATCCCGACAACAAATGCGCCAACCAGCACATACGGGCGTTTTTTGCGTAAGTCTTCTGGAGAGGTAATCCCCATCCAGCACAGCAACACAATTGCCACCGGTACTTCGAAGGAGACGCCAAACGCCATAAACAACGCCATAACGAAGCTTAAGTAGCTGGCGATGTCGGTGGACACCTGTACCCCTTCTGGCGCGGTATTGGCAAGGAAGCCAAATGCCAGCGGGAAGACCACAAAATAGGCAAACGCCATACCGATATAAAACAGCAGAGAGCTGGAAACCAGCAACGGCACCACCAGACGACGTTCGTGCTTATACAGCGCGGGAGCGATAAACGCCCACACCTGATAGAGAATCACCGGCGCTGACAGAATCAGCGACACCATAAAGGTCAACTTGATCGGCGTAAAGAACGGCGAGGCCACGTCGGTGGCGATCATCGTTGAACCTTGCGGCAACTGCTTGATCAACGGCGCGGATACCAGGTGATAGATATCATTGGCGAAATAGACCAGGCACAGAAATATCACGATCACCGCGATAATGCAGTTCAGCAGACGCTTACGCAGCTCAATCAGATGCGTGATAAGCGGTTGAGTATCTTCTACAGACATGTTTACGGTTTATCACTCGATGAAGGGGAAGATGCAGCGGTTTTCGGTTCAGCATCCGCAGCAGGTTTTACCACCGGCTCTGGCGTGGCTTCTGGCTTCTGTTCCGGCGAGCTGGCCTGAGTTTCCGCAGCGGCAGGCGTGACGCCTTCATGCGCAGCCTCATTGTCTTTCACCACCGGGTTATGGATGGTGTGCGCTTCATCACTCACCTTTTCAGGATCGTTTGCGACGTAGGAACGTTTCATCGACTCCGCGGCCTGGCGCAGTTCATCCATCGACGCTTTCAGTTCGGGCGTCAGGTTAGTGAGACTCGCCTTTTCAACCTTTTTCAGGCTGTCCTGAAACTCCTGGAGTTTTAACTCCTGGGTCAGTTCGTTCTGCACCGTTGTCGCCAGTGAACGCAACGCACGAATCCAGCCCGCTACCGTTTTTACCGCCACAGGCAATCGTTGCGGCCCCAGAACGACGAGGCCGATGATGAATACCAATAGCAGTTCGCTAAAACCGATATCAAACACGGATTACACCTGCTCTTTATCGTGGCGCTTCGCGTCTTCTGTTTTAGCCTGTTCCTGGTTCGTATCCGCCTGCTTATCGACGATAGTTTTCGCAGTAAAATCAGCATCCTGACTGGTTTTATCCTGCTTTGGTTCATCATCGCTCATTGCTTTTTTAAAGCCTTTGATCGACGCACCAAGATCGGAACCGATGGAGCCGAGCTTTTTGGTGCCAAAAAGCAGTACAACGATGACGGCAATAATCAATAACTGCCAAATACTGATACCACCCATACATGTTCCTCTGTGGTAGATGATGATTAAACAAGGCCGCATTATACGTTACACGGCTCGCCTTGAGCGATGAAAAAATCAGCGTGTTTTGCGCCAACCGACAAACCAGGCGCTCAGCCCCCCCGCCATTAACCAGGCGGGCATCAACCCAAATTCAGGTCGGCTGACCAACAAGAATGTGCCACTTAATACTAATGTCGCACCAATTCCGAGAAAATAACGGGATTGTCCCTGACGCACATGATTCGACTGTAACTCGCGCGCAATCTTATCAACACTGTGCTGTAAATACTTGCCCTGGCGCAAACTGTCATAAACCAATTCAGGCAGTTCTGGCATTTTTTCGATCCAGAACGGCGCTTTTTCCTTAAAGGCTCTCACCAGCGCAGGAATACCAACCTGATCTTTAATCCACGATTCAAGGAAGGGTTTTGCAGTTTTCCATAAATCGAGCTGTGGATAAAGTTGCCGTCCAACGCCTTCGATATAGAGCAACGTTTTCTGAAGTAACACCAGTTGCGGCTGTACTTCCATGTTGAATCGACGCGCCGTATTAAACAGATTTAACAGCACATGTCCAAACGAAATTTCCGCCAGCGGTTTTTCAAAGATAGGCTCGCACACGGTACGAATGGCAAATTCAAAATCTTCCACGTTGGTATCTGGCGGCACCCAGCCTGAATCAACGTGCAACTCCGCCACTTTGCGATAGTCACGGTTAAAGAAGGCGATAAAGTTTTCCGCCAGATAGCGTTTATCTTCTTTGTTTAGCGAGCCAACAATCCCGCAATCAATACCGATATACTTCGGGTTTTCCGGGTGTTCGAAGCTTACGAAGATGTTGCCTGGGTGCATGTCGGCATGGAAAAAACTGTCACGGAAGACCTGAGTAAAAAACACCTGCACGCCGCGTTCCGCCAGCAATTTCATGTTGGTGCCGTTTTTCTCCAGCGCCGCGACATCAGAAACCGGAATGCCGTAGATGCGCTCCATCACCATCATCCCTTCGCTGCAATAGTCAGGGTAAACTTCCGGAATGTAGAGCATCGGGCTGTTTTCAAAATTGCGCCGCAACTGGATTGCGTTAGCGGATTCCCGCAACAAATTCAGTTCGTCGATCAACGTTTTCTCGTACTCGCGAACCACTTCAGTTGGGCGCAGACGACGTCCATCCGGCAGTAAGCGCGGCACCCAGCGGGCGAGACGATAAATAAGTTTCAGGTCCGCTTTAATAACCGGCAAAATATCCGGGCGGATAACTTTAATCACCACCTCTTTGCCATTCGATTTCAGCCGCGCAGTATGTACCTGCGCAACGGAAGCCGATGCCAGGGGCGTAATGTCAAAATCATCAAACCACGCTTCCACCGGCAAGCCGCCCATCGCCGCTTCAATTTGTGCTTTCGCCAGTTTGCCATCAAACGGTGCGACTTTGTCCTGCAATAACGCCAGTTGGTCGGCAATATTCGGCGGGAAAAGATCGCGGCGGGTCGATAACATCTGCCCAAACTTGATCCATACAGGACCCAGTTCTTGCAGCGCCAGTCGTAGCCGCTCGCCTAATGGTTTATCTTTATGCCGATTCGGCATCCAGAACAATGAGTATCGCCATAACCGCAGCGGCAAAGTGATACGCATTTTAGGAATCAGTTCATCAAGTCCGTAGCTTAAAAAAGTGCGAATGATGAAATACAGGCGCCGTACTTCACCTGGCGTCATTAAACTGCCTCCAGTTTTTCCAGCCGTTTGGTTAGCGCATCAACGGCACGTTCAACGGCGGCTGTCTCTTCCGCAAACCAGGCCACTTCAAGCGGACCTGGCGCCATACGCCACTCTTCGGTAATTGCTTCAGCCACATAACGTTGCTGGCGTTTAATACCGTGATGCAGGAACTTCGCGCCACCACGCAGGGCTTTGCTGATGCCTTCGGCAGCGATATCACCAGTATAAGGAGCCAGCAGCTCCGCTGGGTCAAACTCCGCGAGATCTGCCAGTGCAACGAAGTTCTGTACTACCTGAATATCGCCCTGCACTTCCAGCTCGCCGCTGCGGATTAACGCGGCAAGCTGCTGGCGATCGCGGAGTTTCGGTAACACGCTGGCATAAGCAATGACGGTGCAATCAGCATCACCCGCCCATTCTCCCAGAACATCGACCTGACGTTCGCTAAATACCAAAATCAGCGAGGTCGAAAAGCCTTTTACCTCTATGCGCAATACTTTGCCCAACAGACGCGAGCGGGCAGTTTTCAGCGCGGGTGAGCGATACAGGAAGGTGTTGAGCAGACTTTCTATTCCTGCCGTCACTAAAGGTTTAAAAGGCATAGTCGTACTCCTGTCAGAACTTATAACCACGGTGCAGCGCCACAACGCCAGCCGTCAGGTTGTAATAATCGACACTTTCGAATCCGGCATCTTGCATCATGGCTTTCAGGGTATCCTGATCGGGATGCATACGGATGGATTCTGCCAGATAACGGTAGCTGTCGGCGTCATTCGCCACCAGCGAGCCAATACGCGGCAACACATGGAAGGAGTAAGCGTCATAAGCTTTGCTTAGCGGCTCGATAATCGGCTTCGAGAACTCAAGCACCAGCAGACGACCGCCGGGTTTCAGCACGCGATACATCGAACGCAGCGCTTTATCTTTGTCAGTGACGTTACGCAGACCAAACGAAATGGTGATGCAATCAAAGGTGTTATCCGGGAACGGTAGAGCCTCGGCATTTGCCTGAACATACTCAACGTTGCCAATCACGCCGATATTACGCAGCTTCTCGCGCCCCATTTTGAGCATGGATTCATTGATATCAGCGAGGACCACTTTGCCAGTTTCACCGACCAGGCGGGAGAATTTCGCCGTCAGATCGCCAGTGCCGCCAGCCAGATCCAGCACGGTCTGCCCACGGCGTACGCCGCTACAATCGATCGTGAATCGCTTCCACAAACGATGAATACCAAAGGACATCAAATCGTTCATGACATCGTATTTCGATGCCACGGAATGGAAAACGTGGGCGACCATGTCCGCTTTTTGTTCCTTCGCGACGGTCTGAAAACCAAAGTGCGTCGTTTCTTGTGACTTATCCACCATCTCAATGCCTGCTCATCAAAAAATTGTTCCAGAAGTGTAACAGATTGGGCGTCGTTGCCCTAGATTTCTACCCGGTTTAGCTACCCCTAATGGGCTAACGCGATTGCTGATTATATTCATCATCACGTTGATAAGCTTCACCATTCGGCTGCTCCGGAACCGACCGCAATCGGTACTCTTCGTCCTGGCTTACCGCCTGATCGGCCAAATCCGGATTAATCTCGCGTTTAATTTCTACCCCTAAACCACGAAACGCTTCTGCCTGCGCCAGCACATTTCCGCGACCTGAAGAAAGTTTTTTCATCGCCTGGCGATAGTTATCCTGCGCTTTATCCAGACTTTGACCAATCGCAGACATATCATCAACAAACAGGCGCATTTTGTCGTACAGCTTGCTGGCACGATCAGCGATTTGCTGAGCGTTACGGCTTTGATGCTCATAACGCCACAGGTTGGCGATAGTACGCAACGCCACCAGCAGCGTGGTGGGGCTAACCAGCATAATATTGTTTTTCAACGCTTCGGTGATTAGCTCCGGCTGCCTGTCCAGCGCCAGTAAGAATGCCGGTTCGACGGGGATAAACATCAGCACGTAATCCAGGGTTCTTAGCCCAGGAAGCTGCTGATAATCTTTACGCCCCAACAAGCGGATATGGTTACGCACCGACGCGATATGTTCCTGCAATGCGCTTTCGCGGGTGTAGTCGTCTTCCGCATTGAAGTAGCGTTCATAAGCGACCAGCGTCATTTTGGCGTCGATAACCACATCTTTCCCCTGTGGTAAGCGCACGATGACATCTGGTTGCATCCGCGAGCGGGCGTCATTCTCGATGCTGACCTGGGTTTCATATTCATACCCCTCACGCAACCCGGAAGCCTCCAGTACTCGCGTTAATACCACTTCGCCCCAGTTACCCTGGGTTTTATTGTCGCCTTTTAGCGCCCGTGTCAGGTTGATTGCTTCCTGGGCCATTTGGGCGTTGAGTTGTTGGAGATTGCGAATTTCGTGGGTCAGGGTATGGCGTTCTTGTGCTTCTTTACCAAAACTGTCCTGAACCTGACGGCGAAAACCATCCAGTTGTTCACGCAGCGGCGACAAAAGGCTGTTCAGACTCTGGCGATTTTGTTCATCAACCCGGCGATTGCTGTGTTCAAAAATACGGTTAGCGAGGTTTTCAAACTGCTCGCTTAAACGCTGTTCGCTGTTGATCATCTGGCGAATTTTATCGTCAGCATGTTGCTGTGCGGCTTCCATCCGCGTGGTCACTTCACGCAGATCGGCCTCCAGCGAGGTGTTAATACTTTGCAGGCTGCGCACTTCGTTATTGAGTAGTTCACACTCTTCACGCCAGTGCTCACTTTGGGTAATTTGTTGTTTTGCCGCACTTAACTCCGCAACCATCTCTTCACGTTCGGCTAGTTGCTCGGCTTTTTGCTGTGCATGTTGATAACTGGCAAACAGCCAGCCGATGGCCACACTGACCAGTGCAATAATGGCATAAACAATGATTGAGAAATCCACAAAGCCTCCTGACGCAACAACTTACCCGCACAAAATAGAATTGTGCTGTACAAACGTCCAGTTGGAAAGGCATTTCCTGCGAGGCGCTACGCAAAAATACAAAAGGCCGAACGTATCGGCCTTCAGACAGGAGAAGAGAATTACAGCAGACGACGCGCCGCTTCCACCACGATTTTCACCGCATGGCTTTCGGTTTGTTTCATCGTCTCAGCATTCGGGATCTCTTGCTGGGTACGGTTAACAATAACGCCAGCTACCATACCGGCACGCAGGCCCTGGCTTGCACACATGGTCAGCAGAGTTGCAGATTCCATCTCATAGTTCATTACGCCCATCGCCTGCCACTCTTCCATAGAGCCTTTAAAGTGACGGACTACACGGCCAGAATAAGTGTCGTAACGTTCCTGGCCCGGGTAGAAAGTGTCAGAAGAGGCAGTCACACCCACGTGAGTGGTTGCACCAATAGACTTCGCTGCTTCAACCAGCGCGGTAGTACATTCGAAATCAGCCACTGCCGGGAATTCCAGCGGTGCGAAATGCAGGCTCGCGCCATCCAGACGAACAGACGCCGTAGTAACCAGTACATCACCAACATTAATATGCGGCTGAATAGCGCCAGTCGTACCGATACGCAGGAAAGTGCGAATGCCAAGCTGTGCCAGTTCTTCAACGGCAATAGAAGTCGACGGACCACCGATACCGGTAGAACAAACGATAACAGGTTTACCATCCAGCTCTGCACGCCAGGTGGTGAATTCGCGGTGAGATGCCAGTTTAACCGGCTTATCCATTAGCGCGGCGATCTTTTCCACACGATCCGGGTCGCCAGGAACGATGGCTAGCGTAGCCCCTTGTAAATCGTTTTTAGTGAGGCCGAGATGAAAAACATCAGACTTGGACATATACAACTCCTCTGTGAATCGGTTTAGTCAGAAGAAGCAAAATGATACTTTACCGAAGGGATTAACATTTTTTCGTGATAATCATCACTATGATGCAAATGTGTTGCATACATTTACTCATCAAAGGTGACTTAAATCACATAATTTGCTCTTAAGTCAGTAAGGCTGCTTAAAAGATGAGCCATTTGAGGCAATGTGAATTGTTGCACGCTGACTATAGTTAACATTGCGCAAAATTTTCATAAGGGTACGGAGAATCCCATGACAACAACACAACAATCCGGATTTGCACCTGCTGCATCACCCCTCGCCTCAACAATTGTTCATACCCCGGACGATACGATTGTGGCAGGGTTCACCTCTATCCCTTCACAAGGGGATAACATGCCTGCTTATCATGCTCGTCCAAAGCAGAGCGATGGCCCACTACCTGTGGTCATTGTAGTGCAGGAAATTTTTGGTGTGCATGAACATATCCGCGACATTTGTCGCCGTCTGGCGCTGGAGGGGTATCTGGCTATCGCACCAGAGCTTTACTTCCGCGAAGGCGATCCGAATGATTTCACCGACATCTCGACGCTGTTAAGTGGTCTGGTAGAAAAAGTACCTGACTCACAGGTGCTTGCCGATCTCGATCACGTCGCCAGTTGGGCGTCACGCAATGGCGGTGATGTGCATCGCTTAATGATCACTGGATTTTGCTGGGGTGGGCGAATCGCCTGGCTGTATGCCGCGCATAACCCGCAACTGAAAGCGGCAGTAGCGTGGTATGGCAAACTGACGGGCGACAAAACATTAAATTCACCGAAACAGCCTGTTGATATCGCGGCTGACCTTAATGCCCCGGTTCTCGGGTTGTACGGCGGTCAGGATAACAGCATTCCGCAGGAGAGCGTTGAAACCATGCGCCAGGCGCTGCGGGCAGCGAACGCGAAAGCGGAGATTATCGTTTACCCGGATGCCGGACATGCATTCAACGCCGATTATCGCCCGAGCTATCATGCCGAGTCTGCGCAAGACGGCTGGCAGCGAATGCTGGAATGGTTTACGCAGTATGGTGTTAAAAAGTAACGCCATTGCCGCTAAATCTGATGATTAAGCTCACACAATTTCAACGATTTTTTTAATCTCAAAAACATACAGCATCAAAAAATTTGTTGCTGTATGCCACTATTTGACCCCCTTCACATTCGTCATCACACCACCTGCTGAATGCAAAAATTTCGTTGCTGTGCGGCAAACTTTTTTCCTGTTTTATACCGCTTTTCTCCTGAATACTCGCTCTCAGAACAACCGGATCGTTTAAACATCAGACAGGAGATTTACCATGACGCAATCCATTTTTCAGGCCCAACCCTTTGAATTACCTTTTGATCCGTGTACGACTGCACTGGTCATGATCGACATGCAGCGTGACTTTGTCGAGGCAGGAGGCTTCGGTGAGGCATTGGGTAATGATGTTTCGCTGGTTCGCACGGCTATCGCGCCATGTACAGAGGTGCTGGCAGCCGCACGTCAAAAAGGAATTATGGTTATTCATACCCGTGAAGGCCATCGCGCTGACTTAAGCGACTGCCCACCAGCCAAACTGACACGCGGTGGTAAAGCCTTTATTGGTGAACCAGGACCGATGGGACGCATTCTGGTCAGAGGTGAAGCAGGTCATGACATCATTCCTGAACTGTACCCGGTAGCAGGCGAACCGGTGATTGATAAACCTGGCAAAGGCGCTTTTTATCAAACCGACTTACATCTGATTTTGCAAAACCACGGTATCAAGACGCTGATTGTTTGTGGTGTGACTACCGAAGTTTGCGTAACCACCACCGTGCGCGAAGCAAATGACCGTGGCTATGAATGCATCATCCCGGAAGATTGTGTTGGCTCCTATTTCCCGGAATTCCAGAAATACGCCCTAGAAATGATCAAAGCACAAGGTGCTATTTTCGGTTGGGTGACTGATTCCAAAGCCATTATTGCAGGTCTGGAAGGCTAACACCGATGGTACAGGTTACGCTTTGCGCATCGTCGTTGGGGTATCTTTTTCCGCGGAATGAAACGCAAAATTTACGTCTGCATAGTGCTTTTAAGCATGCGGTAAATCTGTCTTCAGAAGCGGGAACATTCATCACCCTGCTGTGTGCGCAAACGTATCTGAATCTCCCTGATGCCGCCAGAGTCATCCTGCCTGAGCGTTGGGACTGGCGAAGAGAGATCGCCCGTTCAGATCCTGTTCAGTTAACCCCTGGCTTGCTACAAACACCTCGCTTTTACGTGGTGCTTCATAACACAACACTCTGGCAGCCGCCATTTGTGGGGGGAATGTTGACACTTGAGGCGTTCCCTTTGGTTTTACAGCACTACCCAACAATGGCATCGCAACGGCTTTTATTTTGTCTGGAGCATAACGTTCAAAGCACATTGCACCTGCCGGATAGCCTCATGCACGAGGGATTAGAGATTATGGAACATCCAGATGCGCTGGAACGCCAGGTGCCACAACTGATCGGCTTTGGCAAAGGCTTAACGCCCGATGGTGATGACTATTTGCTGGGCTATCTGGCGGCGCTCTGGTTATGGCAACTACCTGCACCACTTGCCGATCATCAATACCGGTTGCAGCAGGCAATTAACCAACATGCACACAACACCACGGATATTAGTCGTCATTATCTGGAGCGTGCACTTCAGGGACATTTTTCAGAACCGATTTGCCAGTTACTCGCACAACTGGTTGGGGGCGCATCGGCAATGACCATCGCATCTTATGCTGAACGGGTCATGCAATTTGGCGCAACGTCAGGAGTGGACTGCCTTGCAGGAATGCTGCATGGCTTTCGAACCCTGAACACCATGAATTGATTTCAACCTTTTCTCCCGTAGCCCGTTTATGGCGCTACACGGGGATGCTTTGCCCGAATTTTGCTATCGGGCGGAATGAAACAGGCATAACAGCATGAAAGTTAAATATAAAGTTTTCAGCAATCTTTATCAGGACTCAGTGTCTCTGATGCAGATTTCCGCGCAAATCAGCAAGTTGACCGGTATTCAACAGGCCTCGGTCGTCATGGGAACGCCCAATAATCTCGAACAATTGCGCGATGCGGGTCTGGGCGACGAAATCAACGCCAGCCCCAATGATTTAGTGATCGCGGTTATGGGTGAAGAAGAGATTTGCAATGAAGCACTGGTGCTGGCCCAACAACGTCTGACCAGCAAGCCTGATGATGAAACGGATAGTGGCATTAAAACACCGGAAAAGGTCAGTCTGGAAATGGCACTGGAAGCCGAACCCGAAGCCAACCTGGCACTCATTTCTGTACCGGGAGACTACGCCGCCGCCGAAGCGATTAAAGCGTTAAACCTCGGAATGAACGTGATGATGTTCAGCGATAACGTCAGTATCGAGCAGGAAAAATCCATCAAAACTCTAGCCCGGGAACGTCAGCGCATCGTAATGGGGCCGGACTGTGGAACCGCCATTGTTAACGGAATTCCGTTAGGCTTCGCCAATGTGGTGAAACGCGGAGCAATTGGTGTTATCGGTGCATCCGGCACCGGGTTACAGGAAGTGACTTGCCGAATCGACCGACTCGGAGCAGGCATTTCTCAGGCTCTGGGAACAGGTGGGCATGATCTCCGTGAAGAGATTGGTGGAATATCGATGCTCTTTGCTTTAGATGCACTGGCGCAAGATGATGAAACGCGCGTGATTGTGCTGATTTCAAAACCGCCGTCACCCATCGTTGCCCAAAATATTCTGGAGCGTGCCGAGGCTTGTGGAAAACCCGTGGTAGTGAATTTCCTCGGTGCAAATCCGCACGATCTGGCACGCCCCAATATCACCGCTGCCACCACGCTGGCCAGCGCTGCGGATATCGCCGTGGCGTTGCTAAATGCTCAGCCTCTTCCGGCTGTTGAGACAGAGGTTTCCTCTGCCGATCTCGCAATGTTAGAACACGCCAGCCAACATCTGTCAGCCCATCGCCAGGCGATACGCGGAGTTTTCGCCGGAGGAACCTTCTGTTACGAAGCGCAACTTATCTGCCAACAAAAGGGATTCAGCGCAGCCTCCAATACGCCAGTTGCGGGTAATCGCACACTGGCAAATATCTGGCAAAGCGAAGAACACACGCTGATCGATATGGGCGACGATGATTTCACCCGTGGCAAACCGCATCCAATGATCGACCCGACTCTGCGCAATCAACGTCTGCTCAACGAACTCAACGACTCACACACTGCCGTCGTGTTATTCGACCTGGTCCTTGGTTATGGCGCTTCCGCTATGCCTGCCAGCGAATTACTGGAGCAACTTTCACACATCAACATGAATAACGCACCGTTGCTGATTGCGCACGTTTGCGGAACAGAAGCTGATCCACAAGTACGCAGCCAACAGATAAGTGCGCTGCAAAACGCAGGCGTCATCATCGCCGGCAGTAATGCACAGGCGGCGCTATGGGCCAGCACCGTTGCGCAGACTCAGTTGCAGAAAAAGGGGCTAAACGCATGAACACCTTATTTAATCAGCCTTTGAAGGTCGTGAACGCGGGACTACACAGTTTTGCTGACAATATTCAACACGCCGGGGGAAGCGCAATTGCCCTCAACTGGCAGCCACCAGCACAAGGCGATATTGACGCTGGATTGGATCTGGCATCGTTGCTACGTCATCCACTGGTAGAAAATGCCAACCAAATCGCCATGACACGTTATCTCGAAGCACAACCCGTGCTGGTGGATGTCATGCTCGCTAAAGAGGCCATTCCAGCAATGGCTGAACAAAAACGTATTTTGCACTCTGGTCCGCCGATTGCCTGGGAAGAGATGTGTGGTCCGGTAAAAGGAGCGATTATTGGTGCCATGCTGTACGAAGGTTGGGCCACCAACCAGCAAGATGCAGAAAACCAGATAACCGCAGGCGATATCGACCTTGCCCCTTGTCATCATTATCACGCGGTTGGCCCAATGGCAGGCATCATCAGTCCGTCAATGCCGTTATGGGTGGTAGAAAACAAAACCAACGGCCACCGTACTTTTAGCAATTTCAATGAAGGTCTGGGTAAGGTTCTCCGTTTTGGTGCCAATAACGACGAAGTTCTCAATCGTCTGGCCTGGATGCGCGATGAGCTGGCTCCGGCAATGAAAGCAGCAATCGCACAACACGGCGAGCTGGAACTCAAGCCATTAATGGCGCAGGCGCTGCATATGGGGGATGAAGTTCATAATCGCAATGCCGCTGCTACCGGTTTGCTGATTAAGCGTCTTCTTCCGGCATTGCTGGCCAGCTCTCTTCCACAAGAACATATCCAGCGCGCCGTGGCATTTATCACCAGTAACGATCACTTCTTCCTTAATCTGTCGATGGCTGCCTGCAAAGCGATGATGGATGCCGCCGCCAATGTACCGTTCAGTTCAATGGTTACGGTAATGGCGCGTAACGGGGTGAATTTTGGTATTCGGCTTTCCGGTACTGGCGATCGCTGGTTCCAGGCTCCCGCCAATGCAGTTGAAGGTCTGTTCTTCCCCGGATTTGGCGTTGACGACGCCGCTGCTGACCTGGGCGATAGCGCAATTACCGAAACCGCAGGTGTGGGTGGCTTCGCGATGGCGTCATCTCCGGCGATCGTCAAATTTGTGGGAGGCACCCCTGCCGATGCCACCAATAACAGCCGCCGGATGCAGGCAATCACCCTCGGCGGCAATCCCGCATTTACACTTCCGGCTCTCAATTTTGCCCCCACCGCAGCAGGGATTGATGCGCGTAAAGTGACCGACCGCGGCATTTTACCGGTCATCAATACGGGTATCGCCCACAAACAAGCGGGGGTCGGGCAAATTGGTGCCGGGATCACCACTGCGCCAATGGCCTGTTTTGTCGCCGCTGTACGTGCACTGGCTGAGATCGTCGCAAAGGAGAATCATCATGGTTAAGCCTCTGGCTGTTGTCGCGGTTGGCGGCAATGCGCTCATCCAAGACGATCAGCACAATAGTATCCCCGATCAATATGTTGCAGTGATGGAAAGCGTGCAGCATATCGTTGATATGGTTGAAGCCGGATGGGATCTGGTGCTAACCCACGGTAATGGGCCGCAGGTGGGCTTTATTCTGCGCCGCTCAGAACTTGCCAGTAACGAAGTTTCTCCGGTTCCGCTTGATTACGCCGTGGGTGATACACAAGGTGCTATTGGCTACATGTTCCAGAAGGCACTGCATAACGAACTGGCTCGCCGTGGCATAAACAAACCGGTAATTGCGCTGGTGACACAAACGCGAGTCAACCCACATGACGATGCTTTCACCAGCCCCAGTAAACCGATTGGCGCATTTCTCGATGAAGTAACGGCTCAACAACGCCAACAACAACTCGGCTGGACTCTGATGGAGGATGCCGGGCGCGGATGGCGGCGTACGGTTCCCTCTCCTGCGCCACTGGAAATTATTGAACATGGCACCATCGCTCATCTGGTGCGCCAGGGATATCTGGTCATTGCCTGCGGCGGTGGTGGTATTCCGGTGGTGCGAGACGGGCAACAACTGAAAGGTGTGGAAGCTGTGATCGATAAAGATCTGGCCTCCGCGCTGCTCGCCAGTCAGTTGGCCGCGGATCTACTGGTGATCCCCACCGGTGTAGAAAAAGTGGCGATTAACTTTGGTACACCACAACAACAGTGGCTCGATGCTATCAGCGTTGCCGAAGCACAAACGCTGTTGCGGGAAGGTCAATTTGGTATCGGCAGTATGCAACCAAAAGTGGAAGCCATTGTTGATTTCATCAATACCAGCCTGCAACAAGGCAAACAGGCCAGCGGCCTGATTACTTCACCGCAAACCATAAAAGCAGCCCTTTCGCATCAGAGCGGCACATGGATAACCCTTTAATTCTCTGGAGAACTCAATGACTACAACACTTTTAGCCGTTAACGGAACGCTGATGCGCGGCCTGGAACTCAACCCAAATATGCAAAAAGCGGGCGGCATTTTTGTCCGTGAAGACCGAACTGACGCCCATTACCGGTTGTGGAGTATTAACGATCGCCATCCGGGAATGATTCGCGTGAATGAAGGGGGAACACACGTCGACGTAGAAATTTGGCAACTGCCACTGGCCAGTTTTGCCGCTCTATTAATGAGCGAACCTGCCGGACTGGCAATTGGCAAAATCAAACTTGCCGATGGTAGCGAAGTGCTGGGCGTACTGGCAGAAAACTGGCTGACGGAAGGCCAACGGGAAATTACAGAACTGGGTAGCTGGCGCAAATACACCGGGCATTTTCATACTGTGTAACGCGCATTTATAAAGGGAACATACTATGCGTAAAAAAGAAGAGAATCTGAAAACGGCATCAGGATTGCGTATTGCCATGATTTTGCTGGGTATTGCCGTCACACCTGTGCTGTTGTCATCCTCAAGCCTCGGCAATCAACTTTCCAGCGGCAGTTTAATTAGCGTCGTATTGTTAGGCGGCGTCATTCTGACCTTACTTTCTACCATCACCATTAGCGTTGGAGAAAAAGCCCGCCTGCCAACGTATGGCATTGTGAAATATTCGTTTGGCGAAAAAGGGGCCATTGCCATTAACATTTTGATGGCGATAAGTCTGTTCGGCTGGATTGCCGTTACCGCCAATATGTTTGGTCATTCGGTACATGACTTACTGGCCCAGCATGGGCTGGAAGTTCCACTGGCACTGTTAGTGGCGCTTGGTTGTGTCATTTTTGTCGCCTCTACGGCATTTGGTTTTGCCGTTCTGGGAAAAATTGCCCAGATTGCCGTGCCAGTTATCGCGCTGGTGCTGTGTTACATCCTCTATGTGGCAACCCATACCGAAGTAGCAGCACCAGCAGCGATAGTGGAGATGAATACGGGTGTCGCCGTTTCCACCGTTGTTGGTACGATTATTGTACTGGTTGCCACACTGCCTGATTTCGGTAGCTTTGTGCATAACCGCAAACATGCGCTGATTGCCGCAGGCGTGACGTTTCTGGTTGCCTACCCTCTGCTCTACTGGGCGGGTGCAACGCCGAGCGCCATTAGCGGTCAGGGATCTTTACTGGGTGCAATGGCGGTATTCGGTGCGGTTCTGCCCGCGGCGCTGTTATTGATTTTCGCCTGCGTCACCGGTAACGCGGGCAATATGTTCCAGGGCACGCTGGTGGTTTCCACGCTGCTTACCCGCTTTCCAAAATGGCAGATTACCGTGGCGCTGGGTATCCTTTCCGCCATCGTAGGCAGTCTGGATATTATGGCGTGGTTTATTCCGTTTCTACTGTTCCTCGGTATCGCCACGCCACCCGTTGCCGGAATTTATATCGCTGACTTTTTCCTTTATCGCCGTAATGGCTATCAAGAGTCAGTATTAGCCCAGGAGTCACAGATTAAAGTGCTGACATTCGCAGCCTGGATCATAGGCGCTGCGGTTGGCTTTATGACGGTAAAAGGCTTATTCACCCTGACGACGATCCCTTCGGTGGACTCTATTCTGGTGGCATGCATCGCGTATGCGATTCTCAGTCGGGTAAGTCAACACCGCTAATTCCTGGGTATACTCAAGCAATGATTACGGCTGAATCTGGAGTGATTCAGCCACTTTACCACTGACCAGGGAGCCTTATGTTCATCTCAGATGAAACGCTTCGTGTTATTCATCTGGTCGCCAGACACCAGAGCATTACCACCGCAGCCGAGCAGTTAAATAAAGTTCCTTCCGCCATCAGCTACACCATTAAGAAAGCGGAAGAGAGTCTGGGCGTTGAACTGTTCATTCGTAAGGGACGCTATATTGAATTATCTCCGGCCGGGAGTTACTTCATCGAACATAGCAAAACTATTCTGGGCGACCTGGAAGCATTAAAGCGCAACACAGTGCTGATTCACGATGGTATTGAACGTGAACTGACAATTGCGGTGAACAATATTATTCCTGGTGATTTGCTGGTGGCATTCATTCGAGATTTTGAACGGCAATTCACATCAACAACACTGACGGTAGATCTTGAGGTATACAACGGCTGCTGGGATGCGCTGTACAGTAAGCGTGCCGATCTGGTCTACGGTGCTCCTCATGCAGTGCCAAGCAGTGAAGGCATCATTAGCGAACCGGTCGGACAAATGGAATGGGATTTTGTCGTCAGCCCACTCCACCCACTGGCAGCGAAGCGGCATCCATTAGAAAACAGTGAATTGCGTCATTATCCGGCGGTTTGTATCCGCGATACCTCCGTTAATTTCCCCCCGATGCAAGCCTGGCTACTGGAAGGACAAAAACCCATTTTTGTTCCTGACTTCACTACGGCAATCGCCTTAATAGAACAAAACGTCGGTATTGGTTATATTCCACATCATCTGGCATTGCCGTTATTAAATAGCGGTAAATTACTGAAAAAGCCGATGCGCGAACATAAACACGCCACCAAGTTATTTCTTGCCGCTCGTTCCGATGGTATGGGCAAAGCCTGTCAGTGGTGCATTGAGTATTTAAGAAATCCGCAATTAATTTTCTGCTCCTGAAGATCCACTTAATACCAGTCACACATAGCAAAATGGCTTCCAGTGCTGGAAGCCATCATCGTACTGCAATTTACAGTGACTCGTTAATACTCATCACCCCCGACGCAAGTTCTGCGCCGCCTGCACCATGTTCGCCAGTGCCGCGCGGGTTTCTGGCCAACCACGCGTTTTCAGGCCGCAGTCCGGGTTGACCCACAGGCGCTCTGCCGGAATACGTTGTGCCGCTTTCTTCAGCAGGGATTCAATCCATTCCACGCTCGGTACGTTTGGCGAGTGAATGTCATAGACGCCAGGACCGATTTCATTCGGATAATCAAACTCTTCAAACGACTCCAGCAACTCCATGTCGGAACGCGAGGTTTCAATGGTAATGACGTCTGCGTCCAGCGCCGCAATCGAATCCATGATGTCGTTGAACTCGCAATAACACATGTGGGTGTGAATTTGCGTTTCATCCTTCGCCACGGCGGCGTTGATACGGAAGGCCTCTACGCCCCACTGGAGATAGGCATCCCAGTCGCTGCGACGCAGCGGTAAACCTTCGCGCAGTGCCGGTTCGTCAATCTGGATGATGCCAATTCCAGCGGCTTCCAGATCCGCCACTTCATCACGCAGCGCCAAAGCGATCTGTTTAGCGATGGTTTCACGGCTGACATCTTCACGCGGGAACGACCAGCAGAGAATCGTCACCGGCCCCGTCAGCATCCCTTTCACCGGTTTGTCAGTCAGCGATTGCGCATACTTTGCCCACTCAACGGTAATCGGCGCCGGACGGCTAACGTCACCAATGACAATCGGCGGCTTAACGCAGCGGGAACCGTAGCTCTGTACCCAACCGTTTTGTGTGAAGACAAAACCGTCGAGATGCTCGCCAAAGTATTCCACCATGTCGTTACGTTCAGCTTCGCCGTGCACCAGCACATCCAATCCCAAACGTTCCTGCTCAACAATGGCCTGCTTGATATGTTCCGCAATACCCGTGCGGTAGTTGTTGGCGTCAAGATTGCCCTTTTTGAAATCCAGACGCAGGGTACGAATTTCCGTGGTTTGCGGGAAGGACCCAATCGTGGTGGTCGGCCATGCGGGCAGTTTAAAACGCGCACGCTGGGCTTCAGCACGCACTTCATAGACATTCGCACGCTGACTGTCCTGGGCGGTAATGGCTGCCAAACGTTTTTCTACAGCCGGATTATGTACGCGGGTTGAGTGACGGCGCGCCTGAATCGGTGCGCTCCACTCTGCCAGAGCTGCCGTGTCACCACTGTTCAACGCATCACGTAGCAGTGCCAGTTCATGACATTTTTGCAGGGCGAAGGCAAACCAGCTTTTCACTTCTGCATCAAGGCGCGTTTCCACGCTCAGGTCGATAGGGCTATGAAGCAGTGAGCAGGAAGATGCCACCCATAAATCACGTTTACCGACAATGTCCTTAATTTGCGCATATTTCTCGGTGAGATCGGCGCGCCAGACGTTACGACCATTGACCAGTCCGGCAGACAGCAGCCAGTCAGAAGGCAGGCGCTTGTGTAGTTCTGCTACATCATCTTTGCCATGTACGAGGTCGACATGCAGACCCTGAACAGGCAGCGCAGTAATCGTGTCGAGGTTCGGTGTTACGCCTTCAAAATAGGTGGTCAACAGCAGTTTCACCTGCCCCTGCAGTGCATCGTAAGCAGGTTTATACGCGTCCAGCCACGCCTGCGGCAGTTCCAGTACCAGCGCCGGTTCGTCGATCTGTACCCACTCAATGCCACGTTTTGCCAGTTCCGCCAGAACTTGCTGATAAACCGGCAGAATGTCATTCAGCAGACTCAGGCGATCAAACTGTTCACCTTTCACTTTACCCAGCCACAGGTAGGTGACCGGTCCCAGTAGCACAGGTTTCACCTTGTGACCCAGCGCCTGCGCCTCATCCACTTCATCCAGCAACTGCGTCCAGGTCAGTTTGAATTGCTGCCCTTTAACGAACTCCGGCACCATGTAGTGATAGTTGGTGTTAAACCATTTGGTCATTTCCGCCGCCGCCGCAGGTTCGCCAGTTGGCGCACGTCCACGACCAATACGGAAAAGGGTGTCGATATCTACAGAACCATCTTTGTTCTGATGACGCGCCGGAACGTTACCCAGCAACAGGCTGGTGGTCAGAACATGATCGTACCAGGCAAAGTCGCCCACCGGCAGCAAGTCGATACCGGCCTGCTTTTGTTGATCCCAGTGACGGGCACGCAATTCACGCCCCACCGCCAGTAATTCTTCACGCGTGGAGTTCCCCGCCCAATAACTTTCTTGTGCTTTTTTCAGCTCGCGACGCAGGCCAACGCGAGGAAAACCGAGGGTGTGATTAAGAATTGTCATTATATGCCCCTTATGGAATTTTTAGTATTTAGACGTCCAGATGTTTACACATCCATAATTGGCGGTTACTGTATATTCCTCAAGCGCAAATTATTCATGCCGAAGTGAAGGACTTTCATGATCGAAGTAAAACACCTGAAAACGCTACAAGCGTTGCGGAACTGCGGCTCGCTCGCAGCCGCTGCGGCGACGTTGCATCAGACGCAATCCGCCCTGTCTCACCAGTTTAGCGATCTGGAACAACGTCTTGGCTTCCGGCTATTTGTGCGTAAAAGCCAGCCGCTACGCTTTACGCCGCAGGGAGAAATCCTGTTACAACTGGCAAACCAGGTACTGCCGCAAATCAGTCAGGCACTGCAAGCCTGCAATGAACCGCAGCAGACTCGCCTGCGTATCGCCATCGAATGTCATAGCTGTATTCAGTGGCTGACGCCCGCGTTAGAAAACTTTCATAAGAACTGGCCGCAGGTCGAGACGGATTTTAAATCGGGCGTAACCTTTGACCCGCAGCCCGCGTTGCAACAGGGCGAGCTGGATCTGGTGATGACATCCGATATTCTGCCGCGCAGTGGCCTGCATTACTCGCCAATGTTCGATTATGAAGTGCGTCTGGTGTTAGCACCTGACCATCCACTGGCTGCGAAAACGCGGATCACGCCGGAAGATCTCGCCAGCGAGACGCTGTTAATTTATCCGGTGCAGCGTAGCCGACTGGATGTCTGGCGGCATTTTCTTCAGCCCGCAGGCGTCAGTCCGTCACTGAAAAGCGTCGATAACACCTTATTGTTGATTCAGATGGTTGCCGCGCGGATGGGTATTGCCGCCCTGCCGCATTGGGTGGTGGAGAGCTTTGAACGCCAGGGTTTGGTAGTGACTAAAACCCTTGGCGAAGGATTGTGGAGCCGACTGTACGCCGCCGTTCGCGATGGCGAGCAGCGTCAGCCGGTTACGGAAGCGTTTATTCGCTCAACGCGCAATCACGCCTGCGATCATCTGCCGTTTGTGAAGAGCGCGGAGCGACCCACTTACGATGCACCCACAGTGAGGCCAGGATCACCAGCGCGCCTGTAATAAACGTTGGCCAGTGCGGCTGTTGGTGCCAGATTGCCAGGTTAACCAGCAGCCCTGCCGGAACATGCATATTATTCATAATACCCAGCGTTCCGGCGTCCACCTGAGTCGCGCCGTAGTTCCACATAAAGTAACCAATCCCGGAGGCCACCACGCCAAGAAACACCAGAATGCTCCATTGCAGCGTAGTTTCCGGCATTTTCTGCGTATTGCCCAGCAAGAACCATGCAATCACCGCCACCAGGAACGCGCCGAGATAGAACCACGCAAAGGCGTTATGCTGCGGCATCGGGCGGGTTTCCATCAGGCGTTTATAGCCCACCATACCAATCGCGAAAGTGATATTGGAGAGTTGCACCAGCAGCAGGCCAGTCCAGAAATGGTCAGTGACCTGATCGTAACGAATAATCCCGGCACCAATAACTGCCAGCAAGGCGCTAAAAGCGTAGCCCCAGCGCAGACGGCGCTTACTCATGATGTCATAAATCAGCGTGATGTAGAGCGGCGTCAGGACGGTAAATAACAGCAGTTCAGAGACAGTCAGGTAAAGATAGGCACGGAAACTAAGCATATACATAATGCCAAGCTGCATCGCGCCCACCAGCATATACAGGCCAATGGTTTTCAGGCTATTGCCTCGGGTACGCAGGAACGGCAGGAAAACGAGCGCCGCCAGGCCAACGCGTACCAGCACCGAAAAATAGCTGTCGACGTGCCCCGCAAGGTACTCGCCGTAAAAGCTAAAGGAGAAGGCCCACAGAATAGTGGTGATGATTAGTAGCGCCACAATGGAAAACTCTTTGATTAACGAGTATCCATTGTAGCGAAGTATCAGGTTGACAACTGAACAAATAAAGAACGATTACGATAAATAGAGCTTACGCAGATAATGCGGCACCGCGTCTTCGGCATTAGTCCCAATGACTTCCAGTTCCGGATGCAGATCTTTCAGACGCTGGTGCGCGCTGCCCATAATGCAACCTTTCCCCGCCATCGACAGCATTTCGGCGTCGTTCATCCCGTCGCCAAAGGCAATGCAATCCTTCAGACTGTAACCCAGTTTCTTCGCCACCGCTTCCAGCGCATGGCCTTTAGAAACACCGCCAGCCATCACTTCCAGACAGGTTAAGGTAGAGAAGCTGACGTTGACGCGATCGCCCCAGCGAGCATTGATTGCTTGCTCAAGTGGTAACAATTTTTCATGAGAATCGCAGGTGAAGAATACTTTGCTGACGCCTTCCGGCTCCAGCAATCCCGGCTCATACAGAGCATATTTGAATACCGCTTCTTTAAAAAAGCGCATCTCTTCCGGGCGGTGGCGGTTCATAAACCATTCATCATCACGATAAACGTTAGTAATGATGTCCGGGTTGTCGTTGACCACGCCAAACAGATCGCTGGCAATGTCATGATCCAGGTTATGAGCAAAAATCAGATTGCCATCGAGGTCGTGAACGCGCGCGCCATTGGAGGTGATCATGTACGACTTAATCTCCAGATTATCGCGAATTTGCCCCACATCGACGTGGTGGCGACCGGTCGCAAACACAAAGTTGATACCGCGCGCAGTGAGCAATTTCAGCGTTTCTTTGGCGTAAGGGGACAACGTATGGTCGGGGGAAAGTAACGTACCATCTAAATCAGACGCAACAACCTGATACATAAGAAATTTAAACCTCTATAACGAGCGACTTCCGCTGGATGTGTTATGCCGGTCGAAAAATTCGACGATGGCGTGGAGCGCGACTGAGCGCATTGCGTCCTTTTCAAAAAGGATCTCGTGGTACGCACCTTTAATTACCAGCGGTCGCCCCCCTTCTACAGGATGACCCGCTGCGGCGCGGAGTTCACAAAAACGGTCGTGCATACGGTTATCTACCACACGTTCTTCTTCGGCCTGCAAGAGAAGCGTTGGTGTGGCGTCATTACCCGCACCGGCTAACACCTGTTCGCCAGCCAGAATACTTTCGCGTACCCAATGGTAGGTCGGCCCACCGACGCGAATCGTTGGATCATCAGCATAGAAGCGTAAATTACGTCGATATCGCTGTCTGCTGTGGGTCAGTACATTGATGGCAAACGGCAGCGCGCGCCAGCGACCGGTGCCTATTGCATAGCCATCACGAAAACGTGGGTGCGCTTCAGCCCAGTTAAGGATTTTCCGCGCCATAAATGACGGCATACGAATCACAATACCGAACATTGGTGCAGTTAGCGCAATGGCGTCACATACACCTGGATGGCGTTGCAGAAATAATGTGGAGATCGCGCCGCCCATCGAATGTGCCAGTATATAGCGTTTACGCCACGGGCCTGGCTGGATCTCTTGTTGCCAGAATGCCGCCAGGTCATCGACATAATCATTAAACTGGTTCACGTGTCCGAGATGCGGATCGGCTAACAGACGACCGGAGCGTCCCTGCCCTCGATGGTCGATGATTAACACATCAAACCCCAGATGGAACAGGTCATAGGCTAGTTCGGCATACTTTACATAGCTCTCAATGCGCCCCGGACAAACGACGACTACCCGGTCATGTTGCGGAGCGCAAAAACGGACAAAGCGCACCGGAATATCATCCACGCCAATAAACTCTGCCTCGTCCCGCTGACGCCAGAAGTCAGTCAGTGGCCCCATCGTAAAAGCAGCAAACGCTTTTTCTCTTGTTTCCCAGTCTTTTTGCTGCTGAAACATCGGGTAATCTGCCTCTTAAACCACGTAAAATCGTTTTTTTAAGCGTGTCTGACACAACGCCGCGACAGTAGCGTATTGTGGCACAAAAATAGACTATCCGGGAGATTCCCATGACCTTTGAATGGTGGTTCGCCTACTTGCTGACATCGATCATTTTAAGCCTCTCGCCAGGCTCTGGCGCAATCAACACCATGACGACCTCACTTAACCACGGTTATCGCGGTGCGTTAGCGTCTATCGCTGGACTGCAAACCGGACTGGCGATTCATATTGTATTGGTTGGTGTGGGTTTGGGTACGCTATTTTCACGCTCGGTTATTGCTTTTGAAATATTAAAATGGGCAGGTGCCGCCTACCTGATTTGGCTGGGAATTCAGCAATGGCGCGCCGCCGGAGCTATCGACCTCAAGTCGCTGTCCCCAACCCAATCTCGCCGTCATCTGTTTCAGCGAGCCGTGTTTGTGAATCTTACTAATCCCAAAAGTATTGTGTTTCTGGCGGCGCTATTTCCACAATTCATCATGCCCCAGCAGCCACAACTGATGCAGTATATCGTGCTCGGCGTCACCACCATTGTGGTCGATATTATTGTGATGATCGGTTACGCCACCCTCGCCCAACGGATTGCACTCTGGATTAAAGGGCCAAAACAAATGAAGGCGTTGAATAAGATTTTCGGCTCGTTGTTTATGCTGGTGGGAGCACTGTTGGCATCGGCCAGACATGCCTGAAAATCATGTCGGATACGGCGAAACGCCTTATCCGACTTACTCTGATGACGCGTCAGGTATCAACGCGAAATAATCAAATGTATGCCAAATCCGGCAAATAACGCTCCGGCAAAACCATCGATCCACTTCGACAGGCGCTGATAACCACGGCGCATCTTCGGCAAGGCAAACAGGCTGGCAACGACGGTAAACCACGCCAGCGTTTCGATAATGATCAGCGCGAAAATGCCCCAACGAGCGGTGGTGCCGACGTTATCACCGACAAACAGCGAGAACACCGAACCAAAGTAGATAATCGCTTTAGGATTGGCGAGATTCGTCAGCAAACCTTTCAGGAAACTGCGTCCACTTTTCGCCAGTTCCACCTGTGGTGCAGGCGCGGAAACCGTCTCTTTTTTCAGTGCGCCGCGCAGCATCTGGTAACCCATCCAGCAGAGATACAGCCCACCGCCAACCATAATCAGCGTATGCAGCCAGGCCATTTTTTCGATAATCAGATGCAAGCCAAGCAGCGCGATCCCTGCCCAAACCATTACACCACAGGTAATACCCAACACGCCCATCATCGCTTCTTTACGGGAACGACTAACGGCAGTCTGAGAGACAAAAAAGAAATCGGGACCGGGACTCATAAGCGCCACAATATGCACCATGGCAACGGTGAGGAATAACATCAACATACATTTGACTCGTGGGGAAAACGTTTACGGAATATTCATCCTGGCACTTTTTTATGCCGATGACTACTCTTCGTCGTCACCGTCGACATGCGCGCGGATCAGCGTCATAAACGGTTTGCCAAAGCGTTCCAGCTTACGCATCCCGACACCGTTAACGCTCAACATTTCGCTGGCGGTGATCGGAATCTGCTCTGCCATCTCAATCAGCGTTGCATCGTTAAACACGACATATGGCGGAACATTGCTTTCATCAGCAATAGACTTCCGCAGTTTGCGTAATTTGGCGAACAGCTTGCGGTCATAATTGCCGCCGAATGATTTCTGCATCACCTTCGGTTTAAGCGCCACAATACGCGGCACGGCGAGTTGCAGAGGGGATTCGCCACGCAGCACCGGGCGCGCGGCTTCTGTCAGTTGTAGGGCAGAATGCTGGGCGATGTTTTGTGTCACCAGACCGAGGTGAATCAGTTGGCGAATTACGCTCACCCAGTGCTCATGGCTTTTCTCACGCCCCATGCCATAGACTTTCAGTTTGTCGTGACCGTAGTCGCGGATACGCTGGTTATTGGCACCGCGAATCACTTCCACCACATAGCCCATACCAAAACGCTGATTCACCCGGCCAATGGTGGAAAGCGCAATCTGCGCATCGGTTGAACCGTCGTATTGTTTCGGCGGATCGAGGCAGATATCGCAGTTACCGCACGGCTCCTGACGACCTTCGCCAAAATAGTTCAGCAACACCAGACGGCGACAGGTTTGCGCTTCGGCAAATGCGCCCATCGCATTGAGTTTATGGCGCTCGATATCCTGCAACTGCCCTTGTGGCTTTTCTTCCAGACAACGACGCAGCCACGCCATATCGGCCGGATCGTAAAACAGCATCGCTTCCGCTGGCAGGCCATCACGCCCGGCGCGACCGGTTTCCTGATAATAGGATTCAATGTTGCGCGGAATATCAAAATGCACCACGAAGCGAACGTTAGGCTTGTTGATGCCCATGCCAAACGCCACGGTCGCCACGACAATTTGCAGATCATCGCGCTGGAATTTCTCCTGCACATCGGCGCGGACATCGTTTTCCAGTCCGGCGTGATACGCTGCTGCGCTAATCCCCTTGCTTTGCAGACGCGCGGCGGTGTCTTCCACTTTCGCCCGACTGTTACAGTAAATAATGCCGGACTTACCCCGCTGTTCCTGCACGTAACGCATCAGTTGATCGAGTGGTTTAAACTTCTCCATCAACATGTAGCGAATATTCGGGCGGTCAAAACTGCTGATTTGAATCAGCGGATCGTTCAACCCGAGCAGGCGCACAATATCTTGTCGCGTGGTGTCGTCGGCGGTGGCTGTCAGCGCCATAAATGGCAGCATCGGGAAACGCTGGCGCAGTTGACCAAGCGCGGCATATTCCGGGCGGAAATCGTGTCCCCATTGGGAAATACAGTGCGCTTCATCAACGGCTAATAAGACAGGATTCCAGTGCGCCAGATGCTCAAGGAAGTTATCCAGCATCAGGCGTTCTGGTGCGATATACAGCAGGCGAATTTGCCCGGTACGGCAGCCAGTCATCACTTCAAGCTGCTGCTCGCGGGTTTGCGTTGAGTTAAGGCACGCCGCCGCCACACCGTTGGCTTGCAGTTGATCCACCTGGTCTTTCATCAACGAAATCAGTGGTGAAACAACAACGGTCAGGCCGTTCAATAACAACGCAGGAATTTGATAACACAGAGATTTGCCGCCGCCGGTTGGCATAACGACGAGGCAATCGCGACCGGAAAGTACGGTGTCGATAATTTCTTCCTGGCCTGGGCGAAACTGTTGGTAGCCAAAGGTTTCTTGTAAAACCTGTTTAGCTCCGGACTCCAGATTCAACACTTCCGCCTGCGCCACATTCACCCCGATTGCCTGAAATAAAAACAGGCGCTATTTTCAGCGCCTGAGCGAGAAACTGCAATGCTTTTAGCGCCAGGATGGATAATGTTGGAAGTAAGATTCCAGTTTTGCCTGCCGCTCAACTCGCATTAGAACAGGTCGTTTAGCATAACCCCCACACCGACGCGGGTCTGGTTAAAGTTATAGTCGATAAGTGATTCACCGTAACCGCTGTAGACCTGAGTATAAAGACGCACATGTTTGGTGATTGGGTAACTTAAGCCTAACTCTGCGCCGCCGTAACCGGTGTTCCAGTTATACTGCCCTTTCGCGCTCAATACCGCATCACCGAGGTGATAGCCGATTTTAAGCTGGTAGTAACCCATATATTTGGTGATATCCGGGTTATCGTCCGTATTACCCACCACATACCACGGCTTCACTTCTACCAGCCAGTTACCGTGTTCTGCCATCAGGCGGGTATAAAGGCGGTTCCAGCTACGGGACGTCGGGTCAGAACGCCCGTTCGAGTCATGGTTGTAGCCCATCTCCACATCACGCAGTGTCCAGCCTGCAAAACGGTAATCGGTAGCAAAACCGAGGAACAATTGCGGTTCATAGTTGGTTTCACGAAACGGCGATGACTCTTCGCTATTAGAAAGCTGCCACCAGGATTTCTGGGTGTAGGAAGCGCCCAGTACAGAGTTTGGCCCCAAAATCCCCCGCCACAGCGGAAACGCCAGACTCAACTGGAATTTCACTTCATCCTTACGCGCGTTTTCTGCCCAGTCGTAGCTGGCAATCGCTTCTTTATTCAGATCGCTGGTCTGGGTATAGATGATGTAGTTGGTGTCATAAGGATAAAGGGTGAAAGGATTATCATGCTCCTGCAACATATTGGCGATAATGCTGCCACGTACTGCAGGCGCATCATGCACATCTTTCACCGTTGCCTCTTGCGCATTTGCCACTATCGGCAGCATACACACCGGCAACAAGCAGCCCAGTAGAGTCCGCATCGATCGTGTTCTCCGTAACGAATTATTGATTAGATGAATATTTTTTCTGCGGGCTATTTTACATACTTAACTCAATTGCCGTTAGTTATCCCTTCCTAAAGTAGAAACCAACAACAAAGAAGCATAAAATCAACATTTCATTAACCACTGAAGTGTAAGGATGATATGTCTGCCGTACTGACTGCCGAAAAAGCCCTGAAATTAGTGGGTGAGATGTTTGTTTATCACATGCCGTTTAATCGGGCATTGGGGATAGAACTGGAGCGTTACGAGAAAGAATTTGCGCAACTGGCCTTTAACAATCAGCCAATGATGGTTGGTAACTGGGCACAAAGCATTTTGCACGGCGGGGTGATTGCGTCGGCGCTGGATGTCGCCGCTGGCCTGGTATGTGTAGGTAGTACCTTAACCCGCCACGAAACCATCAGTGAAGATGAACTGCGCCAGCGGTTATCGCGGATGGGAACCATTGATCTTCGCGTCGATTATCTGCGCCCAGGCAGAGGCGAGCGTTTTACAGCCACCAGCAGCCTGTTACGTGCGGGTAATAAAGTCGCCGTCGCCCGCGTTGAACTGCACAATGAAGAACAACTTTATATTGCCAGTGCTACCGCCACCTATATGGTGGGTTGAAAATCTAAAAGCAGGTAAACTGCTGAGACTGATAACAAACGCAAATTGCCTGATGCGCTACGCTTATCAGGCCTACCAGAGAAATGCAATATATTGAGTTTGCATGATTTTGTAGGCCAGATAAGGCGTTAACACCGCATCCAGCATGGGCAAAGCGCACTTTGTCAGCAATCTGAGCAGGTAAGCTGCCGTTAACAATTAAAAATGAGTTTTTCCAATGGATACCAAACAAACGCGGCAGGGCGTATTACTCGCTCTTGCCGCTTATTTTATTTGGGGTATTGCTCCTGCGTACTTCAAGCTGATTTATTACGTACCTGCTGATGAGATCCTGACGCATCGTGTAATCTGGTCGTTTTTCTTTATGGTGGTGCTGATGAGCATCAGCCGTCAGTGGTCCTATTTAAAAACCCTGATTCAGACGCCACAGAAAATCTTTATGCTGGCAGTCTCTGCTGTGCTGATTGGTGGCAACTGGCTACTGTTTATCTGGGCAGTGAACAATCACCATATGCTGGAGGCGAGTCTCGGTTACTTTATTAACCCGTTGGTGAACATTGTGCTGGGAATGATTTTCCTCGGTGAGCGGTTCCGCCGGATGCAGTGGCTGGCGGTAATTCTGGCGGTGTGTGGTGTGCTGGTCCAGCTCTGGACTTTTGGTTCGCTGCCAATCATCGCGCTGGGTCTGGCATTTAGCTTTGCCTTCTATGGTCTGGTGCGTAAGAAGATAGCGGTAGAAGCACAAGCTGGCATGTTAATCGAAACCATGTGGCTGCTGCCCGTGGCGGCGATTTATCTGTTTGCTATTGCTGACAGTTCTACCAGCCATATGGGGCAAAACCCAATGTCGCTGAATTTACTGCTGATCGCTGCTGGAGTTGTCACCACCGTTCCGCTGTTGTGCTTTACCGCCGCCACGCGCCTGCGTCTCTCCACTCTGGGCTTTTTCCAGTATATTGGCCCGACGCTAATGTTCCTGCTGGCAGTAACGTTTTATGGTGAAAAACCGGGTGCCGATAAAATGGTGACATTTGCCTTTATTTGGGTGGCACTGGCGATTTTTGTAATGGATGCGATTTATACGCAGCGTAGAACGACCAAATAAAAAATAAATATATTCTGAAAAAATATGCCTGCTCTTGCACGAGAGTGGGCGTATTGTCATGCTGGCAGGAGATTAAGACAAGGATGTAAAATTAATGTTACGTGTATTTATTCCAACATCTGATGGTAGGATTTCCAGACGCCATTATATATTGTCATTTACTTTGACAAACCTAATCTGCACCTTTCTTATTGTCTTCTTTGCAAATGTGGAAGCAAATTTTCTTGTTATAGCCTCTACTCTCTTACTCCATTATCTCGTCATCAACATGAGTTGCCAACGACTCCGTGATAGTGGGTTCACGTATATAAAAACTTATATTTTTGGTACATTAGCAGTCTATATCGTCTCTTTCATCACAATGATTGCCGAACATTTTGACTGTTCAGGCACTGGTTCGATGATTTTCTTAATTTGCTACTTTTCCACTTTCAGTATGCTAATGCTTGCACCTACTGATTCATCAAAAAAATAGTTAAGGGAGTATTTATGAGTAAGGAATATATGAACGATGGTTCATTAACTGAAAAATGGAAATTTCGATTTAATTTTTATGAAAAACATGGTTTTCCTGGATTCTGGGGAGCAACACCTGAATATAAAACAGCATATAAAGAATTAAAAATAAGACAACGATTAACTATTCAAATGAATTTTATTGCTTTCTTCTTTTCCTGGATATATTTATTTGTTCTCGGGTTATGGAAAAAAGCGATTATAGTTCTATTACTTGGCATTTTATCTCTATTTGTCGGTGCATTAATTGGCGTTAACATTCTGGGAATTGTTGTAGTAGCCTATTTTGCTGTTAACACGAATAAATGGTTCTATGAGAAAGAGGTAAAAGGATTAAATACCTGGAGCCTTTGAATGACCGGTGGCTTAGCCTGGCTAAACCACCATTCTCGTTTTTTACAACCAGTTCTTCCGCTTAAAGTACAGATACGGCGCCAGGCCCGCGAGGATCATAAAGATAATTGCGCCCGGGTAGCCGAAAGTCCACTTCAGTTCCGGCATAAACTCGAAGTTCATCCCGTAGCTGGAAGCGACCAGCGTCGGCGGCAGGAACACGACGGATACCACCGAGAAGATCTTGATGATGCGGTTCTGCTCGATGTTGATAAAGCCCATCGCCGCCTGCATCAGGAAGTTCACCTTCTGGAACAGAGACTCGTTATGTGGCAACAGGGATTCGATATCACGCAGGATCTCGCGCGCCTGCTCCAGTTGCCCACCCGGTAAGCGCGCTTTGCGCACCAGGAAGTTGAGCGCACGCTGGGTATCCATCAGACACAGGCGAACTTTCCAACCGATATCTTCCAGTTCTGCCAACGTGGAGAGCGCCTCGTCGTACTCATCGCCCTGACGCCCTTCCATAATCACCCGGCTCAGTTGCTCCAGATCGCTGTAGATGTTTTCAATTTCATCTGCCAACTGTTCAATTTTGGTTTCGAACAAATCCAGCAGTAACTCGTAGGCGTTACCGTCAACCATCGACTGGCTACGGGCGCGCATACGATACAGACGGAATGCAGGCAACTCACGCTCACGCAGGGTAAACAGGCGGCCATCACGGATGGTAAATGCCACGGTGGAGTTACCGGCGTGATCTTCCGCATCTTCAAAGAAGAAGAAGGAGTGAATATGCAGGCCGTCATCGTCTTCAAAGAAACGTGCCGATGCTTCGATGTCTTCCAGTTCCGGGCGAGTTGCCAGGCTCTGGCCAAGTTCAGATTGTACGCGCAGTCGCTCGTCGTCATCCGGTTCGACAAGATCAATCCATACTGCATTGACAAGGGGTTGTGACTCTTCGACTTCCAGCCGGGTCAGTCGGTTATTTTCCAGTTGAAATGCGCTCAGCATGACCGGGACTCCCAATGCTTAAAATATCGGACAGTTCGGTGGGCACACAGAAACATATTGGGTTTCAGACCATTAAACAGCCTGACTCAGCGCGACGGGAAAAATTGAGGTCGCTGACAACCGCTAAGGCTATCAGCAAAAGGGGATAGCCTTAGGAGTTGATCCTGGATGACAGGATAGTGAGCCAGTATCTACTGGGTGTGTCCAAGGCGAATGTCCTCTTAGAGTGATCGTGCGCGCATGTTACGCCAGCAAAATTTTGCCGTCAACACGCAACGGAACACCACAGAACAATAGTTGAACTTCGCGCTTTTCGGTACTCGTCAAGGTCATTAACAGGATAAAAAAATCCCACATCCAGAACCTATAATGGCGCATTGACTACTCATTGGTAAAGGAATGATCACCTTGAATCTCAAACGGATTTTTCTCACTCTCACCTTACTCCCCTTGTTTGCTGTTGCCGCTGATGACTGCACGCTCTCCGATCCGACGCTGACCGTACAAGCGTATACCGTCAATCCCCAGACAGAACGGGTGAAAATGTACTGGCAAAAAACTAATGGCGAAGCGTGGGGAACATTTCATGCGCTGCTGGCTGATGTTGACAGCCTGGGGCAAGTGCAGATGGTGATGAACGGAGGTATTTATGATGAAGGTTATGCGCCTCTCGGTTTGTACATCGAAAACGGTCAACAGAAGGTAGCGTTAAATCTCACCTCGGGGGAAGGTAATTTCTTTATTCGTCCTGGCGGCGTGTTTTATGTTGCGGGAGATAAAGCCGCTATCGTTCCGCTGCAGGCATTTAAAGCCAGTAAAGATATTCAGTTTGCGGTGCAGTCGGGGCCGATGTTGCTGGAGAATGGCGTGATAAATTCGCGTATTCACCCCAACGTCGCGTCGCGCAAAATCCGTAACGGTGTAGGGATTAATAAACAAGGTAACGCAGTATTTTTGCTCAGTCAGCAGGCGACAAACTTTTATGATTTTGCCTGCTATGCCAAAGCGAAACTGGATGTCGGGCAGTTGCTTTATCTTGATGGCACTATCTCACATATGTATGTGAAAGGCGGCACGATCCCCTGGCAACGTTATCCCTTCGTCACCATGATTTCCGTCGAGCGGAAAAGTTAGAACGATAGTTTTATGTCAGATACTGAATATGGTGCAGATGCCGGATGCGGCGTAAACGCCTTATCCGGCCTACATGACGTTGCAATTTATTGAATCTGCATGATTTTGTAGGCCGGATAAGGTGCGCAGCACCGCATCCGGCAACGGAATCGTAAATTACACCGTCTCCAGCCGGGCGTAAGCCGCCACCAGCCATTTAATACCCTGGCCCTGGAACGCCACCTGCAGGCGGCTATGCTCGCCGCTGCCTTCCATATTGACGATAGTCCCTTCACCAAACTTGGCATGGCGCACACGCTGGCCGAGTTTGTAACCGCTGTCGTTCTCAGCCAGTGGCGTACCCATACGCTGATGACTGACCGGACGACTCACCGTAGCGCGTAATCGCACCTCTTCCACACATTCTTCCGGCAGCTCACCAATAAAGCGCGACGGGCGATGGTAAACCTCTTTGCCATACAGACGGCGAGTTTCCGCATAGGTCAGCGTCAGTTTCTGCATCGCACGGGTTACCCCAACGTAGGCCAGACGACGTTCTTCTTCCAGACGCCCACCTTCATCCAGCGACATCTGGCTGGGGAACATTCCCTCTTCCATACCGACGATAAATACCTGCGGGAACTCCAGCCCTTTCGCTGAGTGCAAAGTCATCAACTGCACCGCATCCTGCCAGGTATCCGCCTGCCCTTCACCCGCTTCCAGTGCCGCATGCGAGAGGAAAGCCTGCAGCGGCATTAAATCTTCATCTTCTTCGTTGTAGCTGAACTGGCGCGTTGCTGTCACCAGTTCCTCTAAGTTTTCAATACGCGTCTGGCCTTTTTCGCCTTTCTCCTGTTCATACATGGTACGCAGGCCAGAGTCTTTAATTACCCGGTCAGTCTGTACATGCAGCGGCATATCGGCAGTTTCTTGCGCTAAGGCGTCAATCAGTTCCATAAACCGTTGCAAGGCGCTGGCAGCGCGCCCAGCGAGGGCTTTTTCCTGTAACAGTTCACGACACGCCTGCCAGAGAGTTAGCTGGCGATCGCGCGATGTCTGGCGAACTACGTCCAGCGTCCGATCACCAATACCCCGCGTTGGCGTATTCACCACGCGCTCAAATGCCGCGTCATCGTTACGGTTGGCAATCAGGCGCAGATACGAGAGCGCATCTTTGATTTCCTGGCGTTCGAAGAAGCGCATACCGCCATAAATACGGTACGGCATACTGGCCTGCAATAAGGCCTCTTCCAGCACACGCGACTGGGCGTTGCTACGGTAGAGAATGGCGCACTCAGCGAGCGCCCCGCCATTGTCCTGCCAGGTTTTGATGCGGTTAACCACAAAACGCGCTTCATCGAGTTCGTTAAAGGCACAATAAAGGGAAATCGGCTCACCGTCCGCGCCATCGGTCCACAATTTTTTACCTAAGCGTCCATTGTTGTTTTCAATCAGGGCGTTGGCGGCGCTCAGAATGTTACTGGTGGAGCGATAGTTCTGCTCCAGGCGAATAGTTTCGGCACCAGGGAAATCATTGAGGAAACGCTGAATATTCTCGACCTGCGCACCGCGCCAGCCATAAATTGACTGGTCATCATCACCGACGATCATCACTTTGCCGGTATCACCCGCCAGCAGGCGGATCCACGCGTACTGAATGTTGTTGGTATCCTGGAATTCGTCCACAAGGATATTGGTAAAACGTTCGCGGTAGTGCTGAAGGATATGCGGCTTGTTAAGCCACAGTTCGTGGGCGCGCAGCAGCAGTTCAGCGAAGTCCACCAGGCCCGCGCGGTCACACGCTTCCTGATACGCCTGATAAACCTTCTGCCAGGTTTGCTCTACCGGGTTACCGTAGCTCTGAATATGATGCGGCCGCAGGCCTTCATCTTTCTGGCTGTTGATGTACCACATTGCCTGGCGCGGCGGCCACTGCTTCTCGTCGAGGTTCATCGCTTTGATCAAACGCTTGAGCAGGCGCAGTTGGTCTTCGCTATCGAGGATCTGGAAATCCTGCGGTAGGTTAGCGTCCATATGGTGCGCACGCAGCAGGCGGTGCGCCAGCCCGTGGAAGGTGCCAACCCACATGCCGCCCTGGCTGGTGCCCATCAATTGCCCGATGCGATGGCGCATTTCCGCCGCCGCTTTGTTGGTAAACGTCACCGCCATAATCGAGTACGGCGAGCAGTTTTCCACGCTCATCAGCCACGCAATACGATGCACCAGAACGCGCGTCTTACCACTGCCCGCGCCCGCCAGCACCAGAAGATTGCTGCGTGGCGCGGCCACCGCTTCGCGCTGTTTGTCATTAAGGCTTTCGAGCAGGTAAGAAACGTCCATTGGCACCGCCGCGTAAAAATGTTGGGGCGGAGAAGCGCAACGCCCTCCGCCAAAAAGCTGGGTATATATACAGAGTTGCTGATTATATCAGCGAGGTCAGAGATGCCAACCGGGAAATTTCCAGATGCGGCAGTAAACGGCTGTCCCAGGTTTGCATCAGATCGCCATTTTCCGGTTTGATCCAGCACGCCTGCATTCCGCTGCGAATTGCCCCACCAACGTCGGTGGTGAGATCATCGCCAACATGCAGGATCTCACCGATCGGCACATTGAGTTTTTCTGCCGCCAGAAAGTACATATCGCTGAACGGTTTCGAGCGCCCGTGCGGGCCAGCACGCAGCACGAACTCAAAGTAATCGCCCAGGCCAAACAATTCAGGCTGGGCGTTACCGTTGGTGATCGCCACCAGCGGCCATTTCTTCGCCAGTTGTTTTAAGGTGTCGTGAGTTTGCTGCGGCACATCAATACGGCTGCGCCATTTAGCAAAGTTGATCATCGCCGCGTGTGCGCCTGCACTGGCCTCTTCGGCACTCAGCCCGGCGTCGAGCATGGCTTGTTCGATAGAACGAAAACGCCAGCGCGTCACATCATGATAAATCTCTGGTTCCGCTTCCCGTACCGCCTGGCGCAGACGTTGCAGATCTTCATTCTGGAAGCTACGCAGCGCCGGATGATAATTTTGCACAAAGATAAGTGCTTCTTGCTCGGTACGTTGGATCACCGGACGGTTATCGTAAAGGGTATCATCCAGGTCAAAAGTGAGCGCCGAGATGCGCCCCAAAGGCCGGTAAAAACGCATTATTTCCCCCGTTTAGCGCGTGGATGCGCCGCATCGTACACCGAGGCAAGGTGTTGAAAATCAAGATGAGTATAGATTTGCGTGGTGGAGAGGTTGGCATGGCCCAGCAGCTCCTGCACACCACGAAGATCGCCGCTCGACTCCAGCATATGCGTGGCGAACGAGTGACGTAATTTATGCGGGTGAACGTGATTATTCAGCCCTTGTTTTATGCCCCATTCGGCAAAGCGTTTTTGCACATTACGCGCGGATATGCGTTTCCCCTGTTTCGACAGGAAAAGCGCATCGTCTTCGCAACCAAACAGGTCACGCAAATCAAGCCAGTGCTCAATCCACGCCACCGCGTTGCGACCAATCGGCAAACGACGTTCTTTGCTGCCTTTACCCATCACCCATACTTCACCGGACTCCAGGTCGAGGTGTTTGATGTCCAGCCCCACCAGTTCGGAAAGACGCAGACCTGCACCGTACATCACTTCCAGCATTGCCCGGTCGCGCACGGCGAGGGGATCATTGATATCGATATCCAGCAGCCGATTCATATCATCGACATCGATATTTTTTGGCAGATGGCGTGCCGCTTTCGGTGCCGAAACACCTTTCGCCGGGTTGGCTTTGAGTTCGTTCTGGCTGACCAGCCAGTCAAAAAAGCTACGTAGCGCAGAGAGGCGTAATGCGAGGCTTGCTGCTCCCAGCCCTTTACGACGACTGCGTACAGCAAAATTACGCACCATCGTCACATCACATTGTTGCCAGCTTTGCAGGTCGTTTTCACTGGCAAAATTGATGATCGCCTCAAGCTGGCGTCGGTAGTTAAGCAGAGTTATCGGGCTAAGTTGACGCTCCACGCTCAGATAGCGTAGATAGCGTTCCACATCGGTATGTAAATCGATCATACGCGTTCAATCCAACGCTCCAGAAGCTCCGGCATCATCAGCGCAATTTCATGGAGTAACTGCGTTCCTTGCCCTTGTTGATAGTGACTGGCATCCCGGCTGGTGAACAGTACTACACCTAAATCAGCATCACTTCCCAACATCGACATCGCTACTGATCCCACCGCTTTCGCTTCCGGCAGCACCACCAGCAGTTCAGGCCCGTTAAGCGGCCCCAGATAATGCTGTTCCTGCCCCAGACGCTGAATACGCAGTGGTTCAAAAGCCTGACGACTCAATGCCAGATAGGTATAGTTCGACGGCGCGCCTAAACGCCAGCGATCCGGGAACAGACGCAGACTCGCGCCCGCCAGACCGAGATCGCGTGCCCAACGGTGAAAGCGCATTAGCATATCGTCGAGACTGCTGGCAGCAGTGAGAGTGCGCTGCAGATAAAGTAAGCGATAAAACAGGCCTTCGTTGGCGGTAGCCTGTTCCATCAACAGCGCCATATTCTCTTCCAGAACATGAATATGGTTACGCGCGCGGGCCATATGCCATTCGACGAGCGAAACGGTGCCACGTACCGGATGCGGCACCCGAATTGCCTCTACTGCGTGCGCATTGCGGATAAAAAACTCAGGATTTTTAATCAGATAATCGACAACCGCTCGGTCATCAAGCTCCGTGAGTGTTTCCTGTAGTTCTTCCCCTGGTTGCTTCATAGATGAATAAATCCGTCGTAAACATGTACTGCCGGACCCGTCATATATAACGGATGACCCGGACCTTTCCAGGCGATATCAAGGCGACCGCCAGGGAGTTCCACACGTACTTCTTCGGCCAGCAAACCTTGCTGAATCCCTACCGCTACTGCCGCACACGCGCCGCTGCCACAGGCCTGAGTTTCTCCTGCCCCACGTTCATAGACTCGTAAACGAATATGCTCGCGCTTAACCACTTGCATAAAACCGATATTGGCACGTTCCGGGAAGCGTTCGTGGTTTTCCAGAACAGGGCCTAGTGTTTCTACCGCCGCAGTATCGACATCATCGACCTGAATCACGCAGTGTGGATTACCCATTGACACCACGCCGCATAAGATTGTCTGCTCGGCGGCGCGCATAATATAGGTCTTTTCCGCTTTGTTGGCGCGAAACGGCACGGCGGAAGGTTCGAAATTTGGTTCGCCCATATTTACCCGCACCAGATCATCATCGGTGACGGTCAGCACCATCCGACCATTGGCGGTGCTAACGCGAATATCGCGCTTATTGGTCAGCCCTTTCAGGCGTACAAAGCGGGCAAAGCAGCGTGCGCCGTTGCCGCACTGCGCCACTTCACTACCGTCAGCATTAAAAATACGATAGTGGAAATCGAGTTCTGGATCGTAAGGCGGCTCGACCACCAATAGCTGATCAAAACCCACACCCAGGTGCCGATCCGCCAGACGACGAATCAGATCCGGTGAAAAAAAGACATTCTGCGTTACCGCGTCGACGACCATAAAATCGTTGCCAAGGCCATGCATTTTCGAGAACTGCATTATCTACTCCATTCACGCGGGTACAGAAACTGACTTTTAGTAATTCACCTGAGATGGGCCATCGCCAGTGGCGCGGTCGTTTTTATCCGGCAACGTGGATTGCGTTTGCGTATCTACCGGTTTGGTCGGCGGTGGCGCGTTTTTATCTGCGGGCGGGAAATAGAGCGGACCTTTCAGACCGCAGCCCGTCAGGCTGAAAAGAGTCAGTAATACAGTGAGTGCCTTAAACACGTTTTTCATTATGGATTGCCTGTAAAGTTCATCGCTTTCTGCTTTCTATCATCGCAGGAGAAGACGTAAAAGCAAGCGTTTAGCGACTCTTTATGAAGTCTGAAAAGTGAGGAATTGCTGCGAGTATAACGCTTACACGTGGGGATTTATGTTTTGCTGATAGTTTCGTGATCGACACCTCGCGCCAGGATGGCTTTATGCACTATCGCAATGTGGTTTGTTTGTTGTCTTGTTCGTTGTTCTTATCGTCAGCATGGGGATGTCGGCTTGATGAGCCGGAACATAATATTTACCAGAAACAGGGAAAAGGCGTGGTGTACCTGCGCCCTTATGAAAAGACCAATCTTTCGCTACCGCAGATTAACTACAAGCGTCTGCATCTGTTACCGAATTTGTTAATTGACCCAACAAAACTGGAAGATTGGGAAACGGTGCCCCCGGCAACCGATCTCACGACAGACGTTGTCTACAGCGGCGTAAACGCAACATTTCCCCATTACTCTTACTATAGCGATGGTCGCGCTATTCTCTACGCTGGTGAGGTGGTGCAAAACCCTCCAGGCACGCCGCCAGTCGATATCTCGTCATTTCAGGCATGGGGGGATTTTGCCGCAGATAAGTACAGCCTCTATTACGAAGGCAAACGCACCGATAGCAACCAGCAACTAAACCGCCGAACGTTGCGTCAGGTAGAATTTAACCCGCAATGGAAACCAGACTGGCTAGGTTTGATTCTCCGTGACAAGCACTATCTTTACGCAAATGGTCAGCGCCTTGATGATCCCAACACCTTTACGGTACTGGCACAAAAGTCATGGGATCAGCGCGGTAAATTCTCTACAGCATTCAATCCCTGCCTTCCTGCCCCATTTGGCCCCTGGGATACCCTTGCCCGAACACGGACCAAAATCCTGATCAACGGCGAACAACTGGATGCCGACCCGGACACCTTTTCCGTCGTGCGCTGGATGCCCGGCTCACTCTTGACCTGGCGTGATAAAAACGGGCTGCAGCGTAAGGTCCTCGACAAGGAAAATCTGGCCTGGTATGAGGATTTAACAAAGCACTGTCTGGATTTTTCTCTGCTGGAAAAGAAAGTGTTCTGGCGTAAAGGGCCTGCTTGTAAACAGGAAGAATTACCCGGACTCGATCCTGAACAGTTCCACCCCATCAGTGATGCTGTCGCCCAGTATCAGGACTCGCTTTATACCATCATCGAAACAGAGTCTGGTGACCGCAAGCTGGAGATCGTGAAACTTGATGATCCCAATCTTATTATCAACAAACGTTTCAACGCCGGGAAGCGCCACGGCTATTTACTTACGCGTGCCGAAGGGTGGCCAAACCATTCCAGTTTACACGTGTTTGAATCTGACGGACCGCTGATCTTACTGGATAACCGCTCTCCGGATGAACGCGAAGCCCATCTTAATGACCATCCCTTTTTACGCAGATGGTATGCCCGCGATAACCGCTACGTTTACAGCTTTGATGGCGCGCAGCTCTGGCGATACCGCACCGCTGATCCGAAACAAGTTCGCTTAATCTGGAAGGAACAACATTCGGGATATGGCTATGGCGTAGATTACAAAACGGGATATCTGGACGGAAAAATTACCGATGACGGCGAATTTATTCCTGCCCCGCGCAATGAGGCGACAAAATGAATAGTCAAATAATCACACTTGCACTCATCCTGTTGGGGCACGTATTTCTGACACCTGCCGTACAGGCCATAGGGTTCGACTATTACAATGATCACGGTGTCATGTCTTACGGTAAAGGTAATTGGGAGGATAAGAAAATCATTGCCCAATTTCCGGAGATGAACAGGGCCGATTTGCGCCTTGTGAAAAATATATCCGGGGAGACGGGTTATATACCTTCCGATGAAATAAGCATAGAAAATGAGGAATACCACTGGGTGACAGATGGCCGCGTTATTCTCTGGCGTGGCAAAATTGTTAGCAACCCACCGGGAACACCTACTGTCGATATTGCCAGCTTTCAGGCTATGGGCCGCTTTGCGGTCGATAAATATAGCCTCTATTTTGACGGACAACGCACCGAAAGTAATAGCGGCGCGTCACGTGTTGATCTGGCGACGCTAAAATCTATCGAAGGTAACACTACCACGTTGGTGGATAGTAAAAATCTCTATTTGTCTGGTCGACGTCAGGGAAGCAGCAGTGATGTTACTGTATTAGAAAAAAGATGGTGGGGTATTAATCCACGTCTTATGGGTGTAAACAGAGAAATGTATTCCAATGATCTGCTTATCCGCAGTGGGCAGAACATTTATTTAAATGGTGTTCGCCTTGCAGCGAATGCAGACTCATTTGAGATAATTCGCTGGATACCTCATTCACTGCTGGTTTTTCGCGACAACAATGGTTTGCATCGTTATCCCTTTGGTCAATTATCAGGCAAGGCAATACCCGTAGATGATGACGTCTCTTTTGAAGTAGGGGAAAGTCGCGTTCGCTGGCGTAAACAGCTCACGCCCGACCGTCAGTGGAGCCAGTGGATAGACCTACCAGGTATTGAACCTGAACAATTTCATCTGATTACTGGCAATATTGCGCAGTATAAAGATCGGCTGTATGTAACAAAATTATCGACATTTGGTGAAGACCAGCTTGAGATAATCCCGCTGGATACGCCAGACCTGGTCATTGATCGCTCATTTAATAGCGGCAAACAACATGCTTATTTTATCCGCCAATTACGGTCAAAAAGCGTGCAAATTATTCCAGTTAACGGTTCGCTAACTAAAAACGATCGCTTTGCTTATGACGATCGCAATGTTTATACATGGACCGATACAGAGGTAAGGATTACACCCTCCCCCTGCCCGGCGAAAACACGCGTCAGAGAAGAGAATGTCCGTGAAATTCATAACAACGACATTATGATTATTACAGAGGAACCAGGATGCAAAAAATAGCCTTACGGATTGGCATAGCTCTAAGCATAATGGCCGCAAGCAGCTTCAATTACGCGGCCACAAGCAAGATACAAAAACTAAACGTCATCCTGGATGCAACGACATTAAGCACTGACAGCGATGAGATTAGCCGTCCCCTCGACATTAATGATGATGGCATTTCCGAAACGCTTAACTGCACGTATTCACCTTCCACGCCTCCCGCTGCCTGCGGGAAAGATGATTGTGGATATACCGCGAGTGACGCACCAACTATGGCTTGCAGTATTATGACCCCAGATAACTCCAGAATTAACATTGATTATTTTTGTAGCAAAATTAGCCTGATGAAAGAAAAGAATCATGGCCTACACGACCTGTTATGCGACGAGGATACAATCTTGCGTTGGAATGGGACGAGGTATGAAGGTTAAGTTTTATAGCCGAACCATGTTGATTTCACTGTTAGACGAAACAACTTATACTGCCGCCATCACTTAAAAACAGGATACAACAATGAACGACAGTGAATTTCATCGCCTGGCAGATCAACTGTGGCTGACCATTGAAGAACGCCTGGACGACTGGGATGGCGACAGCGATATCGACTGCGAAATCAACGGCGGCGTGCTGACCATTACCTTTGAAAACGGCAGCAAAATCATTATCAACCGCCAGGAACCGCTGCACCAGGTGTGGCTGGCAACCAAACAGGGCGGCTACCATTTTGACCTGAAAGGCGATGAGTGGATTTGCGACCGTAGCGGCGAAACCTTCTGGGATTTGCTGGAACAGGCCGCGACGCAGCAGGCAGGAGAAGCGGTGAGCTTCCGCTAAAATTCTTTGCCGGATGCGGCGTAAACGCCTTATCCGGCCTACAAATCCTGCAAAATTATAGAGTTGGGTGAAAAGCGCATTTAGCGGATCATATAGGGAGTTTGCCGCTATACATCAGCTTCGCCATCTGGAATAACCACTCGCCACCGCGAAAATCCCCCCCAACAAGAGCCACTATAAAAAAAAGAAAACCTGCTCCATATAACCACCAACTCAATTCATACAAAACGTGGTAGTTATCACAGGAAATCAGCACGTCGGGGCACTCAACACCGTACTTACCGCCATCACCCCATCGTTCATAATAAGACTCTCGCCATACCAGAATACTTACTCCACTCGCTACGAGCGATAACAAACAACCCGCCCATAACTTACGAAATATTGGGTAACTAAACATAAAGATGACGCTGAGCAGCGCCTCTATGACACCCCAAATAATAGACAGGCTCGTCATTCCCCAGTCACTGTGCATAATGTCCTCTCCCTGATGTAATTTCAGGGAGCAACTTTAGTGAGGGAAAATGAAATCAGCGTGAAGTCAGAGGCGGAAATTGAATTATCCGGCACGCTCATCACGAAAAATACTGCTGTAACAGCGGCGTATCGTTGTCCTGATTGGCTGGCGGCATGTTGCCAATAGATTTGGTACGGAACGGAATGACCTGTTCGCGACCATCGACCTTCACAATCTGGTAAAACTGCGGCAGGTTAAAGTTGATGAAACTGGAGCCGTAAGTGAAACGATCGTGCGATGACGAGTAGAAGCGACTGACATCACGCACCAACTCCTCTTTGCTACCCTCGCAGTGATGATACACCTCAACGCGGTTACTTTCGTCGAGAATGTAGATATTAAAGCCGTTCTCATCGTGTGTTTCTTCGAAGAAGAACTGGATGATCCCTTCGCTGGCGAAGCCGTCCACCACCGCCGGTAATTTAACGTGATTAGTCTCAACCTGCACTGACAAACCATGCAGTTTGTTATGCGAGATCGCGCCATAAAACTCGATGGCATTTTCCAGTTTCTGTACCGATACATTCAGGCGTTCGAAGAACAAACCCCAGGTCTGGCCAGAAACGCGCAACGCTTTAAAGCGCCCGGTTTCCTGGCGGGTGCTGGAAAGACGCAGTTCAATGCACTCAGAAACCAGTTGCTGCACGCGAGTACGGATTAATCCACGCAAATGCTGGCTATAACAGAACACTTCCACGCTATCAGGGGGTGCAGCGTCCTGATGCATTTTGCCGAGGATGGTTTTCAGGGCTTCAATCATCGACTGCTCGCCGTTGAAATGCAGCGTGCGCACTTCATTCCATGAGTTGCGATACAGCAGGTCAACACTACCCACCAGACATTTTTGCTCTTCGCCAAAGCTGAAGACGTCCAGCTTACGGAAATCGAAATGTACTACCTGATTACGAAACGCTGTCGTCGGGTCATATTCCAGGTTGACGATAATCGCCAGATGGCGGATCTCACAAGGACTGTAGAGCGCTTTCGGTGTCGGCGCAGGTAAGCGCAACGGGAAATGGTGCGACACATCAGCCACCATCTCTTGCAGCTTAGGCAGATCGACAATGCCGTTGCCTTTAATGTACAAACGGGTGCGCGAGGTCAGCAGTCCGTTAAACCATGCCCACGCCACCAATTTGTTCAGGTAACGGTTATATTCCAGCGGTTGATGGCTGATGATCGACTCAATTGTCGGCGCACGGTTATACAAATACCAGCCAGAGCGATTAGCACGCCCCGGCGGTACATAAATAAAGGTCAGATTTGGCTCGGAAAGATCCGGTGAAATCTGCGGGTTTACCAGCGTCACTTTCCCCGGTAATGCTTCAAACGCAGCGTACAGTTTACGCGTAAGCACACCGATATCCTGCGGGCTGGCAGAAACGCTAAGGTTATTGCGACGCGCAAAGCGGATCAGATTACGGTAACTCTGCATCATCGCATCGAGCAGTTCGTTGTGCGCTTCACGCACCTGATCAATCTTCCAGTTAGCGCGGTTATCCAGCATCGTCAGGCGAGATTCGTCCCAACTCCACTCTTTCACCAGTTGGCTTAACACTTCACGACGCCAGCCCACGCAGGCGCGTTCGCGGCTTAATTTTTCGCACACTTTTAAATAAAAGCAGCGGCGCACCAAATCCAGACGGGTGAAATCTTCAATCGCCGTCAAATATTCGGTAACGCGCTCCAGCATCATGCAGTACGGATCGAGGCCAAATGACACTATCTCGCCGTCGTGCAAACGCTGTTTGATATCTTTCGCCAGCAGGCGTGGATTAGGGTATTCCCAGGAATAGGCTTCCAGCAGCAGTGTTTTCAGCACCGCTTTGTACGGGGAGTCGATACTTTTGTAGAGCTGCCAAAGGCTGGCACCGAAGTACTCTTCAGCAGAAAGCGAGCTTAAACCACCGAGATCCAGCCATTCATTTGGCGTCAGTACGCCCTGCGCGTAAAGCGTCATTACATAATCATCGTAATGCTCTTCTTCGTCGCACGGCACCATATTCCACAGAATACGCTTACCGGCGAGACGCACGGCGGTACGGTAAAATTCATCAAGTAGCAGTATATGCTGGGTGGAGCCACAATCTTCGCCCCCCAGACTGCCACTTTCGTTGTGGCGGAAACGGTTTTCATCAATCAGGAAGAAGCTAACTTCCACCCCCAATGAGGCGGCCCAGCTTTCCAGCAAGCTGCATTTACGTTGCAGTAACTGACGCTCTTCGCTATCCAGCCACGATTGATGGCAGACCCAGATATCCAGATCAGAGGAACAACTTTGCCCTATGGACGAGGTGCTGCCCATTGTGTATACGCCAGTAATTGGAAGCTCGCCTTTTGGCGGATCCTGTACTGACATTCCACGATACAGTTCCAGTTCGTTCAGGTAGTGGCGTTGGGTTTCATCAGGCGTATAAAGGCAAATGCCCTTGGGAACGTTACCATCAAGGTAACCCGGCATTAGCGGATGGTGATAGTGCAACAATGTCGGCAGCAGACTGTAGACCTGTTGGAATGCAGGCCCCATAGCAGCAAGCGCGCGATCCACGCGCAATTGATTTATGGCATCCAGTCTCTGTTTCAGAGTCTCAATATAGAGGTACAAGACGTATCGCCTGATTTGCTACCCGTCATGTCTGTGATTCCGGCAACATCAACGGAAACACGCGGCATTCGGGATATTTCGTATGTCAAAGGTAACCGTACCACTTTCCGCGCCTGGTTTTTTTAGTTTCACGACGAAAAAATGGTCTAAAACGTGATCAATTTAACACCTTGCTGGTTGACCGTAAAGAAAGATGCGCTACATACAAGTGTAGCACTGTTTATTCTCTGTAAATTCCTTATTACGACGGCTTGAAGCGCCTGTCAGGATCCACCGCCTGGCTATATTTTACGTTTTGCTCAGGCATCTACGTTTCACCACAACACTGACATCGCTCCGGCAAGGATGTTAGGATGGACCATGGATGATAATGACGGTAACAAGCATGTTAGACAATGTTTTAAGAATTGCCACACGCCAAAGCCCACTTGCACTCTGGCAGGCACATTATGTCAAAGACAAGTTGATGGCGAGCCATCCAGGGCTGGTGGTTGAACTGGTGCCGATGGTGACGCGCGGCGATGTGATTCTTGATACGCCGCTGGCGAAGGTAGGCGGGAAAGGCTTATTTGTGAAAGAGCTGGAAGTCGCGCTCCTGGAAAACCGTGCCGATATCGCCGTACATTCAATGAAAGATGTGCCGGTTGAATTTCCGCAAGGTCTGGGGCTGGTCACCATTTGCGAGCGTGAAGATCCTCGCGATGCCTTTGTCTCCAATAACTATGACAGTCTGGATGCGTTACCTGCGGGCAGCATCGTCGGAACTTCCAGCTTACGCCGTCAGTGCCAACTGGCTGAACGCCGTCCGGATCTCATTATCCGTTCTCTGCGCGGCAATGTCGGTACTCGTCTGAGTAAACTGGATAATGGCGAATACGATGCCATTATTCTTGCCGTGGCTGGCTTAAAACGTTTAGGGCTGGAGTCACGCATTCGCGCCGCGCTGCCGCCAGAAGTTTCTCTTCCGGCTGTAGGACAAGGTGCGGTGGGCATTGAATGCCGCCTTGATGATACGCGCACCCGCGAGCTTCTTGCCGCGCTCAATCACCACGAAACTGCACTGCGCGTCACCGCCGAACGCGCCATGAATACCCGTCTTGAAGGCGGTTGCCAGGTGCCGATTGGTAGCTACGCCGAACTTATTGATGGCGAAATCTGGCTGCGTGCACTGGTCGGCGCACCGGACGGTTCGCAGATTATTCGCGGTGAACGCCGTGGTGCGCCGCAAGATGCCGGGCAAATGGGCATTTCGCTGGCAGAAGAGCTATTGAATAACGGCGCACGTGAAATCCTTGCTGAAGTCTATAACGGAGACGCTCCGGCATGAGTATCCTGGTCACCCGCCCGTCTCCCGCTGGAGAAGAGTTAGTGAGCCGTCTGCGCACACTGGGGCAGGTGGCCTGGCATTTTCCGCTGATTGAGTTTTCCCCTGGTCGGCAATTGCCACAACTTGCCGACCGGCTGGCGGAGCTGAGCGAAGGCGATCTGTTGTTTGCCCTTTCGCAACATGCCGTTGCTTTTGCCCAGTCACAGCTACATCAGCAAGGTCTTAAGTGGCCCACCCTACCCACTTATTTCGCTATTGGCCGTACCACGGCGCTGGCGCTGCATACCGTGAGCGGACATGAAGTTCGTTATCCGCATGATCGGGAAATCAGTGAAGTCTTGCTACAATTACCTGAATTACAAAATATTGCGGGAAAACGTGCGCTAATTTTACGTGGCAACGGCGGTCGTGAGCTGATTGGGGAAACCCTGACGGCACGCGAGGCTGAAGTTACTTTTTGCGAATGTTATCAACGATGCGCCATTCATTACGATGGTGCAGAAGAAGCGATGCGCTGGCAGTCCCGCGAAGTGACAACGGTCGTTGTTACCAGCGGTGAAATGTTGCAACAGCTCTGGTCGCTGATTCCACGATGGTATCGTGAGCACTGGTTACTACGCTGTCGACTACTGGTCGTCAGCGAGCGTCTGGCGAAACTCGCCCGGGAACTGGGTTGGCAAGACATTCAGGTCGCTGATAACGCTGACAACGATGCGCTTTTACGGGCATTACAATAACTCTCATAACAGGAAGCCATAATGACGGAACAAGAAAAAACCTCCGCCGTGGTTGAAGAGACCAGGGAGGCCGTGGACACCACGCCACAATCTGTCACAGTAGAAAAAAAGAGTAATAACAGTACTGCTCTGATTTTAAGTGCGGTGGCTATCGCTATTGCTCTGGCTGCAGGTGTCGGTTTGTATGGCTGGGGTAAACAACAGGCCGTCAATCAGACGGCCACCAGCGATGTCCTCGCTAACCAGCTCACTGCGCTACAAAAAGCCCAGGAGAGCCAAAAAGCAGAACTGGAAGGTATCATCAAACAACAGGCTACGCAGTTAGAGCAGGCAAACCGTCAGCAAGAAGCGTTAGCAAAACAACTGGATGAAGTTCAACAAAAGGTCGCCACCATTTCCGGAAGCGATGCTAAAACCTGGCTGCTGGCGCAGGCAGATTTTCTGGTGAAGCTCGCCGGACGTAAGCTGTGGAGCGATCAGGACGTCACCACCGCCGCTGCGCTACTGAAAAGCGCAGATGCCAGCCTGGCCGATATGAATGACCCAAGTCTTATTACCGTTCGCCGGGCAATTACCGATGACATCGCCAGCCTTTCTGCGGTATCACAGGTCGATTATGACGGTATCATCCTCAAGTTGAATCAACTTTCTAATCAGGTAGATAACCTGCGTCTGGCCGACAATGACAGTGACGGTTCACCAATGGATTCCAATGGTGAAGAGCTTTCCAGCTCCATCAGCGAATGGCGTATCAATCTGCAAAAGAGCTGGCAGAACTTTATGGATAACTTCATTACGATTCGGCGTCGTGATGACACCGCCGTACCCCTGTTAGCGCCGAATCAAGATATCTACCTGCGCGAAAATATTCGTTCCCGTCTGCTGGTCGCAGCACAAGCTGTACCGCGTCATCAGGAAGAAACCTACCGCCAGGCGCTGGAAAACGTCTCTACCTGGGTACGTGCTTATTACGACACTGACGATGCCACTACCAAAGCGTTTCTCGACGAAGTGGATCAGCTAAGTCAGCAGAATATTTCGATGGATCTCCCGGAAACCCTGCAAAGCCAGGCAATGCTGGAAAAGCTGATGCAAACCCGCGTGCGTAATCTGTTGGCACAGCCTGTAGCACCAGCAACGGAAGCTAAATCTGCACCTGCACCGCAAGCTGATACTCCGGCAGCCGCGCCGCAAGGAGAATAACCATGCTAAAAGTGTTGTTACTCTTTGTTCTGCTTATTGCGGGGATCGTGGTTGGTCCGATGATTGCCGGGCATCAGGGTTACGTACTGATTCAAACCGACAACTACAATATCGAAACCAGCGTCACGGGTCTGGCGATCATTTTTATACTGGCAATGGTGGTGCTGTTTGCTATCGAGTGGCTACTGCGACGGATTTTCCGCACCGGCGCGCACACCCGCGGTTGGTTTGTCGGGCGTAAACGCCGCCGCGCACGTAAGCAGACCGAACAGGCGCTGCTGAAACTGGCGGAAGGTGATTACCAGCAGGTTGAAAAGCTGATGGCGAAAAATGCCGATCACGCTGAACAACCGGTAGTGAACTACCTGCTGGCTGCTGAAGCCGCACAACAACGCGGCGATGAAGCGCGCGCCAATCAGCATCTGGAACGCGCAGCAGAACTTGCAGGCAATGACACCATTCCGGTAGAAATTGCCCGCGTGCGCCTGCAACTGGCACGCAATGAAAATCATGCTGCACGCCACGGCGTAGATAAGTTGCTGGAAGTCACGCCACGCCATCCTGAAGTGCTGCGTCTGGCGGAACAAGCTTATATCCGCACCGGTGCGTGGAGTTCGCTGCTGGACATCATCCCGTCAATGGCAAAAGCTCACGTTGGTGATGAAGAACATCGCGCAATGCTGGAACAACAGGCATGGATTGGCCTGATGGATCAGGCTCGTGCTGATGACGGTAGTGAAGGTTTGCGAAACTGGTGGAAAAATCAAAGCCGGAAAACGCGTCATCAGGTGGCGTTGCAGGTGGCAATGGCAGAACATCTTATTGAGTGTGACGATCATGACACCGCCCAGCAAATTATCATCGACGGCCTGAAACGCCAGTATGACGATCGCCTGCTGCTACCAATCCCACGCCTGAAAACCAATAATCCAGAACAACTGGAAAAGGTGCTGCGCCAGCAGATTAAAAACGTGGGCGATCGCCCGCTGTTGTGGAGCACATTGGGTCAGTCGCTGATGAAGCATGGCGAATGGCAGGAAGCATCTCTCGCCTTCCGCGCGGCGCTGAAACAACGCCCGGATGCCTACGATTATGCATGGCTTGCTGACGTGCTGGACAGACTGCACAAGCCGGAAGAAGCCGCTGCAATGCGCCGCGACGGTTTGATGCTGACGTTACAGAACAACCCACCGCAGTAATCCTTTCTCACCTGGAGGCGCAGAGCCTCCGGGCCTTTCCTGAATAGATAAAAAAACGCCTGCTCTTATTACGGAGCAGGCGTTAAAACAGGTCTGTATGACAACAAGTGGGTGCTTCACTCAACGTTGTGTCCATGGTGTCTGATGAGGCAAAAGCGACATCTGTCAGTGGACGATAAGCACCGTAAACGGCTCTGCGTCATTCCTGAGTTTATGAGGCACTAAGGCGAACATAAGAGATGGAATGAGCATCTACTCAGTTATTATGCCACAGAGGATGGGGTAATAACATCCCCTAATACTTGTTATGAGAAAAATCTGTAACCCTTTTTTCTTCATATTTAATAAATTACCGAGTAAATCCTTCCCTTAACCTGATGCTTTTTTATATGTGATATGAATGATTAAATATAAGCAATTAATGACACGCATATTAATTACAAACAAAACTAAAAACAGCATCAATAATCAACGCGATATAATAAACACGCCTTACATATCGCATGCACGGGGGGTAGGATTGAAAACGCTCTCCTGATATTTCAATTTATTCTTAAGATAAATAGATAATTTATTTTCATCATCATTATTTATGAAATCATCCTGTCAGGGAGAGGGACCTCAATTATCAATGCTTAACTACGCCATCATTTTGATGACATTAAATCGGAGCATTTTGCATGGAATTTTCGTTCTCACCCAAGCTTCTTGTTGTCGCTGTCGCTGCCGCTCTTCCATTAATGGCCAGCGCTGCAGATACCCCGTCAACCGCCACCGCACGCAAAGGATTTGCTGGTTACGATCACCCAAATCAATACCTGGTTAAACCGGCAACCACCATTGCCGATAATATGATGCCGGTAATGCAGCATCCGGCGCAGGATAAAGAAACTCAGCAGAAGCTGGCAGAATTAGAGAAAAAAACAGGTAAGAAACCGAATGTGGTTATTTTCTTGCTGGATGACGTGGGCTGGATGGATGTTGGCTTTAATGGTGGCGGTGTGGCGGTGGGTAACCCAACACCAGATATTGACGCCGTTGCCAGCCAGGGGCTGATTTTAACCTCCGCGTATTCTCAACCCAGTTCTTCACCAACCCGCGCGACGATTCTCACCGGACAGTATTCTATCCACCACGGCATTTTGATGCCGCCGATGTACGGACAACCAGGTGGTCTGCAAGGGTTAACTACCCTGCCGCAATTATTGCATGATCAAGGTTACGTCACTCAGGCCATCGGTAAATGGCATATGGGAGAAAACAAAGAGTCGCAGCCACAGAACGTCGGCTTTGATGATTTCCGCGGCTTTAACTCGGTGTCTGATATGTATACCGAATGGCGCGATGTTCACGTCAATCCGGAAGTCGCCCTGAGTCCGGACCGTTCTGAGTACATCAAGCAATTACCGTTCAGCAAAGATGACGTTCATGCGGTGCGCGGCGGTGAGCAGCAAGCCATTGCCGATATTACGCCGAAGTATATGGAAGATCTTGATCAACGCTGGATGGAATATGGCGTTAAGTTCCTCGACAAAATGGCGAAGAGCGATAAACCATTCTTCTTGTATTACGGTACGCGCGGCTGCCACTTCGATAACTACCGAATGCCAAATATGCCGGTAGTTCTCCGGCACGCACCTCTTACGGCGACTGCATGGTAGAAATGAACGATGTGTTCGCTAATCTCTATAAAGCACTGGAGAAAAATGGTCAGCTTGATAACACGCTGATTGTCTTTACCTCCGATAACGATCCGGAAGCCGAAGTGCCACCGCACGGTCGCACACCGTTCCGTGGCGCGAAAGGTTCTACCTGGGAAGGCGGCGTTCGCGTACCCACCTTCGTGTACTGGAAAGGCATGATCCAACCGCGTAAATCCGACGGTATTGTCGATCTGGCCGATCTCTTCCCAACCTCGCTGGATCTGGCAGGGCATCCTGGAGCGAAAGTGGCGAATTTAGTGCCGAAAACGACCTTTATCGATGGCGTAGACCAGACCTCTTTCTTCCTCGGAACAAACGGTCAGTCTAACCGCAAGGCTGAACACTACTTCCTCAACGGCAAACTCGCCGCTGTACGTATGGATGAGTTCAAATATCATGTTCTCATTCAGCAACCATACGCGTATACACAGAGCGGGTATCAGGGTGGATTCACCGGTACGATAATGCAAACGGCCGGATCGTCGGTGTTTAACTTGTACACCGATCCGCAGGAAAGCGACTCTATCGGCGTGCGGCATATTCCGATGGGTGTATGTAGTGGCACACTAAATTTGGCCACCTGAACAGAGGTGATATGCTCACCTCAGAACAACACAGGTGCTCCAATGAAAAAAAGAAATTTCAGCGCAGAGTTTAAACGCGAATCCGCTCAACTGGTTG
>NZ_PYQM01000024.1:0-60288 GCF_003027595.1 Escherichia sp. 20412-1 | reverse complement strand
GACAACTTGTGAAATTACCGACAAGAAGGGAAAGGGCCTTCCCGAGAGTGGTAAAGGAGAGGCCCTGGAAATACCCCACAGCCCCGAAAAAGAGCCAGTCAGTTGCTTAACTGACTGGCATTACACCCGAAGGTGGCGTGTTTAATTATGGCTTATCCCTGTCTAACCAGTCGCCGCTTGCAATCAGCTTTAATCCATCGACGGGTCGTTGATATACGTACATCCATGCACTCCCGTACGGCGTCTGAATCAACTGGCGCGCGTATTCACCGCCCCTGGTGCGCAAGGCATCAAGTTCGGCCAGCGTGGCGTTGTCAATACGATAAACTTCACCGTGTACCGTTCCGTTCCCCGGAACTGCGCCTGGATAGTGGCCCAGGCTATACAACTGGTAGTTATCGATACTGAAATCGCCCAGCAACTGGGCATTGGTCATCCAGTGGCTGTTGCCTTGTTTGTGGCGTAAACTGCCGTAGACAAATATTCGCATAGCTAAAACTCGAACTGATAGAGCAAATCCAGTGCCTGGTCTACACCAGACACGGCTTCCAGATATAGCTTCGGCATCAGGCGATAACGTAACGTGAGTGTTGCTATAGAGTCAAATATCCCCACGCCGTATTTCACTTGTAGGCCTGGTAATACATAGCCGCTGACCACCACCTGGGAGGAATCGCCTACCCCCTCGGTGTCGAGCGCTAAATTACTTACGCCAAATGTCTCACCGATTTTACCCACAATCTGACCACTTTGTGCAACCCCCAGACCAATCAGCATCGAGGTCATCGCCGCGCTGTCACTCTGATCGCTCTCCAGCCCTTGTCCGCGTAACAAGTAGGACAATGCCGCCTGTTGTGACATCGCCGGGTCAGAGAAGATCTCCGCTTTCGGCTCATCCGCCAGCCCGGTGACACGAACACCGGCGATCACGTCGTCTTCTGTTGCATCCGGGTTACGAATCGCTTCGATATTGAGATACGGTTGATCCGGCGGGCCAGAGAACAGCAGTTCACCTTTACGCACAATCAGATCCTGACCATAGGCATGGAAGCGACCTTCCGGAATGTTGATCTGCCCGTTCAGACCCAGACCTTGTTTGTCCTGTACGACATTGAGATCGCCCGTCAGTCGCGCTTTCAGGCCGAAGGCATCAATGCGCACATTGTTGCCAACGTGAACAATCAGGTTGCTGTTGATCGGAATCGATGCCGTTTTCGCCTCCTCCGGTTGCAGGTTATCGTTGAGCATTACCACATCGCTGGAGACGCCCACCGCACTTTCCGGTAGATCGTGCACCACAATGCGCGCCCACGGTACATCCACGCGGCCATCGAGGGTAAACAGGCTTGGTGTGGCTTCGAATACGACATCTGGCGACACATCCATGCGCACCATCGGCGGTACGGTGATCCGCACCTTACTGCCTTTTGCCGTCACCCGCGCACGCCAGTTTTCAATCTGACTCCAGTCAGCATCACCGTTCAGGTAAATTTCCCCCTGCTGGGTTCGCACAGTGCCCGCCAGCGTCGAGCGCATACCGTTAAAGTTGACCGCAAGCTGGCTCGGCTGCATATCAAACGGCATAAAGTTGCCATCGATATCCACACCAGTGACCTGGAGCTGACCAAACAACTGCGGGCTCTGCACATCACCGCCCAGACGTAAGTTGGCGCTCACCATACCCGCCGCTTTTTCACCACGCGTAAAGATGGGGTTTACCATCGCGAGGTTGAAGTTACGGATATTCACGTTGCCGCCGAGGTTACGCCGCCCTTGTGGATCGGTTACCTGTACCTGACCATCAAACTGACCGTTATTAGTCAGACGGATTGTCCAGCCCAGCTCGGCACGGTTATTACGCAACTCCGCCATCAGGTTCAGCGTCTGAAACGCTACTGGCAGCGCCGCATCGTTGACGGTTTGCGTCACCTGCACGTTACGCCCGGAAAGAGTAACACTGCCCTGCGGCAGCCCTTCTTTGGTGGTATCCCAGGCGACATCCGCTTTACCTGTAAAGATACCGCTGGCCTGAGTGGTTTCCGGCATAAACGGCTTCAGCATTGCCAGGTCGAAACGGTTGAGATTCACCACCGCACGCCCTTCAGCCCCGGCATCAATGGTTTGCGGCACGCACAGTTCCGCATTCGGGTTAAGCCAGCAGTGTGGCCCGATGCTGATTTTTTGCTCCTGATTGCGGTAGTCCAGTGCGATATCACGCGTCAGCGACCACGGGCCGACCGGCGTCTGGAAGCGCGTATTGCTAAGTGTTCCCTTCCAACGTTCTTCTTTGCGATCAAAACTCCCTGCCAGATTGAGCTGCCCGGAAACCGGCTCGCCCTGAATCCGCAGTTGTAACTCGTGCTGCTTTTCGCTGCCTTTCGCGTTCAGAGTGACGAGGTTGATATTCACATCCGGCTGCGAGATTTGCTCAACGCGCACGTCGAGTTTACCCGCAATCTGATCGGTGGATTTGATATCGCCTTCCACACGAACCTGCGCTACGGAGAGTTCCTGCCAACGCAAACCGCGCGCGGTAATATCTGCCAGTAGTTGTGGCGCTTCCACAGTACCGCGTACTTTCACCAACCCTTTCGCTGTACCGCCCAGTCCTGGTAGCGCATTATCCAGCCCCGGCGCGTTGATGGTGGCATCAAGATTGAGATCTTTTACCCCCAACTCGCCTTTCACTTCGGCACTGTTTGGCCCCAGTTCCAGATGCAGACCTGGGATCGTCCACTGCATATAACTGTTGCCTTTCAGCGTTCCGTCAACGTTCACTTTGTTCTGTTTAACATTGCCGGTCAGCTTCAACTCTGGTACGTCCATCTGCCAGGTGCCGCCGTACAGGCTGCCTCGGGTTTTGATCAAACCATTGAGTTTTGACGGCCACTCCGGGAACTCTTTCGCAGTGTTAATGCCGTTAAGCGTTAACTCACCACGCCAGCTAATCGCCTGCTGCCAGTCGAGTAACGCTTTCAACTCGGTTTTCCCTTCCAGCGCTGCGACGGTAAGTTTGTCGAGATTAACCTGCTGTTCATTGCCCTTTGCATCGAGGGTAATGGTCGCTGGCGGGATCTCATGCCCCTTCACCGCCATGTGCATAGAGAGCGTGTAATCAGTCATTTTTCCGGTGAGTTTCAGTTTCAGATCATCCGCCTGATACTGCTTCTCGCCAGTAAACGGCCAGTAAAGCTGTTTGCTGTTTACTTCCACGTTGAGCGGCAATCCGACTTCTGCCAGCCGCGTCTGGGCGCGCAGATCCATATCCACCGGACCGGAAAGATTAACGCCAATCTCCAGTTGTTCGCGCAGCGCACCACCCACTTTCAGCTTCACTTTTTCGCCTTTTAGTGGCTCCACGTTCAGTGTGCTATTGAGGGTGATATCTACCGGCCAGTTATTGGACAGTTGCGCCGTGCCACTGGCATTAACGCTCCCCTGATTAGAGTCGATATCAAGTGCGTCCAGTTTGGTATTGCCATCGATGCTACTGACTTTCAGCAGCATGGTGTGCACGGTGATGTCCGTGTCGCCCGTCACGCGCAGTTGCTCACCCTTAAACTCTTCAATGTTCAGGTTGAGCGGCAAATGTACGTCGGTCATCTCCGGTAATACCGGGCGAGAAAAGAGATCTTTCAGCGTTTCGCCCAGCGGTTTTTCATCCGGCTGCGGATTTTCAATCTTCGGTTCGACAACTTCTTCCTGCGCCACTTCTGCCACTTTCGGCAGGGCAATCAACAGCCCTTTCAGCGATGTCGGTTTCAGGGTCAGGGTTTTCTCTTGCCAGTTCAGACCGGAGGTGAAATCCATCACCGACACCGTAGTGTCATCAATCTTAATGTTGACGTTATCCAGCGCTACCCGCGTCAGGGTGATGGGATATGGCGTAGAGAGATCCAGCGGCCCGCTATCTTCCTCTTCCTCCGCTTGCTCTGAAGGGGGCATTTTTTTACTGTCGATGTTGACCTGAATATCCTTCAGTGCCAAATCGTTAATACAAACACTGCTGTCCCACAGGCACTCCAGCCCGACCGCCAGATGCAGATTGCCCGCTTTTACCGCCACGCCTGGCTGCTCATAACGAACGTCAGACAAGGTAAGGTCGCGCCAGCCACCGGTGACCTTGCCAATATCCAGCCCTGGCACCCAACGGTCTGCCGCTTTAAATACCAGATGCAGGCCGCTGGTGGTGCCCACCAGAAACGCCACTGATCCCAGCAACAGTAAAATAACGATGACTACGCCGAGGCTGATTTTTTTCCATAAACTCATAATTCTGGCCCCAGACCGATGTAAAACTGTAAACCATGCTCGTCTTTGTCAGCGACCGGAACGGCGAAATCGAGCTTGATCGGCCCGACCGGCGATTCCCAACGCACGCCAACCCCGGTGCCGGTTTTAAAGTCACTGCGGCGAATATCGCTTACCGCTTCGCCGCTGTCGACAAACACCGCGCCCCACCATTTTCCGGTCACGTTGTACTGATACTCCAGCGATCCGGTAATTAGCTTTGATGCCCCTTTCAAGTCACCATTGGCGTATTTCGGAGCGATCGATTTGTATTTATAGCCGCGAATACTGCGGTCGCCCCCGGCGAAGAAACGTAAATCCGGCGGTACTTTGTCGAAGTCACCGGTTTCAATCCAGCCCAGCGTGCCGCGAGTGACAAAGCGATGGCGATCGTAAAGTGTGCGGATCCAGACGTTCTGCGCCTGGAATACGGAGAAATCGACATCCGATCCCCAGGCGGTGTTGGAGTAGTCGATAGAGTAACGCTGCGAGTCGCCCCAGGTCGGCATCAGGCCGCCGCGTGATCGCGTCCGGCTAATCATGACCCCAGGATAAAACAGCATCGTGGTGTTAGTGATTTCACCCTGAGTAAAGTGGTCGAGACTCCAGCGCAGGTTAATGGCACGCTGCCAGCCACTGGAAAGATCCCAGTAACGGGAAGCAACCAGGGTGGTGGAATCGGATTCGGTATCATTCAGATCAGTGCGCTTAAAACCACCCTGTACCAGATAGTATTGTTCCAGTGGGTTCTTAAGCAGCGGCATTTTATAACTAAAATCGAGAGTCTGTTCCGGTGCAGAGATACTTGTGCTGGTGGTCAGGCTGTGACCGTAAGAGTTCATCCACGGCTTTTTCCACGAGGCTTTAACTCGTGGGCCAACGTCCGTTGAGTACCCGACCCCGGTTTCAATGGTGTTTTCCGTGCGCGGCGAAACGACGCCAGTCAGTGGCAATACTTTAGTTTCTCGCGCTTTATCAAACTGCGGTGCAACCACCACCGAGTTAAACCAACCAGTAGCGGAGAGACGGCGGTTCAGTTCCGCCAGATCTTTAGATTCGTACTCATCGCCCTCTTTAAACGGCACCAGATTTTGCAGGTACTCATCGCGGATCTGTGATCCTTCGAAGGTCACATGCCCAAAGCGGTAGCGTTCGCCACTGTTGTAATCAATATCCCAGTAGGCTTTATGCAAGCCAAGTGCGATACCCAACTGTGCTTTGGTAAATTCGCTATCGAAATAGCCTTTACGCAACGCGATGCTGGTTAAGGACTTTTTGAAATTTTCGTAGTCGCCCTGATTCAGCACCGTGCCTATAGCCGGGCGGGTATCGAGCAACTTCAAATAGTCTTTATCAGTCCGCGCACCGCCGCGCAAAACCACATCAGTGCCGCCAATCAACACCGGCACGCCGGGCGTGACTTTGGCGATCAACACCTGCCGCCCCTTCTTTGGCGGTGGTCGGAGATCAAATTCAATGGTCGGCTGGTAATAGCCCAGCGCCTTCAGACCTTCGCGGATAGCATCATCAACACGTGCGCGAAAGCGCCGATCTGGCGTAACTTCATCACTTTCAATCGTAGAAAGCTGCGCACGAACGTTCTTTTCTAGCTGCCCCGATAACCCTTCGACCTGTAGACGGACGTTCGCGGCGACGGCAGCTCCGCTAAAGCAGAGTAAGCTTACACAGCATAACTGTCGGATATAGCGCACATTTTCTCCTGAATATCCTTTGTTCCTGCCCCTGGAACTCCGTTAAACGGCTTAACAAAAATCCAGCCATATGGATTTAAAAGCAGACTAAACCCAAAATATTTCTTATGGTTTACTTTATACACATTCACGGGGGTTATTGTGTGCAAATACGTCTCTTGTTACAACCTAATCCCCAAAGGCCGACTTTCGGGAGAGCAACACTATGAGTTTATTTGATAAAAAGCATCTGGTTTCCCCCGCCGATGCCCTTCCTGGACGTAATACCCCGATGCCTGTAGCCACATTGCATGCGGTCAACGGCCACTCAATGACCAATGTGCCTGACGGAATGGAGATCGCCATTTTTGCTATGGGCTGTTTCTGGGGCGTGGAACGCCTTTTCTGGCAACTTCCCGGTGTTTACAGCACTGCCGCAGGCTATACCGGCGGTTACACGCCAAACCCGACCTATCGGGAAGTGTGTTCTGGTGATACCGGCCACGCCGAAGCGGTACGCGTGGTTTACGATCCGTCAGTGATCAGCTACGAACAACTGTTACAGGTATTCTGGGAGAATCACGATCCCGCACAAGGGATGCGTCAGGGCAATGACCACGGCACGCAGTATCGTTCCGCAATTTACCCGCTGACACCAGAACAGGACGCTGCCGCCCGCGCCAGTCTGGAACGTTTTCAGGCCGCAATGCTCACCGTCGGTGACGATCGCCAGATAACCACCGAGATCGCCAACGCTACACCGTTTTATTATGCCGAAGATGACCACCAACAATATCTGCACAAAAACCCATATGGCTATTGTGGAATTGGTGGGATCGGCGTTTGCCTGCCGCCTGAAGCGTAGCAATAAAAGGCTGAACTAAAGCGAAATGAAGCAAAAATTTAACCCTCTGGCGACTTTACAGAACCTTACGCTATACTAGCCACTGAAAATGTCGGTTCACTCTCTTCGAACCGGCTTTCAATGTGTATTTCGCACAAATTAATCAACTTCCCCTTCCGAGGATCTGACCTGAACGGTCGGATAAGATATGTTAAACAGTATTTTAGTCATACTATGCTTGATCGCTGTGAGTGCGTTCTTCTCGATGTCCGAGATCTCGCTTGCCGCCTCACGCAAAATCAAACTTAAACTGCTGGCTGATGAAGGCAATATAAACGCCCAGCGCGTTCTGGATATGCAGGAAAATCCCGGCATGTTCTTTACCGTGGTGCAAATTGGTCTGAACGCGGTGGCGATACTCGGTGGTATCGTCGGTGATGCGGCGTTCTCTCCGGCTTTTAACAGCCTGTTCTCTCGCTATATATCAGCGGAACTCTCTGAGCAACTGAGCTTTATTCTCTCTTTCTCATTAGTGACTGGCATGTTTATTCTGTTTGCGGATTTAACCCCGAAACGCATCGGTATGATTGCGCCAGAAGCTGTGGCTTTGCGTATCATCAACCCGATGCGCTTCTGCCTGTTCGTCTGCACCCCTCTGGTGTGGTTTTTCAACGGCCTGGCAAACATGATCTTCCGTATCTTTAAATTGCCGATGGTACGTAAAGATGACATCACTTCTGATGACATCTACGCGGTGGTGGAAGCCGGTGCACTGGCTGGAGTACTGCGTAAACAGGAACACGAGCTGATCGAAAACGTGTTTGAACTGGAATCCCGTACCGTGCCGTCTTCCATGACGCCGCGTGAAAACGTGATTTGGTTCGATCTCCATGAAGATGAGCAAAGTCTGAAGAATAAAGTGGCGGAGCATCCGCACTCAAAATTCCTCGTCTGTAATGAAGATATCGACCACATCATCGGCTATGTGGACTCGAAAGATCTGCTGAACCGCGTGCTGGCCAATCAAAGTCTGGCACTGAATAGCGGCGTGCAGATTCGCAACACGCTGATCGTACCTGACACTCTGACCCTCTCTGAGGCGCTGGAAAGTTTTAAAGCTGCGGGTGAAGACTTTGCGGTAATCATGAACGAGTACGCCCTGGTGGTGGGGATAATTACCCTCAACGACGTGATGACCACGTTGATGGGCGATCTGGTCGGTCAGGGGCTGGAAGAACAGATTGTCGCGCGTGATGAGAACTCATGGCTAATCGATGGCGGTACGCCGATTGACGACGTGATGCGTGTGCTGGATATTGACGAGTTCCCGCAGTCGGGCAACTACGAAACCATCGGCGGCTTTATGATGTTTATGCTGCGTAAGATCCCGAAACGCACCGATTCAGTGAAACTCTCCGGCTACAAATTTGAAGTGGTGGATATCGATAACTACCGCATCGACCAACTGCTGGTGACGCGGATCGACAGCAAAGCCACCGCCCTTTCACCGAAACAGCCTGACGCTAAAGATAAAAATAAAGAAGAAAGCGTCGCATAACCCCAGAAACATCAACGGCTCCTGAATCAGGAGCCGTCTTATTACTGCATAGCACGCTGGTTAAGCCATCTCTGTTTGCAGACGCATAACCTGACGGTTAACTTCGGACATCACTGACAAATGCAGCTTATCCTTCACTTTTGGGATAAGAATCTTACCCTTATCAAATTCAAAAGCGCCAACGTCCTTGATGTATAACCGTCCACGGAACAGGATTTTCACGTACTTCGCCACCTGCAGTGGGTTGTACCGTTGGAAAATTTTCATTGTTATCTCCTGCTGAGTATTACGCCTTTGTGGTGCCACAATCGGCCCAACTATTATGAGGCGCAAATTTTAATGCCTGATGACTATAGTCTATCGCTGCAATGTTTCCAGTGTGTATAAAGTTTTTTACCTTAACGTTACAGTTATTCAGAATTATCTTTTCGCCTAACCACAATCTTCAGTATAAGCATTCATTTTTCATATGATTTGTGCGCTTGTCCGCAAACTGGCACCACACTTGCGGGAAATTCGATAAATAGCACATATGATTAAAAGTCCGCCCCAAGTGGTCGGATCACCTGCATACGATAAGAAGGAAACACTATGACCCTACGCAAGATTCTCGCGCTGACTTGCTTGCTACTGCCGATGATGGCCTCCGCGCATAAATTCGAAACCGGTCAGCGAGTACCACCAATTGGCATTGCCGATCGTGGCGAGTTAGTACTTGATAAAGATCAGTTTAGCTACAATACCTGGAACAGCGCACAGTTAGTGGGGAAAGTGCGGGTACTGCAACATATTGCCGGTCGCACCTCCGCAAAAGAGAAAAATGCGACGCTGATTGAAGCGATTAAATCGGCAAAACTGCCGCATGATCGCTACCAGACGACCACCATTGTGAACACCGACGACGCTATCCCCGGTTCAGGTATGTTTGTACGTAGCAGCCTGGAGAGCAATAAAAAGCTCTATCCGTGGTCACAGTTTATTGTCGACAGCAACGGCATCGCACGCAGCGCCTGGCAGTTGGATGAAGAGAGTTCCGCCATTGCAGTGCTGGATAAAGACGGTCGCGTGCAATGGGCAAAAGATGGAGCGCTCACTCAGGAAGAGGTGCAGCAAGTGATGGACTTGCTGCATAAGTTGCTTAATAAATAGAAACCCGGAACCCTGGATTCAGGAAGGATTCACGCGGAGTGTAATCCAGCGGTTTCCCCTGCCAGTCGTGGACGTGTGCTCCGGCAGCGGCAGCCACAGCATGACCGGCAGCGGTGTCCCAAATATTGGTTGGCCCAAAACGCGGGTAGAGCTGAGCCTGCCCTTCCGCCACCAGGCAAAATTTCAGTGAAGAACCGATGGATGTCGTCTGGTGTTCGCCAAGCTGTTGCAGATACTCTTTCAGCTCCGCATCCGCATGGGAACGGCTAATGACAACCAGAGGCGGGCGAGCGTCGCGTACCTGAATCTGCTTGCGCACGCCGCACTCTTCTTTCCAGGCTTTTCCTTCCTCCGCGCTGTACATTACGTTCATTACCGGCGCATACACCACACCTAATATCGGTTTGCCTTTGTCGATCAGCGCAATGTTAACGGTAAATTCGCCATTTCGTTTAATAAACTCTTTGGTGCCGTCCAGCGGATCCACCAGCCAGTAACGTTGCCAGTGCTGGCGGACTTCCCAACCGGGAGGATCTTCTTCAGAAAGAACGGGGATATCCGGCGTCAGTTTACGTAATCCTTCCATGATTACGGTATGCGCGGCGATATCTGCCGCCGTCACCGGAGAGTCATCTGCTTTGTTGGCGACGTCCATCGGTTTAGTCCCGTCGTAGACCTGCATAATGGCATCGCCCGCAATCCGTGCAAGCTGGCATACTTGATCTAACATTCTCCACCTCGTCTCTGTGAGCGGCGTTAACTTATTGTTTTACTTATACCCCATCGCTATAGAATCCGCCAACTGTGATGGCGTCATCGTTTCCTGATTTATTATTTATGGCATCCTTCACGCTCCGTATGAAAGACGTTTCATCTTCTCGTTCATAAAAGGATGTCCCTTATGATTAAGTTTAGCGCAACGCTCCTGGCCACGCTGATTGCTGCCAGCGTGAATGCGGCAACAGTCGATCTACGCATAATGGAAACCTCTGATTTGCATAGCAACATGATGGATTTCGATTATTACAAAGACACATCCACAGAAAAATTTGGGCTGGTACGCACCGCGAGCCTGATTAATGACGCGCGCAATGAAGTGAAAAATAGCGTGTTGGTCGATAACGGTGACCTGATTCAGGGCAGTCCGCTGGCGGATTACATGTCGGCTAAAGGATTAAAAGCCGGTGATATTCATCCGGTCTATAAGGCGCTGAATATGCTGGATTATACCGTCGGCACACTCGGCAATCATGAATTTAATTACGGTCTGGATTACCTGAAAAATGCGCTGGCGGGGGCGAAATTCCCCTATGTAAATGCCAATGTCATTGACGTAAAAACCAACCAGCCGATGTTTACACCGTATTTAATTAAAGACACCGAAGTAGTCGATAAAGACGGGAAAAAGCAAACGCTGAAAATTGGCTATATCGGCGTCGTGCCACCGCAGATTATGGGATGGGATAAAGCCAATTTATCCGGCAAAGTTACCGTTAACGATATTACCGAAACAGTGCGCAAGTACGTGCCAGAAATGCGCGAGAAAGGTGCCGATGTCGTTGTCGTTCTGGCGCATTCTGGTCTGTCTGCCGATCCGTATAAAGTAATGGCGGAAAACTCAGTTTATTATCTCAGTGAAATTCCGGGCGTTGATGCCATTATGTTTGGTCATGCCCATGCCGTCTTCCCGGGCAAAGATTTTGCTGATATCAAAGGCGTAGATATCGCCAAAGGTACGATTAACGGTGTTCCGGCGGTAATGCCAGGCATGTGGGGCGATCATCTCGGCGTGGTCGATCTGCAACTCAATAATGACAGCGGGAAATGGCAGGTGACGCAAGCAAAAGCGGAAGCTCGCCCGATTTACGATGTCGCCAATAAAAAATCACTCGCCGCTGAAGACAGCAAGTTGGTTGCAACGCTGAAAGCCGATCACGATGCCACACGCCAGTTTGTCAGCAAACCTATCGGGAAATCCGCCGACAATATGTATAGCTATCTGGCGCTGGTACAGGACGATCCGACGGTGCAGGTGGTGAACAACGCGCAAAAAGCGTATGTCGAACATTACATTCAGGGCGATCCGGATCTGGCAAAACTGCCGGTGCTCTCTGCCGCTGCGCCGTTTAAAGTTGGCGGTCGCAAGAACGATCCTGCCAGCTATGTAGAAGTGGAAAAAGGCCAACTGACTTTCCGTAATGCCGCCGATCTCTATCTCTATCCCAATACGCTGATTGTGGTAAAAGCCAGCGGCAAGGAAGTTAAAGAGTGGCTGGAGTGCTCCGCCGGGCAGTTTAACCAGATAGATCCCAACAGCACTAAACCGCAGTCATTAATCAACTGGGATGGCTTCCGTACCTATAACTTTGATGTGATTGACGGCGTGAATTATCAGATTGATGTTACCCAGCCAGCCCGCTATGACGGTGAATGTCAGGTGATTAATGCCAATGCGGAAAGGATTAAGAATCTGACCTTTAATGGTAAACCGATTGATCCGGACGCGATGTTCCTGATTGCTACCAATAATTATCGTGCATACGGTGGCAAATTTGCCGGAACAGGCGACAGCCATATCGCCTTTGCGTCGCCGGATGAGAACCGTTCGGTGCTGGCAGCGTGGATTGCTGAAGAGTCGAAGCGTGCAGGAGAAATTCACCCAGCGGCAGATAATAACTGGCGTTTAGCGCCGATTGCCGGTGATAAAAAACTGGATATTCGTTTTGAAACGTCCCCGTCCGATAAAGCCGCAGACTTTATTAAAGAGAAGGGTCAGTATCCAATGAATAAAGTCGCGACTGATGATATCGGGTTTGCGATTTATCAGGTGGATTTGAGTAAGTAAGACACACCGTTTTCGGTCTACACATCATGCATCGCATCCGGCACTTCCTGGCGGATGCGATGCTGACGCGTCTTATCCGCCCTACAAACCACGAATCGTAGGTCTCCGGCAGTTATGCCGCACGTTCATCCCGCACCGCCAGCACCTCTGGCAAATTCAACTCAATCCAGTCTGCCAGTGCAGCAACCTTTTCACTGACCTGTTCACCCAGCGGTGTGAGGCTATATTCCACATGCGGCGGCACCACCGGATACGCGATACGGTTAACAAATCCATCCTGCTCCAGCGCCTGTAACGACTGCGCGAGCATCTTTTCGCTCACTCCGCCCATTTTACGCCGCAAGTCGCTAAAGCGATGAGTGCCTTCGCGCAGCGCCACCAGAATCAGTACCCCCCAACGGCTGGTAACGTGTTTCAACACATCCCGCGACGGACACTGCTCAGCGAAGAGGTTTCCCTCTTTCAGTTGTTGCGACAGGCTTACCCGACTCATTTCATACTTACCTTTTTGTATGTACTTACTAAAAGTTAGTTTAGGTGTTAGCGTATTTAAACACAAGACAAACCAATGGAGATTTCTCATGATCGCAATCACCGGCGCGACCGGCCAGCTTGGTCACAATGTAATTGAATCTTTGCTGCAAACCGTTTCTGCCAGCCAAATAGTGGCTATCGCACGTAATCCGGAAAAAGCGCATGCTTTGAGCGCACAAGGCATTAGCGTGCGTCAGGCTGACTACGGCGATGAAGCTGCACTGACATCTGCGCTACAGGGCGTGGAAAAATTGCTGCTGATCTCTTCCAGCGAAGTGGGACAGCGTGCCTCGCAGCATCGTAATGTTATTAATGCAGCAAAGGCGGCTGGCGTGAAATTTATCGCCTACACCAGCCTGTTACATGCGGACACCTCCCCGCTCGGCCTGGCTGCTGAGCATATCGAGACGGAGAAAATGCTGGCTGATTCTGGCATCGCTTATACCCTGCTGCGCAACGGCTGGTACACTGAAAACTACCTCGCCAGCGCCCCGGCAGCACTGGAACACGGCGTATTTATTGGTGCGGCGGGCGATGGCAAAATTGCCTCAGCAACTCGTGCAGATTACGCAGAGGCTGCGGCACGCGTAATTAGCGAAGCAGGTCACGAAGGCAAAGTCTATGAGCTGGCGGGCGACAACGCCTGGACGCTGACACAGTTAGCGGCAGAGCTGACCAAACAGAGCGGCAAACCAGTTATCTACCAGAATATGAGCGAAGCCGATTTCGCCGCAGCGCTGAAAAGCGTTGGTCTTCCTGGCGGACTGGCGGATATGCTGGCTGACTCTGACGTTGGCGCATCAAAAGGTGGTCTGTTTGATGACAGCAAAACACTCAGCACGCTGATTGGCCGCCCGACAACAACATTAGCCGAAAGCGTAAACGCGCTTTTTAATGTTAATAACTAGTTAATTAAAGTGGCATCCTCCCGCATCCTCTCTGATAATGACGGGATGCGGGGAGCAACCATCTCTGTTCCCTGAATATTTCTTCTGACAGACCAATGGATGCCAGTGATGATTAGCGGCGTGCTGTACGCCCTGTTAGCAGGGTTGATGTGGGGGCTTATTTTTGTCGGGCCGTTGATCGTTCCAGAATACCCGGCGATGCTGCAATCAATGGGACGCTATCTGGCATTAGGTTTAATTGCACTGCCCATTGCCTGGCTGGGGCGCGTGCGTCTGCGTCAGTTGACACGTCGCGACTGGCTTACCGCGCTAATGCTCACCATGATGGGCAATCTCATCTATTACTTTTGCCTTGCCAGTGCCATTCAGCGAACCGGCGCGCCTGTTTCCACGATGATTATCGGCACCCTGCCAGTGGTGATCCCGGTCTTTGCCAATTTGTTGTACAGCCAGCGCGACGGCAAACTCGCGTGGGGGAAACTCGCCCCGGCGCTGGTTTGTATTGGTATCGGCCTTGCGTGTGTAAATATTGCTGAGTTAAACCACGGTCTCCCCAATTTTGACTGGGCACGTTATACCTCAGGCGTCATGCTGGCATTAGTCTCCGTGGTTTGCTGGGCGTGGTATGCATTGCGCAACGCCCGCTGGCTGCGGGAAAATCCAGACAAACATCCAATGATGTGGGCGACGGCGCAGGCGCTGGTCACGCTGCCGGTTTCGCTCATCGGTTATGTTGTTGCTTGTTTCTGGCTGAATACGCAAATGCCTGATTTCTCTCTACCTTTTGGCTCCCGTCCACTGGCCTTTATTAGCCTGATGATTGCTATCGCCGTGCTTTGCTCATGGGTCGGCGCACTTTGCTGGAACGTCGCCAGCCAGCGATTACCGACGGTGATCCTCGGGCCGCTGATTGTTTTCGAAACGCTGGCAGGTTTGCTGTACACCTTTTTACTCCGCCAACAAATTCCACCGCTGATGACGCTGAGCGGTATCGCGCTGTTAGTGGCCGGCGTGATCATTGCAGTCAGAGCAAAACCGGAAAAACCCTTAGCTGAACCTGTCTCTGAAAGTTGACACCTTGCCAATCTGTTAAATAATCCTCTGCTACGTAAGGGTTATAGCTTTTAACTTAAAGATGCATTTAAAATACATCTTATCTTATTAAGAATGAGGTATCAGCTATGGCTTATCGCGACCAACCTTTAGGTGAACTGGCGCTCTCTATTCCTCGCGCTTCGGCTCTGTTTCGTCAATATGATATGGATTACTGCTGCGGCGGTAAGCAGACGCTGGCTCGCGCGGCGGCACGTAAAGAACTGGATGTTGACGTCATTGAAGCCGAACTGGCAAAGCTTGCTGAACAACCGATTGAGAAAGACTGGCGTAGCGCGCCGCTGGCAGAAATCATCGACCATATCATCGTGCGCTACCACGATCGTCACCGCGAACAACTGCCAGAGTTGATCCTGCAAGCCACCAAAGTAGAGCGCGTTCACGCCGACAAACCGAGCGTGCCAAAAGGGCTGACAAAATACCTGACTATGCTGCATGAAGAGCTTTCCAGCCACATGATGAAAGAAGAGCAGATCCTCTTCCCGATGATCAAACAAGGCATGGGCAGCCAGGCGATGGGGCCAATCAGCGTAATGGAAAGCGAACACGATGAAGCAGGTGAGCTGTTGGAGGTTATCAAACACATTACCAATAACGTCACACCGCCGCCGGAAGCCTGCACCACCTGGAAAGCGATGTATAACGGTATTAATGAACTGATTGATGATTTAATGGAGCACATCAGTCTGGAAAATAATGTACTGTTCCCACGCGCGCTGGCGGGTGAGTGATTTGTTTGATCAACGATCCTGACATGAGCAGGATCGTTGATTGTTAAGTGATTCAGTCACTCAGTGGAAGCAATTCATTATTGTAACTGGTGTACTTACCTTCAACGGTAAGCAGACTGCCGTTTTTATCAAGATGCGCCGCATTGAGTTGTCGAGTCTCATTACGCCGCTTCGCATCACGAACCAACCCATCTCCTACGTAATAAATATAATGGTCATCATGAGCAAAGGTATCTGATAATTGACCATTGGCGTATTTAAACCACGTCCATTGGCCTTTCAGTTCAAAGAGCTCAACCGTATCTTCGTTAATAAAATACGTATAGCGGTCATCATGTGCCAAATAATTTAATGTTGTGCCATCGGGGCTTTTATACCACGTCCAATGCCCATTAATATCGAAAATAGTCACATCAGCGCTCGCGATGAAATAAACTTTATTCCCTACAATATTAACGCCTCCCTGTAATTCTTGTTTGGGGTCGGGTAAATGAATAACCGAAAGCGTTTTTTCGACCCCAGAAACATACTTCACCAGATAGAGCGAATCTTTATATTGCGCCACATTCTGCGTCAACGGGCGAAAATATTCCGGATCAACATCAGGAATGGTCGCAACCCGGCAGTCATTAGCGCGCCGGGAAGCATCACGCGTCAACCATGTTACTTTATCTCGCTGTAGATCAAACGTACTCCGGCAATCTTTCCCGAACGAATAACGTTTCTCCCCGTTTTTGTCGCGATAAATCAGTAGTGAACCGGCCATCCAGCGCACAAGATGAAAGGTATCCGGATCGGCATTGATGGCATCTCCATTCACAAAGACCTGCGATTGGGTTCGCCAAATGGTATCCCACGGTCCAGGATTACTTTTGCTTTCACAACTATTAGGTGAATAAAGAATGGGGCGACGTGTCCAGGATTTAACGCCAAGAATAGAATACCCTTGTGCACTGCCTAACCAACGCCCTTGAAAATAAATATTGCGGCGATCTTTGAGCACATCCGCAGAATCACCTGAACGAACGCGACCGCCGACTTGTTGCAGCGAATCCATATCAACCTGCTTTTCGCCGCGGTTATCATCCGTGCGTTCGCCATCAAAATAGAGGCTGTCTTTATCAGCGGCAAAACGTCCCCAGGCACGGAATGTTGCGGCATCGACTTTCGGTGTTCCCAGCGGGTTCTGGACTATTTTCCCTGCCCATAAAATATGACGGCCATCAGTCAACCAGTCGAAACGCCAGCCGCCATTAGTTCTGATATAAGTGCCAGCATCCACTTGTACAAAATCATTATTGATATTATCCGGAGAATCATATTTATCATCAGTGCCGTTGGGTACGCGGCGAAGTTGCTTAAACTTGACCTGCGGTAAATGAATATCCGGGAAATAGAGTCCATAATCGTCACTATCTTCAACGCTATATTTTGTTCCTTGCCCCCACGGCTGGTAGTAAAACGCAGCAGAAGGTACACCGGAGCAGGCTAGTGAGATGGTTGAAAATAAAGCCAGGGCGAGACAAAGGGGTTTAATTCGCAACATAGCGTCATCCTGAAGCTGTTAGTGTGAAGAGGTTATTTAAATAAGGGTTTTAGTCCGCTCGGAGGTTGCTTCACCGATGACCATCCTCCCACACCCAGGTTATAACGCAGCCATTCACCTTGCCGGGCACGCTCTTTCCCAATTCCAGTCGCTTGTTGAGTGTAAAGCTGCCCGTCTGTTGATATAAACGTGTTAGTTAATCCCCAACTACCACCTGCTTCAAGTGAGCCGGAGAGTTCCTCCGACTTAAGATTAATCAATTCACCTTCACCCAAGGCGTTGGTTGTTACTTTATAAATTTGGTTCTTATATAAACCGGTGTCCCAAACAAACAGATAAAAATATTCCGGATCAACCCCCACCAGCGTTTCATAAACACAGTCACTGCCCGCTGGAGTGGCTTCATGTTTGAGCCAGGACACATTATTCAGACCACTATTAAATGGCGCACAGCGATACTCAATATCCTCAAGCTCATAGTCATGCTCGCCGCTTTTATCGCGATAAACCAACCGTTCACCAGGCATCCAACGTTTAATCTGAAAAGTTTTGCGATCGGCGGGCAGAAGCTTACCGTTAACAATTACCTGCGAATTTGTCAGCACAACAAATTGTATGGCTGAATCATGCCGCACGATTTGAAATCCATCGGCATGACCCAACCAGCGACCTTTATGCCAAAGACTATTTTTATCACGCAGTAAATTCCAGATGTCCGTCTCTTCCAGCGTTGACATATCCACCTGCTTATCACCGCTATTATCATCGGTACGCTGACCATCAAAATAGATACTGCGTTTATCGGCAGCGAAAGCGCCGAATGCCTGAAAACTGGTGGCATCGACATTAGGTTTACCGGATGGGTTTGTCAGGACTTTGCCAGCCCAAAGGACAGAGCGTCCATCGGTGAGCCAGGTATGCTGACAATCCCCCTCATCATCGCAATCGAACTTATCGGGATTAAAATCGGACAGTAAGCGGGTTTCTTGTTTATTGGCTAAATTGGCAATGCGCCAAAGGTGGGAAAAATTAATATCTGGTAATTCGGAGAGGATCTCATCTTTTTCCCCCTTCTGTTCGGCAATGTAAACCGTACCTTTCTCCTGCTGGCGGTAATAAAAATCTGCGCCCCAGGAAGGTGAAATGGAGAGAGGTAATGCGGCGATTAATAACCAACTGTGCTTAGCCATAGTGAACTCTGCAATAAGTGGCAAAGATTCACGGTAAGCCCGCGCCTGGGCGCTGTCGATGACGGGAAGTATTTTTAGGAATGTATAAAGACAAAAGAGATTGCAGACAAAGTGTGCTTTGTTCATGCCGGATGCGGCGTAAACGCCTTATCCGGCCTACAAAAGCACGCAAATTCAATATATGGCAGAGCTCCCGTAGGCCTGATAAGCGTAGCGCATCAGGCAATTTTGCAGCCTGAAAGGCACCCGCAGGTGCCTTAGCAGCATTACTTCGCTATACGTTTCTTACCAATAAACAACCAGCCCAGCCCTAGTGCGATAAACCACAGCGGAGTAACCAGCAGTGCCTGGCGAGTGTCGTCTTCCAGCGTCAGCAGCACGATAACGAACACAAAGAACGCCATACATACCCAGCACATCAGCTTGCCGAGCGGCATCTTGTAGATCGACTTCTCATGCAGGTGTGGACGCTGTTTGCGATACACCAGGTACGAGCAAAGGATAATAGTCCAGACGAACATAAACAGAATCGCTGAAACCGTGGTGATCATGGTGAACGCGCCAATCACGCTTGGATTCACATACAACATCACCACGCCGCCGAGCAGACAGATACAAGAGAAGGTCAGCCCTTTCGCTGGTACTGCGCGTTTAGAGAGTTTAGCGAACGCTTTCGGCGCGACGCCTTCCTGTGCCAGACCAAACAACATACGGCTGGTAGAGAATACGCCACTGTTAGCAGAAGAAGCCGCAGAGGTCAGCACCACAAAGTTAATCACACTTGCCGCCGCAGGCAGCCCCACCAGCACAAACAGTTCTACAAACGGGCTTTTCTCCGCGACCACTGAACTCCACGGCGTCACGGACATAATCACAATCAGCGCGAAGACGTAGAACATAATGATGCGGATCGGAATGGAGTTAATCGCACGCGGCAGTGATTTCTCTGGATCTTTGGTTTCCGCAGCCGTTGTGCCGACCAGCTCAATCCCCACAAAAGCGAAAACCGCTATCTGGAATCCGGCAAAGAAGCCGCTTAAGCCTTTCGGGAACCAGCCGCCGTCATTCCACAAATGCGCAAACGACGCTTCTACGCCAGTCGGTGACTGGAAGTGCATCATCACCATAATCAGACCGACAACAATCAGCGACACAATAGCGACGATTTTGATCATCGCGAACCAGAACTCCATCTCACCAAACATTTTCACGGTGGCGAGATTAAGAACCAGCAACAGAATGATCACCGACAACGACGCCACCCAGTCGGAAAGTCCTGGAAACCAGAACTGCGCGTAAGCGGTAATCGCCACAACATCCGCCATACCGGTTACCACCCAACAGAACCAATAAGTCCAGCCAGTGAAATAACCCGCCCACGGCCCCAATAAATCGGAAGCGAAGTCACTAAAAGATTTATATTCCAGATTCGAAAGCAGCAACTCCCCCATTGCCCGCATCACGAAAAAGAGCATAAAACCGATGATCATATAAACAAAAATGATCGACGGCCCGGCAAGACTAATTGTTTTACCGGAACCCATAAACAACCCTGTACCTATGGCACCGCCAATGGCAATAAGCTGAATATGCCGGTTTGTGAGATTGCGCCGTAGCGACTGTTCAGCCGGAGCCTGATCATCGGCAACGACTTTTACCTGATCTACCATGTTTTTTCTTCCTGTCTGTGTTGTTCAGGCTCTGCGGCCTTTTGTCAGTCTATGATACGACGAATCGGTATCGGGACTCATCGATATTAGGTAACAATGCGCGGGATGAATACTAAGATTTAGATCTAATGTTAATTTAATGTTTAAAGTGAGTGTCATATCACGGTGATAACGCGAAATAGCTCACAAAAATACACGCTTACGTGGTCTTTGCAACACAAAATAGCGCCGTTTGGCAAACTGAAGGGTTTATTGCTGAATGCCTGCTCCCCTCTGGCTCGAGGGGAACAGAATGCGCTGCTTAGAGGATTTCCAGCAGTTCGACTTCAAACACCAGGGTGCTGAACGGAGGAATAGACGCGCCAGCGCCACGCTCGCCATAAGCCAGTTCCTGCGGGATAGTCAGTTCCCATTTAGAACCTACCGGCATCAGAGTCAGTGCTTCAATCCAGCCGGGGATCACGCCGTTAACCGGGAATTCAGCCGGTTCGCCACGGGCAACGGAGCTGTCAAATACAGTACCGTCGATCAGTTTACCGGTGTAATGAACGCGAACGCGGTCGGTACGTGCCGGAATTGCGCCTTCGCCCTGATTAATCACGCGGAATTGCAGGCCAGATTCGGTGCTGTTCACACCCTCTTTTTTGGCGTTTTCTTCAAGGTATTTCACACCTTCGGCAGCCATCGTCTGGAAACGCTGACGACGAACAGCATCGGCACGTTCGTGGATTTCACGTAGCGCACGGTGCACCACATCAACCGGAACAGCCGGATGTTTGCCTTCCAGCGCATCAGCAATGCCTGCAACCAGTGCTTCTGGCAGTAACCCTTCCAGACCAGATTCACTCAGTTGTTGCCCTACCTGCAAACCAATGCCGTAGCTTGCTTGCGCTTCGATGGTATCAAAAGTTGGGGTGGTCATCGTATTTCCTTTCTTAGGGTAAAAAGTAGCGGGCAGCATATCAGCCACACAACTTTGGGTAAAACTTTGTCGCGGGAATGATGACAAATCACGGGGAAAAAGAAACAATAGCAATATCCCGTATGAATATAATAAAAGCGGGTTTACCACGGACATCATAGCGTTAGCTTATTCATAGGCTATGATTGAGGAACAAGACGCGGAGCAGGAGGAAACCATGCCCGGGCGCTTTGAACTAAAACCAACCCTGGAGAAAGTCTGGCACGCGCCGGACAATTTTCGCTTCATGGACCCGCTGCCGCCGATGCATCGTCGGGGGATCATTATTGCCGCCATTGTATTGGTGGTCGGTTTTCTACTTCCGTCTGATGATACGCCCGACGCGCCGGTGGTGACGCGTGAAGCGCAACTGGATATTCAGTCGCAATCCCAACCGCCGACGGAAGAACAACTGCGGGCGCAATTAGTCATCCCACAAAATGATCCCGATCAGGTGGCACCGGTCGCCCCTGAACCGATACAGGAAAGTCAGCCTGAAGATCAGCCGCAAACCGCACAAACACAACCTTTCCAGCCAGATAGCGGAATTGACAACCAGTGGCGCTCTTACCGTGTCGAACCCGGCAAAACGATGGCGCAACTGTTCCGCGACCACGGTCTACCCGCCACTGATGTCTATGCAATGGCGCAGGTAGAAGGCGTGGGTAAACCGCTGAGTAATTTGCAAAATGGGCAGATAGTGAAAATTCGCCAGAACGCCAGCGGCGTGGTGACGGGCTTAACCATTGATACGGAGAATAATCAACAGGTTCTGTTTACCCGCCAGCCAGATGGCAGTTTTATTCGTGCGCGGTAGATGAAGGTTCAAGCAGAAGCCAGCTAAGGATCGTTTCTTTAATGACCTTACGTCTGGCTTCCAGCGCTTGCGGTGAAACCATGCTGATGTGATAAACCAGGCCAAGCGTATGCTGGTTGATCAAATAATATCCTCCAAGCGCGGCAATATTGATATTCACCTGCAACGGGTCGATATCAGGCTTAAAAATATTGAGTTTCTTCCCTTCAGCCAACAAGGATTCCATTAACTGCAAATGCGCGTGGTTAATTTCCTGAAGACGCTGTGATTTTGCATAATGCACACCTTTGCTCTGGTTTTCACTATGCACAATTTTTAAAAACCAGGGATTAGCAATGTAATAATCCCAGGTAAAATCGATGATTTTTTCAATTGCTTTTTGTGGAGAGAGACCTGAAACATCAAGGGATTTTTCTTTTTGTCGAATATCATTCCAGGTATATTCCAGCACTTCGATAAATAAATTTTCTTTATTACCAAAGTGATGGTAAACCGTCTGTTTACTGCACTCCGCAGCCTTCACGATATTATCGACTCTGGCCCCTTCATAACCATATTCGGCAAATTCATTAACCGCACATAATAATAGTTTTTCCTTCAGGCTTTGTACGTTGCTGGTATCAAGATACATAACGCTTCCCCACGACCTCTTCAGGATTACTATCATAACCTGATTTGATTTCAGCTCCAGAAAAAAGGGCAAAAACTCGTACTTTCATCGAGTTATCAAATGCCCTGTGATCGCTATCGCAGATCAACCAACCAGATGGTTGATCTTTCTTTCCACACGTCGCAAGCTAATCGTCACTCAAGGAAACAATATTCAAAAGAGGGTTATTGTATGAAGTCCACTCGTCCCGTTGCCGTGATTACCGGAGCCGCACGTGGTATTGGAAAAGGCTGTGCGCTGGAACTTGCTCGTGGTGGTTTTAACCTGCTGATTAACGATCGCCCCGATGCCGACAGCGTAGAAAAATTACATGCCACGCAACAGGAATGTCTGGCAGAAGGCGTGGAAGTGATTTGCTTCCCTGCAGATGTTGGCGATCTCTCCCTGCATGAAGAGATGCTCGACGCGGCGCAAAACCAGTGGGGGCGTCTGGACTGTCTGCTCAACAACGCGGGGATTTCCGTGAAAAAGCGCGGTGACCTTCTCGACCTGGAGCCAGACAGCTTCGACCAAAACATTGCCATTAACACCCGTGCGCCGTTTTTCCTCGCTCAGGCATTCAGTAAACGCTTACTGGCACAACCGAAACCGGAAGCGGAGCTACCGCACCGCTCGATTATTTTTGTCAGTTCAATCAACGCTATCATGCTGGCGATGAATCGCGGCGAATATACCATTGCCAAAACCGCCGTTTCTGCCGCTGCTCGTCTGTTTGCCGCTCGCCTTTGCAATGAACAAATTGGCGTCTATGAAGTGCGCCCCGGCCTAATCAAAACCGATATGACCATTCCGGCAACGGCCTATTATGATGAACTAATTGCCAAAGGTCTGGTGCCGTGGGGACGCTGGGGTTATCCGGCTGATATCGCCTCCACAGTACGGGCAATGGCGGAAGGCAAACTGATTTATACCTGTGGCCAGGCGGTCGCTATCGACGGCGGCTTAAGTATGCCGCGCTTCTGAGGCTGAATCATGAGAGATCTGTTACAACGCCCGGATTTATTCAGCATTAATACCGCGACGCTGGGCTATAAAATGCCGCTACCCGCCATTATTGATGCCTGCGCCGCACGCGGTATCGGCGCGCTCGCCCCCTGGCGCAGAGAGTTGCAGGGCGAAGATCTCCAGCAGATCGCCCGCCAGCTTGCCGCCAGTAACATGAGCGTTTCCGGTTTGTGTCGTAGCACCTATTACACCGCGCCGACGCTGGCGGAGCGCAAACTGGCAGTAGATGATAACCGTCGGGCGCTGGACGATGCCGCTGCGCTGAACGCCGCCTGTTACATGCAGGTGGTTGGCGGGTTACCAACTGGCACAAAAGATCTGTATGAGGCGCGGGAACAGGTGAAACAAGGGATTCGCCAGTTGCTGCCACATTCGAAAGAAGTCGGCGTGCCAATTGCGCTGGAGCCACTGCACCCGATGACTGCCGCCGATCGTTCCTGTTTGTGTACGCTACGCCAGGCACTGGACTGGTGTGATGAACTCGATCCCGATGGTGAGTTTGGTCTCGGCGTGGCGGTGGATGTCTACCACGTATGGTGGGACCCGGAACTGGCCAGCCAAATCCTGCGTGCCGGAAAACGAATTCTCGCATTTCATGTTTCCGACTGGTTAGTGCCAACCACCGATCTGGTCAATGATCGGGGAATGCCGGGAGATGGCATCATCAATATTCCGTCAATCCGTCGCCTGGTTGAAAACGCCGGATTTAATGGCGCTATAGAGCTGAAAATATTCTCACCGTACTGGTGGCAGCAAGATATAAACAGCACGCTGGATATTAGCGTCGATCGCATCGCGCATTATTGTTAAGGAATGATCATGAATGACCAACCCGTTCTGTTCAGCAGAGCGGCGGCTTCCTGCCGTCTGACGTTGAACCGTGAAGATAAATGTCATGCCATTAATGAAGAGATGATTGAATCTCTCGATCATTATTTAAATGAAATTGAAAACGACACCACATTACGATTAGTCGAATTAACCGCAACCGGCGATAAATTCTTTTGTGCGGGCGGCGATATTAAATCATGGTCGACTTATTCTCCATTAGATATGGGCAGAAAGTGGATTAAACGCGGTAATGATGTTTTTAATCGCCTACGCAATTTACCGCAATTAACGGTTGCGAATCTAAACGGTCACACCATCGGCGGCGGTATTGAACTTGCCTTGTGCTGCGATATTCGTATCGCTCGCCCCAACGCAAAATTCTCTAACCCGGAAGTGATGCTTGGCATGGTGCCTGGCTGGATGGGCATCGAACGTGTGCTTAATCAGGTCGGTCCGGTGATTGGTCGCCAGATGCTGATGTTGGGTAAACGCCTGACGGCGCAGGAAGCCCTGGCGGCGAATTTGATTGATGAAGTGGTAGAAAAAGAACAGATAGAAAGCTGGATGGCGAATCAGTTAGCGCACCTGGAAAAATGTGGCCCGGTGGCGCTGGCGCATATTAAGCAACTGATTCTGGCGCTGGAAAATAAACATGCCGATTACTCACACCAGTTACTGGCGGGATTAATGTCCGCCACCCACGATTGCCAGCAAGCCACGCGCGCATTTGCCGAAAAAGGCAGCGTCAGCTTCCATAATCAATAAGGAAATTGTATGCGTAAGATAACAACCGCCGGGGCACTGGCGGCGCAAATTCAGGACGGCGCAACCATTGCCATTAGCGGTAACGGCGGCGGCATGGTGGAAGCTGACCATATTCTGGCAGCCATTGAAGCGCGTTTCCTGCAAACCGGACACCCGCGCAACCTGACACTAATCCACTCGCTGGGCATTGGCGATCGCGACAGCAAAGGCACTAACCGCCTCGCTCATGCCGAAATGCTCAAACGCATAATTGCCGGACACTTTACCTGGTCCCCCAAAATGCAGGAGTTGGTAAAAAATAACGCCATCGAAGCGTATTGCTTTCCTGGCGGTGTAATTCAGGCACTGCTGCGGGAGATCGGTGCCGGACGTCCTGGGCTTTTTACCCACGTAGGGCTGGGATCGTTTGTTGATCCACGCAATGGTGGCGGAAAGTCGAACGCTTGCACCACTGACGATCTGGTAGAACTGATTGAAATTGATGGCGAAACCAAACTCCGCTATCGCCCTTTCAAAGTGGACTATGCCATTTTGCGCGGCACTTATGCCGATCCGCGTGGCAACGTTAGCCTCGAAGAAGAAGCGATTGATATGGATAGCTATTCGATGGCGCTGGCAGCACACAACAGCGGCGGCAAAGTATTCGTCCAGGTGCGCGATGTGCTGGAAGCTGGCGCCATCGAACCACGCCGGGTCAAGCTGCCGGGGATTCTGGTCGATGGCATCGTTGAGCACCGCGAACAACCGCAAACCTATCTTGGCGGCTACGACCTGACAATTAGCGGTCAGCATCGCCGTCTGAGTTCTACCGGCGCTATTGAACTGGTTAGCCATCCGGTGCGCCGTCTGATTGCCCGTCGGGCGGCACGCGAACTGGTGGCTGGCGCTTCTACCAACTTTGGCTTTGGTATTCCGGGTGGTATTCCTGGGGTTGCACTGCGCGAAGGTGTTCCTTATCAAAGTTTATGGTTGAGTGTCGAGCAAGGCGTGCATAACGGCATGATGCTGGATGACGCGTTTTTCGGCTGCGCCCGTAACGCTGACGCGATTATCCCTTCGCTGGATCAATTCGAGTTCTACAGCGGCGGCGGCATTGATATTACTTTCCTCGGCATGGGCGAGATGGATCAGCACGGTAACGTCAATGTCTCACACCTGAACGGCAATCTGATCGGCCCTGGCGGCTTCCTCGAAATTGCACAAAATGCCCGTAAAGTGGTGTTCTGCGGCACATTCGACGCCAAAGGCAGCAAGCTCGACGTGACGCCAGATGGTCTGCATATCACCCAGTCAGGTCAAATACCCAAACTGGTTACTCAGGTGGAAAAAATCACCTTTAGCGCCGCTTACGCACAGCAAAGTGGTCAGGAAGTGCTGTACATCACCGAACGCGCGGTTTTTCAGTTAACGACAGAAGGTGTTGAATTAATTGAGATTGCCCCGGGCGTGGAGATTGACCGCGACATTCTGCCGTTCATGGCCTTCCGTCCGATTATCAGGCAGCCGCGTCTGATGGAAAGTAGCCTGTTTACGCCGATGGAGGACGCATGAGCCAGCCTGATGACGCCATCCTCGAGGCGCTGACGCACGTCACCTTTCCGAAAGGTTTTACGCCAGCAGAACCGCACTCAATTGTCACCGTGGAGGATGTTGATTACCCAACCTGGCAAGTTGATGCACTGGTCGTTGGTAGCGGCGCGGCTGGATTACGTGCAGCGGTTGAGCTGAAACGTCGCCAGCAAAATGTGCTGCTTGCTACCGCCGGGTTATACATGGGAACGTCAGCCTGCTCCGGTTCCGATAAACAGACGCTGTTTACCGCTGCTACTGCGGGCAACGGCGACAACTTCGCAAAACTGGCCGAGGCACTGGCGAGCGGCGGCGCGATGGATCACGACACGGCATATGTCGAAGCGGTCGGTTCCCTGCATACCTTTGGTGGGCTGCAATATCTTGGTCTGGAATTGCCGGAAGATCGCTATGGCGCAATTCTCCGTTATCAGACCGACCATGACGAAGCCGGACGCGCGACGTCCTGTGGACCACGCACTTCTCGCCTGATGGTGAAAGTGCTGCTGGAAGAAGTGCAGCGCCTCTCCATTCCACTGGTGACCAGTGCAACGGTGATTAAACTGCTGCATCAACGCGGTGAGAATGGCGAAGATCGCGTGGCGGGGGCTATCCTCGCAACCGGTTCCCGCGCCCATAACCCGTGGGGGCTGGCAATTGTGACTGCGCCCAATGTGGTACTGGCAACGGGCGGACCGGGCGAGCTTTATCGCGACAGTGTTTATCCGCATAAATGCTTTGGCTCGCTGGGGCTGGCGCTGGAAGAAGGTTTGACGCTAACCAATCTGACCGAAAGCCAGTTTGGTATAGGCACGCCGCGCAGCACGTTTCCGTGGAATTTATCCGGCACCTATGTGCAGGTGATCCCGTATATCTATTCTGTGGATACAGAGGGTAACGAGTATAATTTCCTTGCGGATTACTATCGCACTACCCAGGAACTGGCTTCAAATATCTTCCGTAAAGGCTATCAGTCGCCGTTCCACGCCACACGGGTGATGGATTTTGGCTCCAGCCTGCTGGATATGGCGGTGGCAAAAGAGCAGCAATCAGGCCGCCTGGTGTTTATGGATTTCAATCGCAATCCTGAAGCGGTGCCTGGTGATTTGCCATTCTCATTAGCGCGACTGGATGCTGACGTTCACGCGTATCTGGAAAACAACGGCGCGCTGGCACCATCGCCCATCGAACGCCTGCAACGAATGAATCCGCTGTCTATCTCGCTGTACCAGATGCACGGTTACGGGCTCACCACGCAACCACTGCAGTTCGCCATGAACAATCAACACATGAACGGCGGCATTGAGGTGGATATCTGGGGGCAAACCTCTCTCCCCGGCTGTTTTGCCGTGGGGGAAGTGGCCGGAACTCACGGCGTCACTCGCCCCGGCGGCGCAGCGCTGAATGCCGGGCAGGTTTTTGCTGTGCGCCTGGCGCGCTTTATTGGCTGTACGCAAATGCGGTCTGTTGAGGGAGATATCGCGCAACGGGTAGCTTCGCCCCTGACTACCGTAAGAGAGGTCATCACCCAGGCGCTGGCAAACGAAAACGGTATGACGCTGGCAACGGTGAAAGAAAAAATCCAGACGCGAATGTCTGATTACGCTGGATTTATTTGTCATGCCGATAAAGTTCGCCACGCCACCCGCGATGCCCTACTGTTGAGTGAATTTGCCCAGCAACACGGTTTAACCATCAACCACGCAGGCGAAGTTGCTGAATTATTTATGTGGCGGCATATGGCGCTGACCTCTGCCGCCGTTTTAACGCAACTCACACATTATATTGACGCAGGTGGCGGCAGTCGTGGGGCGCGGATGGTTATTGATCCGCAAGGCGAATGCCTGCCACAAACTCGTCGCGGCGCAAAAGAAGAATGGCGTTTTCGCTCTGAGCAAGCCGACGATAAAAATCACAAATTAACGATTCAATATTCACAAGGTTCTTTTATTACCGAAGTTAAGTCTTTACGCAAACAACCGCATATTAACGGTATTTTCTTTGAAAAAAACTGGCCAGATTTTCTGAATGGAGAGATTTACACACAATAATTTTTAATATGTTCTCTGTACCTGATTTTATTACCTATTACACGGAAATACCAACAACCAGGGTTTATTAATATAATTAAAAGGTTTAAACATGAATAAAATAAAGAATTATCGGTGGCATATGATTGCCCTCGTATGTTTTATCACTGTAATCAATTATCTGGACAGAACTGCATTAGGTATTGCGGCTCCAACCATTATGGAGACCACTGGAATAACCAAAGAGCAATATTCATGGATCGTCAGTGCGTTCCAGTTGGCCTATACATTAGGGCAACCGGTGATGGGTTTCTTTATTGATACCGTTGGTCTGAAATTAAGCTTTGCGATTTGCGCCGCAATCTGGGGTCTGGCGACAATGGGTCATGCACTGACCGGAACATGGTCAGGTCTGGCATTTATGCGCGCCCTGATGGGGTTCAGCGAAGCATCGGCAATTCCGGCGGGTGTTAAAACAGCATCAACATGGTTCCCGGCAAAAGAGCGCGGTGTGGCTACGGGGGTTTTCAATATGGGAACTTCACTCGGTGCAATGCTTGCGCCACCGCTGATTGCCTGGTGCATTATGTTTCATAGCTGGCAATTTGCGTTTATTGTCTCGGGTAGCCTTGCTTTGCTCGCGGCTATATTTTGGTTCTTTTGTTATAAAGATCCGAAAGATGCCAAACGCCTTTCTGATGAAGAGCGTCAATATATTGAATCAGGACAAGAGCAGCATCTTAAAACAGGTAAAAAAGAAAAAACGTCAATCAAACATATCCTCAGCCAACGTAATTTCTGGGGTATCGGCATCGCGCGTTTTCTCGCAGACCCGGCATGGGGAACCATTAATTTCTGGGTGCCTATATTCTTCGTTGAAACGCTGCATTTTAGCCTGAAAGAAATTGCCATGTTTGTCTGGCTACCTTTCCTGCTGGGCGACCTCGGCTGTTTAGCCAGCGGTTTTGTGGCGAAGTTCTTCCACGATCGCGGCGTGAGTTTAATTAACTCGCGAAGAATTACCTTCACTATTGCTGCGGTCATTATGATGACAATCGGCCTGGTGAGTATTGTCGAAAATCCCTACATTGCCGTATTGCTGATTAGTATTGGCGCGTTCTCGCATCAATGTCTTTCTACTGTTGCGGCAACACTGGGCGGCGATTTGTTCAAAAAAGATGAAGTTGCCACCGCCGTTGGTATGGCGGGTGCCTGTGCGTGGAGTGGTCAGTTGATTTTCAACCTGTTTATCGGGGCATTCGTTCACATTATCGGCTTCGCGCCGTTCTTTATTGCTCTGGCTTTCTTTGACATCCTGGGGGCAATTGCGCTGTGGGCGCTTATCAAAGTCAAAGATGAAGAACCGCACGTACAATTAGCTACGAGCTAATATTTAAGATGAGTGCGCTGTAATTATGGTTATGGCGCTTCAACAATAAAGCAAAACGCCGGCACATGGCCGGCGTTTTTACGTCTCGTTGAATAACGAATTATTCAGCTACTACGTTTACGATCACTTTCGCGAATACTTCGCTGTGAACCTGGAAGCTTACTTCGTGTTCGCCAGTGGTACGCAGAACGCCGTTCGGCAGACGAACTTCGCTCTTAGCCACTTCAACGCCTGCTGCAGTTACAGCGTCAGCGATGTCGCGAGTACCGATGGAACCGAACAGTTTACCTTCGTCGCCAGCTTTAGACGCGATGGTAACAGTTTCCAGTGCATTGATTTTCTCAGCGCGAGCATTAGCTGCTGCCAGAACTTCAGCCAGTTTAGCTTCCAGTTCAGCGCGACGTGCTTCGAAGAATTCAATGTTTTTCTTGGTAGCTGGAACAGCTTTACCCTGTGGTACCAGGAAGTTACGAGCGTAGCCCGCTTTAACATTTACCTGATCACCCAGGCTACCCAGGTTTGCTACTTTATCAAGCAGAATAACTTGCATTACCTTATCCTCTCAAAGTCGTATTAATGGACCGTGACCGATTACTGATGGCGATCAGTGTACGGCAGCAGGGACAGGTAGCGAGCGCGTTTGATAGCGCGAGCCAGCTGACGCTGGTATTTTGCACGGGTCCCGGTGATACGGCTTGGGACAATCTTACCGCTTTCGGTGATGTAGTTTTTCAGCGTAGCGATATCTTTATAGTCGATCTCTTGAACGCCTTCCGCGGTGAAACGGCAGAACTTGCGACGACGGAAATAACGTGCCATATGGCTAGTCTCCAGAATCTATCAATTCAATCTGCTCGGCATGCAAAACCATTTTGCTCAGACCGTTCTTTGCCTTGTGGCATGAAATGAACCCCTGAACGGTTATGCGACTGCCGACCGTTATACTGTGAGTAATGGCCTGGTTTTCGTGTCCGCTAATAATAACGGGCATTTGGCACCACGCCTGCCGATGAAAACCGGCTTCCTCCTGCACAGAACGATGCTCAAGCACGAACTGGCAGTGAGGAATTCCTGATGGACTGACCTTTCGAAGGGGCATCCTGCACACGGTGCCGGACAACACCAGACGGTTGGTCATCAGAAATTACTCTTCAGAATCCCCAGCTTCAGCATCATCAGCGGTTTCGTTTGCGAAATCATCGCGACGCTCACGGCGCTCGTCTTTCGCTTTAACCATCGGAGATGCTTCGGTAACGGCGTGCTTAGTACGCATTACCATGCTACGGATAACGGCGTCGTTGAAGCGGAAGGTAGTTTCCAGCTCATCGATCACTTCCTGCGGCGCTTCAACGTTCATCAGAACGTAGTGAGCTTTGTGCAGTTTGTTGATCGGGTAAGCCAACTGACGGCGGCCCCAGTCTTCCAGACGGTGGATCTTGCCTTCTGCACCAGTGATGGCAGCAGTGTAGCGCTCGATCATGCCCGGAACCTGTTCGCTCTGGTCAGGATGGACCATAAAAACGATTTCGTAATGACGCATCGAATTGCTCCTTACGGATTATTCAGCCTCCTGTCTGGGTCAGCCGCAGCCCATGGAGGCAAGGAACGTGTTAAAGGGCGGCTGAAAAATGACGCGTTATAGTACTGGTATACCCCGCTAAACTCAAGGCCAGCCGACAAATAATTCTCATCTTTCGCTAAATCGTACTAACCCGCTGATTTGAAGTTCATCACATACCATTACGGTGTTTTTTTGAACAACTGCATCAGAAATGGTCACCATCAACTTCTTTATCATTGATTAAAATTAAATCAGAAGATCATCACAGAGGAGCGCATACAAAGACAGCCGTCGAGGAGGTATTTATGTTCAGTCGTGTTTTAGCCCTTCTGGCTGTGCTTTTGCTAAGTGCAAATACATGGGCAGCCATTGAAATCAATAACCACCAGGCCAGAAATATGGATGATGTGCAGAGCTTAGGCGTGATTTATATCAATCATAACTTTGCCACTGAAAGTGAAGCACGTCAGGCATTAAACGAAGAAACCGACGCGCAGGGCGCAACGTACTACCACGTGATTCTGATGCGGGAACCGGGGAGTAACGGCAACATGCACGCCAGCGCGGATATTTATCGCTAGCACCAGGTATAACCAACGAAACATTGTCATAGTTTGCATTGCCCCCTTCACCGGGGGCTTTTTTATGAAAAACGGCTGCGGAATCAGACCAGTTATCTCCCGAAGAAGGATATTTCCGCAGCGCGTGTTTTACTTCTGCCCGTAATAAGCGTTGGGACCATGCTTACGCATAAAGTGCTTATTCATCAGATAACTATCGATGGGATTCAGTTGCGGGTTAATGCCGCGCGCAATCCACGCCATTTTCGCCACTTCTTCCATCACCACCGCATTATGCACCGCATCATGAGCGTCTTTACCCCAGGCGAACGGCCCGTGCTGGTAAACCACAATCCCTGGCGTATGCAGCGGCTCGGCATCGCCCAGCGTTTCGATGATCACTTTGCCGGTGTTCAGTTCATACTCGCCCTGCACCTCTTCTTCGCTTAATCCGCGCGTACACGGAATATCGCCAAAGAAATAGTCAGCGTGTGTGGTGCCTAACGCCGGGATCGCCATCCCCGCCTGCGCCCATGCGGTGGCATGGGTTGAGTGGGTATGCACGATTCCACCGAGAGATGGATAACGACGGTAAAGCTCGAGATGCGTTGCAGTGTCTGACGATGGACGATACTGCCCTTCCACCACATTGCCACTCATGTCAACCACCACCATATCGTCCACTTGCATGGTTTCGTAGGCGACGCCGCTGGGCTTAATCACCACCAGCCCGCGTCCGCGATCAATGGCGCTGACGTTGCCCCAGGTAAAGGTCACCAGTCCGTAACGCGGCAGATCCATGTTGGCTTCAAATACCTGCTGTTTCAGCTTTTGCATTATGCGGCCTCCACCATGCCCGCTTTGGCCATGCGCGCTTTCACCCAATCACGCGCTTTCGCCACTTCTGCCGCCGGGTCTTCCGCCGTTTCGCTCCACATCTCAATCAGATAAGGCCCGCAATAACCACTCTGTTTGAGCGTTTCAAAGCAACGTTCGAAGTCCACCACGCCTTCGCCAAACGGCACATTTTTAAAGACGCCCGGTTTGGTGTCTTTCACATGCACCGCGACGATGTGCCCTATTCCAGCCTGTAATTCCATCTGCACGTCGTTATCCCACGCCGACAGGTTGCCGATATCCGGATAGAGCTGGAACCACGGGTTGTTGAGATAGTGTGCATAGCCCAGCGCCTTGCTGATGGAGTTCATCAACGGGTAATCCATGATCTCCATCGCCAGCGTCACCTGCGCACGGCTCGCCATCTCAACACTCTCTTTCAGCCCTTCGCGAAAACGACGACGCGTTTCGTTATTGGCTTCCTGATAGTAGACGTCATAGCCCGCCAGTTGGATCACGCGAATGCCGACATCCTGGGCGAACTGGATAGCTTTACGCATAATCTCCAGCCCCTGCGCCCGCACTGTGTCATCTTCGCTGCCCAGCGGAAAACGACGATGGGCAGAAAGGCACATGGACGGTACGCGCACGCCAGTTTCAACAATCGCATTCACCAGCGTCAGACGTTGCTCGCGGCTCCAGTCAAGGCGAGACAGGCGAGCGTCCGTTTCATCTACTGACATCTCAACAAAATCGAAGCCCAACGTTTTTGCCAGTTGCAACCGTTCCAACCAGCACTCCCCGGTGGGGAGTGCTTTTTCATAGATGCCAAGCGGGATTTGTTTGGACAACATATCCGCTCCTTAGCCCCACAGTTGGGCGATGGAACGTTTGAACTGACGCGCAGCTTCAACCGGAGACGCGGCATCACGGATGCTACGACCAGCGATAAAGACATGAATCGGAATACCTTTGAACAGTGGCAAATCTTCCAGCGCCAGGCCACCGGTAATGGTTACTTTGAAGCCCATATCAGAAAGGCGTTTGATCGCAGCGATATCTGATTCGCCCCAGCCTACACCGGCTGCTTGCGCATCACGGCTGCGGTGATACACCACCTGCTGGATGCCCGCTTCACGCCATGCATCCGCCTGTTCCCAGGTCCAGAAACCAGTCAGCTCAATCTGTACGTCGCCGTTAAACTCTTTTGCCACATCCAGCGCGCCTTTGGCGGTGTTGATATCCGCACAGCAAATCACGGTGACCCAGTCAGCGTTGGCTTCAAAGCACATACGAGAAAGGATTTTGCCCGCATCAGCAATTTTGGCGTCTGCCAGCACAATCTTGTGTGGATAGAGTGCTTTCAGATCGCGCACCGCACGCACACCTTCCCCCATACACAGAATGGTGCCCACTTCGATAATATCGACTTCTTCAGCAATCAGACGAGTGGTTTCATAGGCGCTATCCATAGTCTGGTTGTCCAGCGCGACTTGCAACATGGGTAATGACATCTTCAATTCCTTCTTAAGCAGCCGCGTTGGTGCGGTCAATTAAATCCAGTACTTCCTGCTCGGTACGGCAGGCGCGTAAACGGTCGAAATTCTCTTCATCTTCAAACAGGTTGACGATTTGCATGATGCCCACTTCCTGATGAGTATTGGCATCGACTGCCGCCATCGTGATGAGGATATCCACCGGGTCGTTATCTTCGTGGTTGAACTCCAGCGGCTTTTTCAACGTCACCAGCGCAAAACCGGTTTTCTTAACCCCCTCTTCCGGGCGTCCGTGTGGCATTGCCAGGCCTGGCGCGAGCACAAAGTACGGGCCGTGCTGTTCAACCGCATCCAGAATCGCCTGGTAGTAACGCGGCTCAACAACATCCGCCGCCACCAGCAGGTCAACGCCAATTTTTACCGCGTCCTGCCAGGTCTCTGCTTCTGCCTGCAAACAGATAGATTTATTTTCTGCCAGCGAATCACGTAATTTCATGGCGCGTCCTTACTTCATGTCCTGCGGGAAATGTTCTTTGATCACTTCCAGCAGTTTCGGGCCAAAGTCTGTGGGTGAGAGCATGTTGCGCACGCCAACCACATATTTGTTGCCGGTAACAGTGATTTCGCCCGCAATATGGGTAGAAGCGATGATGATATCCGCGCCGCTCAACTCGCTTTTGTACTCGCCAACCGCGCAGCTATTTACCGTGTGGTCAATGTTTGATTGGGTTAAAAACTGGTCCACTTTCATTTTCATGATCATGGAACTGCCTTGTCCGTTGCCACACACAGCCAGAATACGTACGGTCATAATCAAAACTCCTTATTAAGCAGACTGTTCTGCCAGTTGTTTTTCTGCATCTTCTTCTGCGCGCAGCGCGCGGCCAGCGAAGTACATATAAGCCAATGCAATAACGATGATGACGGCCATAAAGGCGATACCGATGGAGAAGAAGCCCTGCATCATCGGCGGTGCCAGAATCGACCAGTCCGCCATGCCCATCCAGGCACTCATACCGGTGAGTTTCACCGCCCAGACGCAGCCAAAGATTTCAATCATCCCCATCACCAGACAAATCTTCAGCGCCGCACGCCAGCCGCCGAAGTGGTTCGCGAATACGCCGATGGTGGCGTTGGAGAAAAACATCGGGATAAAACCAGGAATGATCAGAATCGCGGAACCGCAGGCGACCAGAATACCAACCGCTATTAGTTGCCCGATGGTGCCCCACATAAAGCCCCAGACCACGGCATTCGGCGCAAAGCTATAGATAGCCGCACAGTCAATCGCCAGAACCGCACCCGGGATCAGACGCTGGGAGATACCGTTAAATGCTTCAGAGAGTTCCGCGACAAACATGCGCACGCCCTGAGTAATGATGAAGATCGCCACCGCAAAGGAGAAACCGGTTTGCAGGATGTACACCACCCAGTTCACTTTGCCTGCCATCGCCTGCACGGTATCGATACCGAAAGAGAGCAGAATGGCACCAAAGAAGATGGTCATCACAATCGCCGTGGAGACGATGTTGTCGTGGAAAATGTTCAGCCAACCGGGCAATTTGAGGTCTTCAACGCTTTCCTCTTTTTTGCCCAAATACGGCGCGACCTTATAGGCAAGCCAGGAAGCAAACTGCTGTTGGTGACCGATGGAGAAACCGCAGCCGTCCGTCACTTCCTGAGTCGGCTTGTACATCATGTTGGAGGTGATGCCCCAGTAAAGCGAAACCAGAATCGCAGTGCAGATAATGGTAGTCCACATGGAGTAGCCGAAAATAAACAGCGTGACAGCTATCAGACCCGCCTGTTGGAACATGATGTGGCCGGTCAGCATGATGGTGCGAATACCAGTAATGCGACGCAGCAGCACGTAACAGATGTTTAGCGCCAGTGCCAACAACACCGCATAACCCACCCAGCTATAGGCATCGCCCATACGCTCAATAGTTGCCATCATCGATGCGTAGGTATCTGAAATCGCGCCATTAATGCCATAGACTTCCGACATTTTTGCCACCACCGGTTTAAAAGTGCTGGTCAGGATGCCGGACCCTGCTTGCAGCAACATAAAACCGATAATCGTTTTGATGGTGCCTTTGATAATCACGCTGACGCTTTTACGCAGCAGGATGTAGCCCAGGCAGGTCACAATACCCAGCAATAACGGGGCATTGGTCATGACCTGGTTAAAGAACACGGTAAAGATGCTGTAGAGGATCTCCATAACGATCTCCTGAAGAAGAGGTAACCGGGAATTCCGCACACCCGGAATGTTGTGCACTCACTCTAATTTTCAAAAATAATCACAACAAGATTATTTGTGATTAAATGTGACGCGGCACGCAAATAATTCCACATAGAAAGTATGGTGTTCACAAGACGAAACAATTACTCATTTAAATTCATTTAGTTAATTAAATTACGCACTCCTTTAAATCTTTCCATACTCAAAATCATCAACAACGCTTTCGGTGAAAAGTCAAAAAATGGTCATTGCCTTCCTGAAAAAACAGTGTCAGGATTAATCAAAACCAATCACACATTGATTCAAATTGAACTATCATGAAGGTAAATGGCGATGAGTAAAGTGAAAAGTATCACCCGTGAATCCTGGATCCTGAGCACCTTCCCGGAATGGGGTTGCTGGCTGAATGAAGAAATAGAGCAAGAACAGGTCGCACCAGGCACCTTTGCGATGTGGTGGCTCGGCTGCACCGGGATCTGGTTGAAATCGGAAGGCGGCACCAACGTGTGCGTCGATTTCTGGTGCGGTACTGGCAAACAAAGTCACGGTAACCCACTGATGAAACAGGGTCACCAGATGCAGCGCATGGCAGGGGTGAAAAAACTGCAACCGAACCTGCGCACCACACCATTTGTCCTTGATCCGTTTGCCATTCGCCAGATCGACGCTGTGCTGGCGACTCACGATCACAACGATCATATCGACGTGAACGTCGCTGCAGCCGTAATGCAAAACTGCGCCGACGATGTGCCATTTATCGGGCCGAAAACCTGTGTGGATTTATGGATTGGCTGGGGCGTGCCGAAAGAACGCTGCATCGTGGTCAAACCAGGCGATGTGGTAAAAGTGAAAGACATTGAAATTCATGCCCTTGACGCGTTCGACCGTACTGCACTGATTACCCTGCCTGCGGATCAAAAAGCGGCTGGCGTACTGCCGGACGGAATGGATGATCGCGCAGTGAACTATCTGTTCAAAACGCCGGGCGGTTCCCTGTATCACAGCGGCGACTCCCACTACTCCAACTACTATGCAAAACATGGTAATGAGTATCAGATCGATGTGGCGTTAGGATCTTACGGCGAGAACCCGCGCGGTATTACCGACAAAATGACCAGCGCCGATATGTTGCGTATGGGTGAAGCGTTAAATGCAAAAGTGGTGATCCCGTTCCACCACGATATCTGGTCAAACTTCCAGGCCGATCCGCAGGAAATTCGCGTACTGTGGGAGATGAAAAAAGATCGTCTGAAGTATGGCTTTAAGCCGTTTATCTGGCAGGTTGGCGGCAAGTTCACCTGGCCGCTGGATAAAGACAACTTCGAATACCACTATCCGCGTGGTTTTGACGATTGCTTCACCATTGAACCGGATCTGCCGTTCAAATCGTTCCTGTAATCTGTCGCTTTTACCGGATAGCGTGGAGATGTTCCCGCTATCCGGCGTAGTATTTCCTGGCTATTTCAAATATCATCTAAAAAAATCAAATTTTATCGGAATAGCTCATGACTGAAGCACAAAGACATCAAATCCTCCTGGAAATGCTCGCACAATTGGGCTTTGTGACCGTAGAGAAAGTTGTTGAGCGCTTGGGAATTTCGCCAGCTACCGCACGACGGGACATTAATAAACTCGACGAGAGCGGCAAACTGAAAAAAGTGCGCAATGGCGCGGAAGCCATCACCCAACAGCGTCCTCGCTGGACACCAATGAATCTCCACCAGGCACAGAACCACGATGAAAAAGTGCGTATCGCCAAAGCGGCATCGCAACTGGTCAATCCGGGCGAAAGTGTGGTCATCAACTGTGGTTCCACCGCATTCCTGCTCGGAAGGGAAATGTGTGGCAAGCCTGTGCAAATCATCACCAATTATTTACCGCTGGCAAATTACCTGATCGATCAGGAACATGAGAGCGTGATCATCATGGGCGGGCAGTACAATAAAAGCCAGTCCATCACCTTAAGCCCGCAGGGCAGTGAGAACAGCTTGTATGCCGGCCACTGGATGTTTACCAGTGGCAAAGGGCTGACGGCAGAAGGGTTGTATAAAACCGATATGCTAACAGCGATGGCAGAGCAGAAGATGCTGAGCGTGGTGGGGAAACTGGTGGTTCTGGTCGATAGCAGCAAGATTGGTGAGCGCGCGGGTATGCTCTTTAGCCGCGCCGATGAAATCGATATGCTGATCACTGGCAAAAATGCTAACCCGGAAATCCTGCAACAACTGGAAGCGCAAGGGGTCAGCATTCTGCGCGTTTAAAGATGCTGGCGGAAAAATTTCACCGCGGCATCTAACGCTTCTGGCGTAATGCGATGACGCACGCCTGGCTGCCATGAACAGGTTAACTGTTTATCCAGCCCCGCTTCTCTTAGTGCCTGCTGCAAACGTACTGATTCGTCGGCAGGTACGACATCATCATCAAGACCATGCCATAAGAGCAGTGGTCTGTTTCCCAGCTTTTCCAAGTGGTTTGTCGCTTCCCACTCCACCAGCGGAGCGATAATGTTATTAAATTCGCGCTGCTGCGCTGCCATTTCAGGTATCAGCGGTGGAAACAGTGAACGGGCAAGCGATGTGAAATAGCCCGATCCCATCATGCTGGCGGTACATTTCACCGTGGAGTGGCGAGCGGTAATTCCCAAGGCCGTCATCGCGCCCATCGATGCGCCGCCGACTGCCAGACGGTCATCAAGCAGCCAGTTTTCTTTAACAATAGCCGCACGTAATGGCGTAAATTCTTGCATATTTTGCCGCAATATTTGCCAGAACTGATTTAACCGTCGCGGTGTGTCGCCACTAAAACGGATACCGTGATCGGGTGCGTCTGGCATGATTACCCGCATACCGGCCTGTGCCAGCGCAACGGCAAAATAGCTATACACCAGACTGGATGAAGTAAAACCGTGATAAAAAATCACGCACGGTAACGGAGTTTCTTTTTGCCCAACGGGATAAGCATGTAGAACGGGAATATCTGCCAGTACGCGCGATTCTAATTCAATCATCTATTCCTCCTTTTTGTCTGGTATGACATGAAGAAATCCTTAGCACAAGTTTCCGCTGGCAGTATTAGTTCATAATGTTGAGATATGGGTTACGCTTTCACCACGTTTTCATTCGAAAATCGCGTACCAGGTAACAATTCGGGAACATTCCCCCAAAGTTAAATTAATAAGGCACTACACTATGGTTAGCAGGAAACGTAATAGCGTTGTTTACCGGTTTGCCAGTTTATTATTGGTGTTGATGTTAAGCGCCTGTAGCGCACTGCAAGGTACGCCACAGCCAGCGCCACCAGTAACGGATCATCCGCAGGAAATTCGCCGCGACCAAACCCAAGGGCTACAGCGAATTGGAACGGTAAGCACAATGGTCCGTGGCTCACCGGATGACGCATTAGCAGAAATCAGAGCGAAAGCTGCCGCGGCAAAAGCTGATTATTACGTCGTCGTAATGGTGGATGAAACCATTGTGACAGGACAGTGGTATTCACAAGCCATTTTGTACCGTAAATAAATCAGACAACTTATACAGTAAGCTTTACATTGCTTTGCGTCCCTATGCGTTTACCTGTGCACAATAAATTACCGGCTGGAAGCTCGGGCGTTTATTACCGCGATGGAATGCCCTGCAACATGTGGGGAAACGAAAAATGGAGCTGACGATGAAACAATTACTTGCCTCACCCTCGCTGCAATTAGTTACGTGTCCCGCGAGCGCCACGGCACAGTCTGCAGAATTCGCCAGTGCTGACTGCGTGACGGGCCTGAATGAAATAGGTCAGATCTCAGTTAGCAATATTTCAGGGGATCCGCAGGACGTGGAACGTATCGTGGCGTTAAAGGCCGATGAACAGGGGGCGTCATGGTATCGCATTATTACCATGTACGAGGATCAGCAGCCCGATAACTGGCGTGTACAGGCGATACTGTATGCATGAGTGTTATCAACAGCGAATGAACAATGCCGGATGCGGCGCGAGCGCCCTATCCGGCCTATAAATTCTATATATTTCATTAAGCGTAAACGCTTACAAACACACACCACCAGTCGCCCGCAGTAACAAATCATTCTGGATCTGCCCTGACAACCGCACACCACCGCGCGTATCTAACATCATCTGACACCACGCCTGCGCCATTGGCGGAGAAGCATATTTCAACATTTGCGCGCCACTACCCAGCAAGAATAGCTGATGAGTAATCTCTCGCCCCAGCTCTTCAGACGGTTTGCGCAGTTGCTGCTGTAAACGACGAACCGCGCGATCAAAATAGCGATCCTGTCCTTTCACTTCCATAAACGCTTCCGTCAATAACTCGTATACGCCAGCCTGCTTATTAAGAACGCGCAGCACATCCAGACACATAATATTGCCGGAGCCTTCCCAGATACTGTTCACCGGCATCTCCCGGTACAGCCGCGGCAACTCGCTCTCCTCGCAATAGCCAATACCGCCCAACACCTCCATCGCTTCGGCCACAAATGGGACGCCACTTTTGCAAATCACAAACTTCGCTGCTGGCGTAAATAAACGCGCCCACAGGGCTTCTTTAGCATCGGCACGCCGATCCCACGCCCGTGCCAGACGAAACAACAGCGCCGTTTGCCCTTCAAGCTGAAGCGCCATGCGACTTAAGACATGACGCATAAGGGGCTGTTCGATCAACGGATTGCCAAATACATGTCGTTGATGAGCGTGATAAATCGCCAGCGAAAATGCACGGCGCATCATGGCATGGCTACCCAGGGCGCAATCAAAACGCGTCATCCCGCCCATTTTCAGGATCAGGCGGATGCCTTCTCCCTCCTGGCCTAACAGCCAGCCGATAGCATCCTGAAACTCCACTTCGCAACTGGCATTAGAGCGATTGCCCAGCTTATCTTTCAGGCGTTCCAGGCGAATCGCGTTACGTTGTCCATCAGGCAAAAAACGCGGCACAAAGAAGCAGGACAATCCGCCCGTGGTCTGTGCCAGCACCAAATGCGCGTCGCTTTGCGGCACCGAGAAAAACCATTTATGCCCCACCAGCCGATAAGAACCATCGTCCAGACGCTCTGCCCTGGTAGTATTGCTCATCACATCAGAGCCGCCCTGCTTTTCTGTCATTCCCATGCCAATCAACAGACCGCGTTTTTGCCCGCCTGGCAGCAAATGGGAATCGTAGCGATCGCTCAACAGCGGCGTGGTCCAATCCTTGAATGGTGCAGGTAACATCTGCAATAACAATGGGGTGGCGGCAAAAGTCATGGTTATCGGACATAACGATCCGGCCTCAACCTGTGCGTGCAACATAAAACGCGCCGCGCGCGCCACACATGCGCCAGAACGAGCATCTTCCTCCCAGGCCAGATTGTGCACCCGATTGGTACATAGTGCCTGCATCAGCAAGTGCCATGCCGGATGAAAACGCACATCGTCCAGACGGCGTCCCTGAGCATCGTAGCGCAACAATTCTGGCGGATTCACATTCGCCAGTCGCCCCAGTTCAAGGGATTCAGCCGTCCCTAACTGCTGACCAATACTGGCGAGAAAATCACTATCCCAGCCCGCACCTTCACGTGTTACCGCTTCGCAAAGCGCGCCATCGGACAGGTATAGATTGCTGTTATTTAAAGGTATCGGTTGATTAAAAACGGTGTGAGTTTGCCAGTGCACTGTGTCTCCCTCCATCAATGGCAGTCACCATTAGTATGGTCACTGCCACGGATTCCTGACAGAAAGAGATTGCTAAAACATTCTTAACCCGCAATGTAATGCGGAACAAAACGCGAAGTATCTTTAGTGATCAGCGTGTTATCTTCGCGAATCCCCATACCGCACGCTTCATCATCGACAATCCAGCTACCAATCAATGTGTAGCTATCGCCAAAGCGCGGCAAAGGCTGAAAAGCCTGGTAGATCATCGGTTCATCGGCGTAATCACCCTCAGCATGGTCAACGACGTTGTTCTGACCGTCAAAAATGGTGACGTTACCGCCTTCCCGTGAGTAGATCGGTTTACGCACGTAGCTTTCGCCCGCAGCAATCTGCGGTTTCTCGCCCTCAAACCAGGATGCCAGAAGATTAGGATGACCAGGGAAAAAGCGCCACAATAGCGGCATTAACCCTTTGTTGCTCAAGATACTTTTCCATAATGGTTCCACCCATTGCTCACGACGCTTGCGCAGCAGCGGGCCGTTATCGTCACGCATCATCCACTCCAGCGGATACAGCTTAAACGCACGCTGGATGACGTTATCATCGAGATCGGTCAGCACACCGCCGACGCCCAGGCCGAGATCTTCAATATAGATAAACCGCGATTCCTGTCCTGCCTGCTGGGCGCAGTCCTGCAAGTACAGCACGGTAGTCCTGTCTTCGTCGGTATCCTGACAGCAACAAAAATAAAACGGTTCACGGCTATAAATCTCGCTAAAGCGCGAAATCAGACGCTCCTGAATGACATTGTACTGATCGGCGTCACGCGGAATAATGCCGCTGCGCCGGGCATCTTCCAGCCACAACCACTGAAAATAAGCCGATTCATACAGCGAGGTCGGCGTATCGGCGTTGTACTCCAGCAACTTCACCGGCGCATTACCACACCAGGCAAAATCCATACGGCCATACAGCGAAGGATCGCGCGCGCGCCAGCTTTCAGCAATTACATCCCAGTACAGCGGGGGGATCGCCAGTTGCGTCAGGATCTCTTCATTTTTAACCGCACGATCCACCACCTCAAGGCACATCTGATGCAGTTCCGCAGTCGGTTTTTCGATCTGCTCTTCAATCTGCCGCAGGGTAAAGCGATAAGCACGACTCTCATCCCAATAGATTTCATTGTCGATGATATGAAAGTCAAATCCGTTATCGGCAGCGATCTGATCCAGATCCCGCCGCACAGGAACGTTGTGTCTCAGCATGATTAGCCTCCCCAATGCCCACGGGCGCTGGAAGAACGACCATAGCCGCCGCGAGAAACGGTTGATGCTTTTCTGGTGGTAAAGCCGCCCGAAGAGTAAGACTCTTTTTTGCCAGAACCGGAGCGCCAGGAGTAATCACCGGAAGTGTTGCGCCAGACGGGGCGCGAAGCATAAGAGGAGCCGCCACTGTTATAAACAAACTGCTCATCGCGATCTTTACGAATAACCCGACTTAATAAAAATCCAGAAATGACCGGGAGCCAACTCTGTTCGACGTTGTCGTAATAGCAATTTTCGTACTTAGACTGACAATTCTGCTGAGTCATATTCTTCGGAACATCGGCATAAAATGCCGCTTTGGCGTTGTTCCAGCCATGAGCACAGATATCTGAATTATTACCGCCATCAATGCAATCCTGCACTGTCGAGTAAAACGTTCCGTCGCCGTCGTTATCGACATCGCCACTATCGCCACAACTTTTCAATACGAAAAAAGCGGCTCCCCCCATTAGCGCCAACGTTAAGTATTTATGTGCGTAGCGATTTCGCTGCGGCGCGAAGGGATTATTCGGTCGATTAATACGGCTGATGGCTCCGTGAGCTGGTTTACTGCTATTTCTTGATTTGCGTTTTCTGGCCATGATCGTCCATTACCATGTCATACAAGCTGCGTTAAAAATACCACCAGCCAGCGCGGCGGTTCCCATAAACATTCCTGCGGCGGTATTGTGATTAATAATTTTGTCGCTTAATGCGGGTATATAAAGTCTGACGCCAGAAAAAACGAGTAATTGAATCACCAGTGCGATCCCACCCCAGGCAAAATAATCAGGAATACTCACCGCATTGATTGCCGCACTGGATAATGGAATAACATAACCCAGCAATGTCCCGCTGAACGCCAATGACGCCGCGATATTATTGTTTTTGATTAACTGCCATTCATTATGCGGAGTAATTTTGGAATAGATAAACAGAAAGATAATCACCATAGCCACGCCAATAAAAAAATAGGCGCTAAAAGCAAGGAGTGAATCAAGAATATGCATTATAAACTTCCCTGTAATTAACCAATAATATGAAGTGATGTTAGTGGGATATCTACACCCAGCGCACGCGAAAATAACCACTCCGGTTCACCGAGTTCGTTAAAGGATTCCTCACCATTTAACAGCAAATATTCGTAAGTATCTTCGGTCACCTGTCGCTGGTAACCCATCATAAAGTTATGCACTTCCCATTTGGTATGGTTTTGATTTTCTATTTTTTCCAGCATGTAGACCGGCTCAATATTACCTGGTTCTTCGCTATTAAAAAATCGCTGCCAGCGTTTTTCCTGCCAGTTTAAGGTCATCATCCCCATTGCTTTGGCATTAATTGCCTCGCGCCAGTGGCTCTCTTTGCTGATACCGTAACTCTCTTCATAGACAAAGAGCTTGATATCATCAATGTCATCAATGTCTTCGCCGCCAGTGGTATTGATTTGCAGGAATTCATCACCGGAAGTGTAGTAACGGAATATCTGACTACCGCCCCCCAGATCGATGCGACTGGCTGCAGCTACAGTGTATTCTTCCCCCGGTAACGCAATCAGTAATTCATCTTCCAGTAAACGAAACGCTAACGTATCGAGCGTAAAACCATTATGGAGATGCAACCCCAGCGGACCACGAGCGACAGCAGGCTTATCATCATTGCCAAACAGGCGCTGGAAAAAACCAGACATATTTTACCCTTAAAATAGCTGCCAGCCTTTTAGTGAGGCTGGCAAAAAAATTACTCACCCTGTTGGCGTTGCAGCCTTGCCAGCACATCCTGAGCACTGCTTTTGTTAACTCCACCAATCCCCGCTTCCGCCAGTTTTTCGTCGAGATCGCGGCCGTCTGCCACTTTCTCCAGTTGTGCAGCGGCATCCAGCCGTGCCTGACGTTCGGCCTGACGCGCTTGCAGGCGTTTTAAGGATTCAGCCGCTGTAGAGACGCTGGAAGATGCTCCAACGGTAGAGGTCGTTACTGCCTGTTGCGCACGCTGCATGGCTTCAGTGGCCTTAACGACTTCCATCTGTTGCTCAAATTGAGCAATACGCTGTGCCGTTGCCGTTACCGCTTTTTCCACACCATCACGGGAGACTTCAAGATTCGACAACACTTGCTCTTCAGCGGTAATGAGATTCTCAAGGCGCGCGATTTCTTCAGCGACTTCGTTAATCAACGACGGGTTGACGTTCTTACTTAATGCTTCCAGCGCACGGGCTTCCAGAGTGGCTTTACGCTCACGTAAATCTTTCAGTTTATCGTTACTTAATTTCACTCGCGCCAGCAGATCGACGCGTGATTTTCCGGCTTTATCCAGTTCAGCTTTGGCGTCGCGAATATGTTGTTCCAGCATCCGCACACCCTGGTTTTCTTCAATGGATTCTTCCGCCTGTGAAATAAAAGACTTACCTAATGTAAATAAACTTTTTAAAATCCCCATAAATACCTGTCTTCGTGATTAATATGAATATTCTTCAGTAATTTCAGCTAAATCCAATGCATTATCTACCAGCGTGGTTATCTCCAGCAGGAGATCATCAAGGGAAGAGTTAAGCGATAATGCACCAAAAACAATGTAATACTCTTCCTGCTCCACACTGGAGATCCCTACCGATGACAGTGGCATAATCTTCTGATTTCTTAATAAGAAGGTATTAAATTCATCTGGATTACTGATACAACTTACCGGGCAAATAAATGTTTCGATAATCATCTGGCGGGAAGTAAAAAGAATATTGATTTGCAAATCGCCATAATCATTCATTTTAATAATTAATGCGTTTTCATTATTTGTTATATCAATATTTTGTTCAGGTACAGTTTGCAGCGCCGTCGCCAGCGCCAACGGATTCCATGTCATATATTATTCCATAGTGATTAAGTTAAAATATTAATAATATGAATATTTGTAGCACGTAATTATCTTACCAGCTCCAGGTAAAAAAAAACCATCCAAATATGGATGGTTTTTCATAATTCAGAGGAATTAGCTACGCTGGCGTACTGCTTCAAATAAACAAATGCCGGTCGCTACCGAAACGTTCAGGGAAGAAACGCTTCCTGCCATCGGGATGCTGATCAACTCATCGCAATGTTCACGGGTCAGGCGACGCATGCCTTCACCTTCCGCGCCCATCACCAGTGCCAGACGCCCGGTCATTTTGCTCTGATAGAGAGTATGATCCGCTTCACCCGCCGTACCGACGATCCAGATATTCTCTTCCTGCAACATACGCATGGTGCGCGCCAGGTTAGTCACCCGAATCAGAGGAACGCTTTCTGCCGCGCCACAGGCCACTTTTTTCGCCGTTGCATTGAGTTGAGCGGAACGATCTTTCGGTACAATCACCGCATGAACGCCAGCGGCGTCTGCGCTACGCAGGCACGCACCGAGGTTGTGTGGATCGGTAACGCCGTCGAGGATCAGCAGGAACGGTTGTTCGAGCGAAGCGATCAGATCCGGCAGATCGCTTTCCTGATACTGACGTCCAGGCTTCACGCGGGCGATAATGCCCTGATGCACGGCACCGTCGCTTTTCTCGTCGAGATATTGACGATTTGCCAACTGGATAACCACGCCATGAGATTCGAGGGCGTGAATCAGCGGTAACAGACGTTTATCTTCACGGCCTTTTAAAATAAAGACTTCCTGAAAACGTTCAGGGGCGCGCTCCAGCAGGGCCTGCACTGCGTGGATGCCGTAAATCATTTCGCTCATTAATGTACTCGTTGTTAACGTTTTGCCTGATACGCTACGCTTATCAGGCCTACATGATTCTGCAATATATTGAATTTGCGTGATTATGTAGGCCTGATAAGGCGTTCACGCCGCATCCGGCATGAACAAAGCGCACTTTGTCAGCAATCTGACCCTCTTCTTTTTGAAGAGGGTTTTGATCACTCAGCTACTTTTTTCTTCGCTGCACGCTTCGCTTTGGTCGCTGCAGCTATTTTCTGCGTTTTAGCCGATGGCTTTTTCGCTTTTCTCGCGTCTTTTTTCGCCGCTTTCGGCTTCGCTTTTTTCTCACCACGGAAAGCACTGTCTGGCTCAAAGTTTACCTTTTTGCCCACCTGACGACGCTTACCGGCTTTTTTACCTGCATCACCTTTTTTCGCTTTCTCGCGCGCCGTTTTACCGACGTTGCGTGGCGCGCGTTCGCTGGAGATCAGGCTAAAGTCGATCTTGCGCTCGTCCATATTAACCGCTTCGACGCGAACTTCCACGCGGTCGCCCAGGCGATAAGTCTGGCCGCTGGATTCCCCCATCAGACGTTGACCAACCTGATCAAAGCGATAGTAGTCGTTATCCAGCGAAGAAACGTGGACCAGGCCATCAATAAACAGATCATCCAGGCGAACAAAGAAACCGAATCCAGTGACGCTGGAAATTACGCCTTTAAAGACGTTGCCCACCTGGTCGAGCATAAAGTCACACTTCAGCCAGTCTGCCACATCACGCGTTGCTTCATCGGCACGACGTTCCGCCATCGAACAGTGCTGACCCAGTTGCAGCATCTCTTCCATTGAATAATGGTAGCCACCGGTTTCAGTCGTGTTCCCCTGATGCCCCTGCTCTTTCGCCAACAGATACTTAATGGCACGATGCAGCGTCAGGTCAGGATAACGACGAATCGGTGAGGTAAAGTGGGCATAAGACTGCAATGCCAGACCAAAGTGACCGCGGTTTTCCGGATCGTAAATCGCCTGTTTCATTGAGCGCAGCAGCATGGTTTGTAGCATTTCTGCGTCAGGACGGTCGGCAACCGACTCCAGCAGTTCTGCGTAGTCGCGCGGTTCTGGCTTGTTACCACCCGGCAATTCCAGCCCCAGTTCCGCCAGCACTGAACGGAAAGAGGTAATCGCTTCGGTGCTCGGCTTGTCGTGAATACGGAACAGTGCCGGTTCTTTGGCTTTCTCAACGAAACGCGCCGCCGAGATATTCGCCAGAATCATACACTCTTCAATTAATTTGTGCGCGTCGTTACGCTGAGTCTGTTCGATACGTTCAATACGACGTTCAGCGTTGAAAATAAACTTCGCTTCTTCACTCTCAAACGAGATCCCACCGCGCTCTTCGCGGGCTTTATCCAGCACTTTATAGAGGTTATGCAGCTCTTCGAGATGCTTAACCAGCGGAGCGTATTGTTCACGCAGTTCCTGATCGCCCTGCAGAATATGCCAAACTTTGGTGTAAGTCAGACGCGCATGAGAGCTCATCACCGCTTCGTAGAATTTATAGCCGGTCAGGCGACCTTTCGACGAAATGGTCATCTCGCACACCATACACAGGCGGTCTACCTGCGGATTGAGCGAGCACAGGCCGTTAGAGAGTACTTCCGGCAGCATCGGGATAACCTGCGACGGGAAGTAGACCGACGTACCGCGGTTACGTGCTTCTCTGTCCAGCGGTGTTGGTGGACGCACATAGTAACTGACGTCGGCAATTGCGACCCATAAACGCCAGCCACCGCCGCGTTTCTTCTCGCAGTAAACCGCATCGTCAAAGTCACGGGCGTCTTCGCCATCAATGGTGACCAACGGTAAATCACGCAGATCGACACGGCCTGCTTTTGCCTCTTCCGGCACTTCTTCTTTCAGCCCGGCAACCTGTTGCTCAACAGCCTGCGGCCAGATGTACGGAATTTCATGGGTGCGCAGGGCGATATCAACCGCCATGCCGGTGCCCATATTGTCGCCAAGTACTTCGACGATTTTACCCACCGCTTTGGTACGACGTGTCGGGCGTTGAGTCAGTTCGACAACAACGACAAAGCCCATGCGTGCGCCCATGATCTGATCAGGTGGGATTAAGATATCGAAGCTCAAACGGCTGTCGTCAGGAACCACAAAGCCGACGCCCGCTTCGGTAAAGTAACGACCCACAATCTGGCTCGTTTTTGGCACCAGTACGCGGACAATACGCGCTTCACGGCGGCCTTTACGGTCAGCACCAAGCGGTTGCGCCAGAACCTGATCGCCATGAATGCAGGTTTTCATCTGCTCGCTGGAAAGATACAAATCATCTTTACGCCCTTCAACCCGCAGAAAGCCGTAGCCATCACGGTGGCCAATAACAGTACCTTTCACCAGATCGAGACGTTCCGGCAGCGCATAGCACTGACGGCGAGTGAAGACCAGTTGACCGTCGCGCTCCATCGCGCGCAGGCGACGACGCAGGCCTTCAAGCTGCTCTTCGCCTTCAATGTGCAGCTCTACCGCCAGCTCATCACGGCTGGCCGGTTTTTCACGTTTGGTTAAATGTTCGAGGATAAATTCCCGACTAGGGATGGGATTCGCGTATTTTTCAGCTTCGCGTTCCTGGAAAGGATCTTGTGACATCTCGGTTCCTCCGTTGTCATCTCTGATGAAGATTTTCGTCACTCCACCAGCAATAATTTATAAAGCGGTTGATTCTCTTCAACCAAATCGGCAAGCGTGTAGTTATCCAGTTCCGTAAGAAAACTTTGCACGGCCTTTGAAAGTGCCTGTTTCAACCGACAGGCAGGTGTGATGTGGCAAAACTCACTGCTGCAATTCACCAACGATAAGGGTTCCAGCTCGCGCACCACATCACCAATACGTATAGCACTCGCCGGTTTACCCAGGCGAATGCCGCCATTTTTTCCACGAACAGCAGTCACGTAGCCGGCACGACTAAGTTGATTGATTATTTTGACCATATGATTACGGGAAACGCCGTAGACGTCAGTCACTTCAGAAATGCTGGTCATCCGCCCTTCTGGCAATGATGCCATGTAGATCAGCGCGCGTAATCCGTAATCAGTGAAACTCGTTAACTGCACATCAACCTCAAAAAAGGGAAAGCGGGAAAAAATACATTTACATTGATGATAAACCAGCCACAAGCTGTGTCGCTAATTTATTTCAGTTTGGGGAAGGAAAAAAGCGAGGATTTAACACTGTGTCGGATAGCGTAATGGCTTACCCGACACAGTAATGTATCACACTGCTAGCCCGACAGGCAAAAGATCTGCCGGGCGTACCAGAATTACGCGTCGAACGGGTCGCGCAGAATCATGGTTTCAGTACGATCCGGACCAGTAGAGATGATATCGATCGGCACACCGGTCAGCTCTTCAATACGCTTGATGTAGTTCAGCGCTGCCTGCGGCAGACCGCTACGATCTTTCACGCCAAAGGTGGATTCAGACCAACCCGGCATGGTTTCGTAAATCGGCTCAACGCCTTTCCAGTCATCTGCTGCCAGCGGAGTGGTGGTCACTTCGCGACCATCCGGCATACGGTAGGCCACGCAGAGTTTCACCTCTTTCAGGCCGTCCAGAACGTCCAGTTTGGTCAGGCAGAAGCCAGACAGAGAGTTCAACTGTACCGCACGACGAACAGCAACGGTGTCCAACCAGCCGGTACGACGGCGACGACCCGTTGTCGCGCCAAATTCGTTACCCTGCTTGCAGAGGAACTCGCCAGTTTCATCAAACAGCTCGGTCGGGAACGGACCTGCACCTACACGAGTGGAGTAAGCTTTGAGGATACCCAGAACGTAATCAACATAACGCGGCCCCAGGCCGGAACCGGTCGCCACGCCACCCGCAGTGGTGTTGGAAGAAGTTACGTACGGATAAGTACCGTGGTCGATATCCAGCAGCGTACCCTGCGCACCTTCGAACATGACGAAATCGCCACGTTGACGCGCCTGGTCGAGCAAGTCAGAAACGTCAACCACCATAGAAGTCAGGATGTCAGCAACCGCCATCACATCATCCAGAACTTTCTGGTAATCAACCGCTTCAACTTTGTAGTAGTTAACCAACTGGAAGTTGTGATATTCCATCACTTCTTTCAGTTTTTCAGCGAAGGTTTCTTTGTCGAAAAGGTCGCCAACACGCAAACCGCGACGTGCTACTTTATCTTCGTAGGCCGGCCCGATACCACGACCCGTGGTGCCGATCGCTTTCGCACCACGCGCTTTCTCACGTGCGTTATCCAGTGCCACGTGATAATCAAGGATCAGCGGACATGCTTCAGACAACAGCAGACGCTCACGAACGGGGATGCCACGGTCTTCCAGTTCTTTCATCTCTTTCATCAGCGCAGCCGGAGACAGCACAACACCGTTACCGATGATGCTGGTTACATTCTCGCGAAGAATACCTGATGGAATAAGATGGAGAACGGTTTTTTCACCGTTGATTACGAGAGTATGGCCTGCGTTGTGACCGCCCTGGTAGCGTACAACATATTTAGCCCGTTCAGTCAGAAGATCGACGATCTTACCTTTACCTTCGTCACCCCATTGGGTGCCCAGTACGACGACGTTGTTACCCATTTTTCAAAATCACCGTTTGCTTAAAAATGGATTCTACCATCGCTTTTTCAGAGTTACAGCACTTTTTGCATCCAAAAATGACCTTAGTCAGTCTATTTTTTGCTCAGCCAATCGTTTTCCTCAACATGTAGTAGACCACAACGCCCGCAACCACAAGTCCACCGCCAAAACGGCGTAAAATATTATCGGGTAAATTGGTCATCGCGGAGATCATCTTCTTCCACGCCTGTGGGTAAAGCATCGGCCCTAAACCTTCCAGCACCAAAACCAGAGCAAGCGCCAGCCAGATTGTCGAATTCATTCATTGTCCTTATAGAAAAAGAAAACCACCGGCATCCCTGAGGATGCGGTGGCTTTATTTACCTGTACCGCGGTCGTTATCTTAACGCGTCGCGGAGCTCGGCGTCTTCATGTAGCGGAAGAAATCGCTGTCCGGGCTCATGACCATCACGTCCTGATTACCGGAGAAGCTATTCTCGTAGGCACGCAGGCTACGGATGAACGCGTAGAAGTCTGGGTCCTTGCTGAATGCATCAGCAAACAGTTTAGCCGCTTCGGCATCACCTTCACCGCGCATGATACGACCCTGACGCTCTGCTTCTGCCAGCGTTCTGGTCACTTCATAGTCGGCAGTCGCGCGCAGTTTTTCCGCTTCTTCCTGACCTTGTGAACGGTGACGACGCGCTACCGCTTCACGCTCGGCGCGCATACGGTTGTAAATCGCTTCAGACACTTCGGCCGGCAGGTTGATCTGCTTGATACGCACATCGACAACTTCAATACCCAGCGCAGCCATACTGTTCGGGTTGATGACCGGAACCTTGCCCTTAGTCTCTGCCGTTACACGTTCAGCGGCTTCTGCGATAGCGTTATCTGCCGCAGGCGTAGACACTTCATCTTCCGTCCCCGCAGAACCAGAGTTCAGCGCGTCACGCACTTCAAGGGTCAGACGACCACGAGAATCAGTGACGATGTCTTTCACATCCAGACGACCAATTTCAGAACGCAGACGGTCAGAGAACTTACGTTTCAGCAGCACTTCTGCTTGCGAAATATCGCCGCCGCCCGTTGCCAGGTAGTAACGGCTGAAATCGCTGATGCGCCATTTGATGTAAGAGTCGACGATCAGGTCTTTCTTCTCTTTGGTCACAAAGCGGTCTGCCTGGTTGTCCATGGTCTGAATACGCGCGTCGAGCATTTTCACCGTTTCAATGAACGGTATCTTGAAATGCAGACCCGGTTCATAAACCAGAGGTTTGTTGTCATCGTCACGCAGTACCTTACCAAAACGCAGCGTAATACCGCGCTCACCTTCTTTGACGACAAAGACAGACATGTAAAGCACTACCAGCACGATGATGATAATCGCGATAACTGACTTACGCATCGTTATTCCCCCTGACGCTGGTAGTCGTTACGCTGCGCGTTGGCGCGGCGTTGGTCCATAATATCGCCCTGACTGGTGGACGACGTGTTGCTTGCTCCACTGGTTGTGGAGGAAGAGGCTGGCGGCAGACGCAGCAGGTTGCTGGCACCGTTGTCGCTCTTCGCCGCAGGCGCGTTGCCGCCTTTCAGCATCTGGTCTAACGGCAGAACCATCAGGTTGCCACCTTTATCGTTAACCAGCACTTTGCGGGTGTTACCCAACACTTTTTCCATCGTCTCGATATACAGACGCTCGCGAGTAATTTCCGGAGCGGCTTTATATTCCGGCAGAAGTTTAGCAAAGCGCGCCACTTCACCCTGGGCTTCCAGGATAGTCTGAGCCTTGTACGCACGCGCCTCTTCGAGGATACGTTGCGCCTGACCGTTCGCACGCGGCTGAACTTCGTTGGTATACGCCTCTGCTTCACGAATGTATTGCTGTTCGTTTTCACGCGCAGCAATCGCATCGTCAAACGCGGCTTTTACTTCTTCCGGTGGACGAGCGGCCTGGAAGTTGACGTCCAGCAGCGTGATACCCATGTCATACGGACGAATCGTCTCTTCCAGTTCGCGCTGGGTATCGCTACGAATCACAGTACGACCTTCCGTCAGAATGCGGTCCATGGTGTATTTACCGATAACTCCACGCAGGGCGCTGTCGGTAGCCTGACGCAGACTGTCATCCGGGCTGGTCACGCTATACAGGTATTTTTCCGGATTGGTTACGCGGTACTGCACGTTCATCTCAACGCGCACCACGTTTTCGTCCGACGTCAGCATCACACCGGAAGCAGCCAGTTCACGCACGGCTTCTACGTTCACCGGTTTGACTTCGTCGATAAACGTCGGTTTCCAGTTCAGACCCGGCTCAACCAGATGGCTGAATTTACCAAAGCGTGTTACCACGCCACGTTCGGCTTCTTTAATGGTGTAGAAACCACTGGCCGCCCAGATAATGACAATCGCTGCCGCTGCGATGGTAACGACACGACCGCCAAGCTGCGGGCGCGGACCTTGCGATGAACTACCACCGCCAGATCCAGTGCCTTTGCCGCCGCCCAGTCCACCGAGCTTTTTGCTCAGTTTGCGGAAGATATCATCTAAATCAGGTGGCCCTTGATCATAACCGCCTTTGTTTCCATTTCCCTCAGAGTTGCCGCCAGGTTTGCTGCTTCCCCACGGGTCGCGGTCTTGTCCGTTATTACCGGGCTGATTCCACGCCATGTTTGTGCTCCATATTTGTTATGCGGTGATCCCTGTTGTCTTTCGACGCCAGAGGATATGACTCCACGCTTCAGACGCTTTGCCGGTTAGATCAGGTAATCGATCAACGCCGGTTCTTGTTTACAGAGGCGACGCCAGTCAATGATCGGCATACGAACTTGCAGACTTACGCTGCCGTCCTCCTCCATCCACTCTTTTTCTATTGCCTGAAGCTGATAAAAACGGCTTCTCAGACGCCCTTCCTGCGGCGGCAAACGCAATGTATGCTGCGCCACCTCACCGGAAAGCCGCTCCGTCAAAGCCTGAAAAAGCTGTGGTATCCCCGCTCCGGTCTGCGCGGAAAGCCAGACACGAATCGGTTTGTTCTCTTCATCTCGATCAATACGCGGTTCGAAATCGTCCAGCATATCGATCTTGTTCATCACCAGCAGGGTTGGGATCTCGTGAGCATCGATCTCTTCAAGAACCGTATTCACCGCTTCGATGTTCTCCTGTACGCGCACATCTGCCGCATCAATGACGTGCAGCAGCAATGTGGCTTGCCGCGTCTCTTGCAACGTGGCTTTAAACGCCGCCACCAGATCGTGCGGCAAGTGGCGAATGAACCCTACGGTATCCGCCAGTACGGTTTCACCGACATCCGCGACGTCAATACGCCGCAACGTAGGGTCGAGGGTGGCAAACAACTGGTCTGCCGCATAAACCCGTGCTTCGGTGATGCGATTGAAAAGGGTAGATTTACCGGCGTTGGTATATCCCACCAGCGAAACTGTAGGAACGTCGGCTTTGATGCGCGATTGCCGCCCCTGCTCACGCTGCTTTTCAACTTTTTCCAGGCGCGACTGTATCTGCACAATGCGATTACGCAACAAACGACGGTCGGTTTCGAGCTGGGTTTCGCCCGGCCCACGCAAACCGATCCCGCCTTTCTGTCTTTCAAGGTGGGTCCAACCACGCACCAGGCGCGTGGCCAGATGGCGCAACTGCGCCAGCTCAACCTGCAACTTACCCTCATGAGTACGTGCACGTTGGGCGAAAATATCTAAAATAAGACCAGTGCGGTCGATAACACGACATTCGCACAAACGCTCCAGGTTACGCTCCTGCGCCGGACTCAGTGCATGGTCAAAAAGAACGACCGAAGCACCCGTCGCTTTTACGGCTTCCGCAATTTCAACGGCTTTACCTTCACCAACAAAATACTTTGGGTGCGGCGCTTTACGGCTACCGGTAATCACCTGCAATGCTTCGACACCGGCGGAAGAGACCAGAGATTCAAACTCCTGGAGGTCTTCCATATCTTTGTCTTGCGTAAAATAGATGTGTACCAGCACCGCCTGCTCACCAGCATCATAACGGTCAAACAAGCGTATAACCCTCTAAATAGATCAGCGGGGAACGCAGGATCGCTGGCTCCCCGTGTAAAAAAACAGCCCAAAACCTTATTCGGTTTCTTCGCTGTCCTGTTGCGCGGAAGTATTCTGCGCGCTGCTACCATGATGGTAGTTACTGCTGGTACTGCCACCGGCGTTGTTACTGTGATGAGAAACCGGGCGAGACGGGACAACAGTAGAAATCGCGTGCTTATAAACCATCTGGCTGACCGTGTTTTTCAACAGGATCACGAACTGATCAAAAGACTCGATTTGTCCTTGCAGCTTAATACCATTCACCAAATAAATAGAAACTGGAACACGTTCCCGACGCAGTGCGTTCAGGAACGGATCTTGTAAAGATTGCCCCTTAGCCATTCTCTCTTTTCCTTATATGCTTATTTGTACTTTGAACCTTTCGATTCTGAAAAAATTGCGCACGATACGTCTCAATTGTACACATTCAGCCTGCGATAGCACCAACAACCTGTAATACTTCGTCACGCGCCTGTTCTGGTTTTTCACTGTCAAGCCAGTGAACCCCTTCCCAACCACGTAGCCAGGTTATTTGCCGCTTCGCCAACTGTCTCGTGGCGCAAACACCTCGATAAACCATTTCATCGTATGAGATTTCGCCTTCAAGGTAAGACCACATCTGGCGATAACCCACGCAACGAATGGAAGGCAAATCCGTATGCAAATCTCCTCGGGCAAAAAGCGCCCGGACTTCTGCTTCAAAACCTGAAGCCAACATCTGATGAAAACGCTGCTCAATTCGTTGATGGAGCAGTTCACGGCTCGCCGGGGCGATGGCGAACTGATGCACCTGATACGGTAGAGCGTCTCCTGACGTTTGCGTCAGTTCCGTTAAAGTTTTACCCGAAATGAAAAAAACTTCCAGTGCCCGGGAAAGCCTTTGTGGATCATTTGGATGAATCCTTGCTGCCGCAACCGGATCGATCTCCTGAAGTTGACGGTGCAATGACTCCCAACCTTGCTCTGCCGCCTGTTGCTCAATTCTGGCCCGTACTTCCGGGTCCGCCGACGGTAGCGGCGACAACCCTTCCAGTAACGCCTTGAAATACAACATTGTACCGCCTACCAACAGCGGGATCCGCCCCGCCGCGGTGATATCGGCCATTTCCGCCAGCGCATCGCGGCGAAAATCAGCAGCCGAATAAGCCTGCGACGGATCGCGAATATCCAGCAATCGGTGCGGCGCGGCGAGTAACTCTTCAGCGTTCGGCTTCGCCGTCCCGATATCCATCCCTTTGTAAATAAGGGCAGAATCAACGCTTATCAACTCTACTGGTAAAATTTTACGCAGCTCAATAGCCAGCGCCGTTTTACCGGAGGCCGTTGGCCCCATCAAAAAAATTGCCTTAGGCAGGCTCGCCTTACTGATATCACTCATCTTTCAGGGCTTTTATCGCCGGATGTAAATCAACAGATTGTAACAGACCACCCGGCGGCGTTTTCACAAGCTGAGGACATAACCGTTCTACGTCCGCCAGTAGGGTAATGGCTTGTGCCATTGACCACTGTGCATGTTCGCTCGTCAGATTTCGTGCAATCCACTGCGCAATATTGCCATGTTCGAATACGGACTGCTTTGCCAGGTAGCCTATCAGTTCAGGAATCAAGATTTGTAAATTTTGTTGGCGTAAGGGTAAAGGCACGGCCCTGATGGTCACATGCTGCGCATCGGACTGATATTCAATGCCTAACTCTGCCAGTGCAGACTGCGCTTTTTCTAATGCCGATTTTTCTTCGCCAGAGACTTTTAGCCGCAACGGAATAAGCAACGGCTGGGCGCAAACTGGCGATTCACCCGGCGTCAGTTGCACCTGACGCAACCAGCGTTCCGCTACCGGCAGGGCTAAAAGTGAAATTTTGCCGTCGCGTTCCAGCAGCGCACAGTCAGAATGGACGATAGTCAGCACCCGACCAAAGCTTTGACCATTCGCTGCCAGCGTAAGTTCCTGCGGTTCTGACGCTTTTGGTTTGTGCATTGGCGCAGGCGTTTGCAAAAGCTGGCGATACACTTCGCCTTGCTGTTTCTGGTAGCCTGGCTGTGCGTTCGGCCACGGAGCGGCCTGGCGGCTGCCTGTTGCTGGAGCAGGAGAGTAGCGCTGGGCTGCTGGCTCACGAACTGCCGGTTCAGCGAAATGATTACGCCCTGCTGCCACGCGGTTTTCTGGTACAGGACGCGGTGCTGGCTGAGCGTTACCCTCCAACGGCAAAGGCGTTTCCCGTTGCTGTTGCAGCACGCTTAACACGCCCTGATAGATAAAATCATGCACCAGGCGCGACTGATGAAAACGCACTTCGTGTTTGGCAGGGTGCACGTTAACATCCACCTGATGCGGGTCGATCTCAAGATACAACACAAACGCCGGTTGTTGGTCGGCCCCCAGTTTATCTTCGCAGGCCTGGCGAATCGCGTGATTGATCAGGCGATCGCGCATCATGCGCCCATTCACGTAGCAATACTGAATTTCTGCCAGCGCGGGCGTGGTATGAGTCGGATCTACGACCCAGCCGTGCAGCGTGAGGTCACCGTGCTGCCATTCAATCGCCAGCGCATGTTCGAGAAAAGCGGTGCCACAAATCGCCCCTAAACGGCGCTCTTTTTGCCCGCCTTCCGGCACCGCGCGGTACTGGCGCATGATTTTGCCGTTATGTGACAGGTTGATGGTCACATCGAAACGCGCCAGTGCAATACGCCGGATAATCTCATCAATATGGTTAAATTCCGTTTTCTCGGTGCGCATGAATTTGCGCCGCGCCGGGGTGTTGTAGAACAGATCCAACACTTCCAGCGTCGTTCCCACCGGATGGGCAGCAGGTTTAACCGTCACATCCATATCACGCCCTTCGGCATAAGCCTGCCAGGCTTCCTGCTGTTCCGCGGTGCGCGAAGTGAGTGTCAGGCGGGAAACCGAACTGATACTCGCCAATGCCTCACCGCGAAAGCCCAGGCTGATAATGGCTTCGAGATCGTCCAGAGAGGCGATTTTACTGGTGGCATGACGCGCCAGCGCCAGCGCCAGTTCATCTTTTTTGATACCGCAGCCGTTATCACGAATGCGGATAAGTTTCGCCCCACCACGTTCGATATCAATATCAATGCGCGTCGCCCCCGCATCGAGGCTGTTTTCCACCAGTTCTTTGACTACCGACGCAGGTCGCTCGACCACCTCACCTGCGGCAATCTGGTTCGCCAGTTGTGGCGGTAAGACCTGAATTGGCATCAATAATCCTTAGTTTGGCAGCGTGCGATCTGACGTCGTGGCAGTACTGGCTGTCTGCGCAGTTGCGCCCTGCGGCGCAGACTGCATCGGATGCGCAAGGAAATAATTGCGCAGGCCGTTGTAAATGGCTTCTGCCAACTGCTGTTGATAATCGTCGCTCGCCAGCAAACGCTCTTCGCTGTTATTGCTGATAAAACCGGTTTCGACCAGTACTGACGGGATATCCGGCGAACGCAGAACGCCAAGGCTGGCGTGTTCTGGTCGACGTTTATGAATTTCGCCAATGCGTTGTAACTGGCTGATCATACTGGTCGCCACATCATACCCTACCCGCTGGGAATGACCGAACTGTAAATCCAGCACAGCCTGGCTTAAGTACGGATCCGACTGACTGTTTGCCAGCACATCACCAGCACCGCCCAGCAACTCTGACTGTTTCTCGTGCTGTTCCAGCCAGCTTGCCATTTCACTGTTTGCGCGACGGTTCGAGAGCACCCATACAGAGGCGCCGGTGGCACTGCGGTTCGGTGCGGCATCGGCGTGAATCGACACGAGGAAATTGGCGTTTTGCTTACGTGCGACGTCACTACGCCCCATCACCGAAATAAAGTAATCCCCGTCACGGGTTAAAACCCCCTTAAACATCGGATCGGCATTGAGCAAAGTACGCAATTTACGCGCGATGGCGATGGTGACATTTTTCTCCCGCGTACCGCCAGGGCCGATAGCGCCAGGGTCCTGACCGCCGTGCCCGGCATCAATGGCGATGACAATTTTATCGCCAGTGTTAGCCGTCGCGCGCGCTGCCGGACGCGTTACCGTATTGCTGCTGATGACACCTGTTGTGCGGTTGCTTTCAGTTTTAAACGGATTGCGCGCAGGTTCACTTACGCGCGGTGCGACAACCGTAGGTGTTTCAACGCGTTTAGCAACCACAGGTGGTGGAGGGGGTGGTGGC
>NZ_PYQM01000154.1:0-211 GCF_003027595.1 Escherichia sp. 20412-1 | reverse complement strand
GTCATTAGTGCGTTCTCAATAATGCACAGTCTGGTCATCGGACAGATCAAGACGGATGAGAAATCTAATGAGATCACAGCTATCCCTGAACTTCTTAACATGTTGGATATTAAAGGAAAAATTATCACAACTGATGCGATGGGGTGCCAGAAAGATATTGCAGAGAAGATACAAAAACAGGGAGGTGATTATTTATTCGCTGTAAAAGGAA
>NZ_PYQM01000153.1:0-211 GCF_003027595.1 Escherichia sp. 20412-1 | reverse complement strand
GCCGGATAAGGCGTTCACGCCGCATCCGGCAATATGCACCGATGCCGGATGCGCTTACGCTTATCCGGCCTACAAATTTGTGCCTTAACCGTAGGCCGGATAAGGCGTTCACGCCGCATCCGGCAATATGCACCGATGCCGGATGCGCTTACGCTTATCCGGCCTACAAATCGTGCTTTAACCGTAGGCCGGATAAGGCGTTCACGCCGCA
>NZ_PYQM01000152.1:0-219 GCF_003027595.1 Escherichia sp. 20412-1 | reverse complement strand
CCGGCAATGGTGACAAATGCCTGATGCCACGCTCGCGCGTCTTATCAGGCCTACAGATTCTTGCACCATTCGTAGGCCGGATAAGGCGTTCTCGCCGCATCCGGCAATGGTGACAAATGCCTGATGCCACGCTCGCGCGTCTTATCAGGCCTACAGATTCTTGCACCATTCGTAGGCCGGATAAGGCGTTCTCGCCGCATCCGGCAATGGTGACAAATG
>NZ_PYQM01000151.1:0-231 GCF_003027595.1 Escherichia sp. 20412-1 | reverse complement strand
CAGACACCAGTACCGATGCCGTCAACGGCTCGCAACTGAAAACGACAAACGATAACGTTGCCACCAACACCACCAACATCACCAACCTGACCAATGATGTCGCGGATATCAATACCACAATCACGGGTCTGGAAGATGATTCCCTGCAGTGGAATGGTACGGCGTTCAGTGCCAAACACGGCACCAGCACCACCAACAAAATCACCAACGTCATGGCCGGTGACCTGTCAG
>NZ_PYQM01000150.1:0-234 GCF_003027595.1 Escherichia sp. 20412-1 | reverse complement strand
GGAACGTTGAAGACGACGACGTTGATAGGCCGGGTGTGTAAGCGCAGCGATGCGTTGAGCTAACCGGTACTAATGAACCGTGAGGCTTAACCTTACAACGCCGAAGGTGTTTTGGCGGATGAGAGAATATTTTCAGCCTGATACAGATTAGATTAACCGGCGATAAGCGGGTTAATACAACAGAATTTGCCTGGCGGAGATAGCGCGGTGGTCCCACCTGACCCCATGCCGAAC
>NZ_PYQM01000149.1:0-245 GCF_003027595.1 Escherichia sp. 20412-1 | reverse complement strand
AATAAACAGACAGTAGAAAATAATATTGGCGATCTGACTGAACATGCGGATACGCATGGAGGCAATCTGACCGCCCTGGGTCATATCCTTTGCGTTAAAACTCATGATGAAACTCCGGGAAAATCTGGAACAGGGCAGAAAAGGATGATGTGGGATTAATTCACAGAAACAGACCAGGTATACCCTGTATGCCGGTGGTGATACCCGCCTGCAGTCCTGCCGGAAGAGACCTTCTCTGTAACAAT
>NZ_PYQM01000148.1:0-246 GCF_003027595.1 Escherichia sp. 20412-1 | reverse complement strand
AAGTCTCCTGAAGGAACGTTGAAGACGACGACGTTGATAGGCCGGGTGTGTAAGCGCAGCGATGCGTTGAGCTAACCGGTACTAATGAACCGTGAGGCTTAACCTTACAACGCCGAAGATGTTTTGGCGGATGAGAGAATATTTTCAGCCTGATACAGATTAGATTAACCGGCGATAAGCGGGTTAATACAACAGAATTTGCCTGGCGGAGATAGCGCGGTGGTCCCACCTGACCCCATGCCGAAC
>NZ_PYQM01000147.1:0-246 GCF_003027595.1 Escherichia sp. 20412-1 | reverse complement strand
ACAATGGCAACCCGGAGAGGCTACCAGATGGGACGCTGGCTTGCTGGCAGGCTCATGAAAGAGCTGGGGCTGGTCAGCTGTCAGCAGCCGACTCACCGGTATAAACGTGGTGGTCATGAACATGTTGCTATCCCTAACTATCTTGAACGGCAGTTCGCCGTGACCGAGCCAAATCAGGTGTGGTGCGGTGATGTGACCTATATCTGGACGGGTAAGCGCTGGGCGTACCTCGCCGTTGTTCTCGAC
>NZ_PYQM01000023.1:0-69746 GCF_003027595.1 Escherichia sp. 20412-1 | reverse complement strand
TCGAAGTTCTCAGGAGAACCCCGCTGACCCGGCGGCTTATTTGCCGTTGTTCCGTGTCAGTGGTGGCGCATTATAGGGAGTTATTCCGGCCTGACAAGAGGAAATTTAAAATAATTTTCCGAATGCGTGTTTTTTCATCAAAACACCTGTTAATGCGCCATAAAACAAGCAATTTGCCGTTTTTGCAACCGCAATCACACTTCCTGGTGGCATACTAAGGATGAAAAAAAGAATAAGGAAGATGAGTATGCCATTAAGCGCACAACAGTTAGCTGCACAGAAAAACCTTTCGTATGTTCTGGCTGAGAAGCTGGCGCAACGGATCTTAAAAGGTGAATACGCACCCGGCACCATTCTGCCTGGTGAAATTGAGCTGGGTGAGCAATTTGGAGTGAGCCGTACTGCGGTACGCGAAGCGGTCAAGACGTTAACGGCAAAAGGAATGGTTTTGCCACGTCCACGAATTGGTACGCGTGTCATGCCGCAATCCAACTGGAACTTTCTTGATCAAGAGTTGCTTACCTGGTGGATGACGGAAGATAACTTTCATCAAGTTATTGATCATTTTCTGGTTATGCGTATCTGTCTGGAACCGCAAGCCTGCTTACTGGCAGCAACGATGGGCACCGCAGAACAGAAGGCACATCTTAATACGCTGATGGCCGAAATGGTGGCATTAAAAGAAAATTTCCGCCGGGAACGTTGGGTTGAGGTTGATATGGCCTGGCATGAACACATTTATAAAATGAGTGCTAACCCGTTTTTGACCTCTTTCGCCTCGTTATTTCATTCGGTTTATCACACCTACTTTACATCGATAACCAGCAACACTGTAATAAAACTGGATCAGCACCAGGCGATCGTTGATGCGATAATCCATAGTGATGGCAACGCAGCTTTCAAAGCTTGTCAGGCACTGCTACTTCCCCTCGAGAAGTGAGACAGCCTAACGAAACACTGAATGAGCGATAAAAGCGTGGTATGGCGAGTTTATTGTGGATTGCGGCAATGACCTTCTTTATGCAGACTCTCGATGCCGCCATTCTGAATACTTCCTTCCCCGCTATCGCTCATAGCCTCAATCGCTCACCCCTTGCCATGCAATCGGCCATTATCAGTTATACGTTAACGGCGGCAATATTTTGCTTGAAATCTAAGCAGAACCGCGCTCCATCAGAATCGGGGTGAGTTGTAATCGTTGTTGCTGTAAGGTTGGTTGAGCCATCCGGTGGATAAGTACATCAATTGCCAGCTCTCCCAGTTCATCTTTCGGTTGATGAATTGTGGTGAGCGGTGGCGTCATATAACGTGCCAGTTCAATATCGTCATAACCAATCACCGCGATGTCCTGCGGAACATGTAACCCAGCCTGGTATAACGCCTGGTACACACCGACCGCCATCGCGTCATTTCCAGTAAACACAGCCTGGGGACGTAACGGATGCGATAATAACTGCTGCATCGCGTCAAACCCGCCGTTAAATTCAAAATCGCCTGTCACTTCATAGCCATCAGGAACTTCCAGTCCAGCACGATCCATTGCCGCCCGGTAACCTTCCAGCCGCAAACGTGCAGGCGTTTTATCCAGCGGGCCGGTAATACAGGCAATACGGGTATAGCCTTTGTCGATCAGATATTGCGTCGCTAAATCCCCCCCCAGAAACGAGTTATCCTGAATGAGATCGCTGTCGCCATCGAACGGCGCCCAGTCCATCATCACGGTAGGAATTGTTGGATAGCGTTGCATGATCTCACGCGAAGGCTGGTGTGTTTCAGTACAGAGTAATAGCAAACCATCGACACGTTTTTGCATCAACGTTTCCAGATTGCGATTCATTCGCTGCTCATCGCCTTCGGTATTGCAGAGAACAAGGCTATAACCGCGTTCAAAGCAACTGCGTTCAACGCCACGCACCAGTTCAGAATAGAAAGGATTGGTACTGGCAGTGATCAACATGCCAATAGTATGTGTTTGATTGAGCTTGAGACTACGTGCCAGAGCTGATGGCGCGTAATTGAGTTCTTTAATCGCCGCTTCAACTTTGGCGGTAATCGCTTCGCTGACGAAGCGATCTTTATTGATGACGTGAGAAACTGTCGATGTAGAAACGCCCGCCAGACGGGCAACATCTTTCATTGTAGCCAAGCGTCACCTCTGCCTGTCTAAGAAGGTATCGATCTCTTCACGCCAGGGAACGGAAGGTTGTGCACCTTTACGTGTCACAGCAATCGCAGCGGCAGCATGGGCAAAACGAATCGCCTCAGGCAATGTTTTTTCTTCCAGCAACGCCGTGATTAACGCGCCATTAAAAGTATCTCCGGCAGCAATAGTATCAACAGCCTGAACCCGGAATCCAGGTACGCGCTGACCTTCGCCATTCACACTGGCCCACACGCCACGGCTCCCTAAGGTAATCAGTACAGTACGGATACCTTTCTCATGTAGTATCTGCGCAGCTTTCGCCGCATCTTCATCATTTTCAACACGAATACCGGTGAGCTTTTCTGCTTCCGTTTCGTTTGGCGTGATGATGTCCACCAGCGCCAGCAATTCGTCAGGAAGTTCACGAGCCGGAGCCGGGTTGAGTGCAACGATAGTTTTATTTTGATGGGCGATTTTCGCCGCTGCCATCACACTTTCGAGTGGTGATTCCAACTGCATTAATAATGCCGACGCGTTGGCAATACGCTCACGTTGCGCTTCCACCAGCGTTGGGGAAAGGGCTGCGTTAGCCCCGGCATGAATGCCGATAACGTTCTCGCCTTCGGCATTAACAAAAATCAGCGCTACGCCTGTCGATTCGCCCTTGATCACGCTGACCGGAGAAATATCAATATTATCAGTGGCGAGTTGCTGACGAACACTCTCACCAATGCTGTCATCCCCTGTGCATGCAATGAACGCAATATTCGCGCCACTACGCCCTGCGGCCACAGCCTGATTCGCGCCTTTACCGCCGAATGCGACCTGATAGTGGTTACCGGTTACGGTTTCGCCTGGAGTAGGAAAAGATTGAAGATTAAGGATATGGTCAGCATTAATGCTGCCAAGAACAACTAGGCTGCCTGCATTTTGCATATTCGGGATGTCCATAAAATGCGCCACCGGGTTAGGGTAGCGCGTGCCCTGCTTTTCTTTATATTACACGTTCATCTGTCGATGCCGTATTTATGCCACCATCAGGTTATAAAACCTGATTAAAGACTACTGCTTAACAACCAGTTTCAGATCAACCGGATACTTAGCCTGAACTTTCTCGCCTTTCAGCACTTTATCGGCGGTTTCGACGCCTTTCGCGCCAATCTGATCGGGTAACTGAGCGATAGTCGCTGCTAGTTTGCCATCATTAACCGCTTTTTCGCCATCCGGCGTACCGTCAAATCCGACAACCATCACATCCGATTTACCGGCAGTTTGCAGAGCGCGCAGTGCGCCCAGCGCCATTTCATCGTTCTGCGCGAATACAGCCTGCACATCCGGGTGCGCCGTCAGCAAGTTCTGCATCACGTTCAGACCTTTGGTACGGTCGAAGTCTGCTGGCTGGCTGGCGAGAACGTTAAATTTGTGAGCTGCAACGGCCTGCTGGAAGCCTTCGCCACGTTCGCGAGCAGCGGATGTACCGGCGATGCCCTGCAATTCGATAACTTTCGCCCCTTCACCTGCTTTCTTCGCGATGTAATCACCGGCAATTTTGCCGCCCAGTACGTTATCGGAAGCAATGTGGCTAACAACGTCGCCTTTCGTTGCCTGGCGGTCAAGAGTGATTACCGGGATGTTCGCCTGGTTGGCCATCTTCACGGCGTTACCTACCGCGTCGGAGTCGGTCGGGTTAATCAGCAGAATTTTGGTGCCGCGAACAGTTAAGTCCTGCACATTCGCCAGTTCTTTTGCCGGGTTGTTCTGGGAGTCCAGCACCACCAGGTTATAGCCGAGTTTATCCGCCTCTTTCTGCGCGCCATCTTTCAGCGATACAAAGAACGGGTTATTGAGCGTGGAAACCACCAGCGCAATGGTATCTTTTGCCATTGCATTCGCACTGACGGTGGCGCTTAACGCAACAGCAGAAACCAGGGTAGCCAGTTTTTTCATGTTCATATTCAAGATGTCCTGTAGTCGTTATTACTGCTTTTTGTTGTCTACCAGCACCGCCAGCAAAATCACCACCGCTTTGACGATCATCTGGTAATAGGAGGAAACACCTAACAAATTCAAACCATTATTAAGGAAGCCAAGAATTAATGCGCCGATCAATGTCCCAACAATGCGACCTTTTCCGCCTGCCAGACTCGTACCACCCAGAACCACCGCGGCAATGGCATCCAGCTCGTAGCCAGTCCCCGCCGTCGGTTGCGCAGAGGAAAGACGCGCTACTTCAATGATCCCAGCCAGCGATGCCAGCAGTCCACAAAGAGAGTAGACGATGATTTTGATTCTATTGACATTGATACCAGAAAGACGCGTTGCCGCTTCGTTGCCACCCAGCGCGTAGATGTAACGCCCCAGACGCGTGTGATGCAGCATGTACCAGGCCGCGAGGAAGACAATACCCATGATCCACACAGGCGTCGGTACGCCCAGCGGACGACCAATACCAAACCAGCCAAACAGGTCGGCGTTCTCGGTAAAGCCGGTATTCACCGGGCTACCGTTGGTGTAAACCATCGTCACGCCACGCAGTAAAAGCATCATCACCAGGGTAGCGATAAACGCCTGGACGCGACCTTTCGCTACAATCACCCCGGTTACCGCGCCAATTGCAGCTCCTAATGCCAGTGCGGCAGCAACAGCCACCAACGCGTTAACTTCAATGCCAACGATGGAGGCAGCAACTGCGCCAGTTAGCGCCAGCAGAGAACCGACGGACAGGTCGATACCCGACGTCAGGATCACCAGCGTCATGCCGACCGCCATAATGGCGTTAACCGAGGTTTGCTGGAGAATATTGAATAAGTTATTAACGGTGAAAAAGTTCGGACTTAACGTCGAGACAATCGCGATCAGCACCAGCAGAGCGATAAGCGATTTCTGCTCCATCAGCCACGCTTTCGTGAAATAACGGCGACCAGAGACAGTCTGGGTTGTCATTTTTTTACTCCTGATTCACGCGATTAAGCTTGCCCACAGCGGCAGCCATTAACACTTCCTGGGTGGCCTGCTCACGAGTAAATTCCCCGCTGAGATGCCCTTCATGCATAACGATGATGCGATCGCTCATGCCTAATACTTCTGGCATTTCCGATGACACCAGAATGATGCTCAAACCATCGGCTTTGAACTGGTTGATCAGTTGATAAATCTCTTTTTTCGCGCCGACATCCACGCCACGGGTGGGTTCATCAAGGATAAGCACTTTCGGGCGCGTCATCAGACCGCGGGCAATCGCCACTTTTTGCTGATTGCCACCGGAAAGCAGACCAATTGCCTGTTCCATCGACGGCGTTTTCACATTGAACAGACGAATAAAATCACTCACCGCCTGTTGCTCATCGGCATGCTTCAGACTGCCATCAGCACGGCTGAAGTAACGCAGGGCAGTTAGCGACATGTTCTCTTTTACTGACATGCCCAGCACTAAACCGTCGCGTTTGCGGTCTTCGGAGATATACACAATGCCATTTGCCAGGCCATCCTGCGGTGAACGGGTAACAACTTCATGCCCATCCAGAGTGACGTAACCGCTGGTGCGCGGCAGCGCGCCGTAGAGCACTTTCATCAGTTCGGTGCGGCCGGCGCCCATCAAACCAGAGACGCCGAGAATTTCACCTTTACGTAGGGTAAAAGAGACATCGTTAACGCCAGGTCCGCAGAGATTATCAACTTTCAGACGGATATCTCCCGGCGCTTTTTCCAGGTGTGGATATTGTTCTTCCAGTTTGCGGCCCACCATCATCTCAATCAGCGAATCTTCGGTTAGTGATGCCACTTCACGCTCGGCAATAAATTGCCCGTCACGAAAAACCGTAACGTCATCACAAATCTCGAAGATTTCTTTCATACGGTGGGAAATATAGACAACGCCGCGCCCTTGCAATTTCAGCTCGCGAATGACGCGGAACAGGGATTCGGTTTCGGTATCGGTCAGCGCATCGGTCGGTTCATCCATAATGATAACTTTCGACTCAAAGCTTAATACCTTCGCGATTTCAACCATCTGCTGGTCACCGATGGAAAGATCGCCCACCAGCTTGTCGCTTTTAAACCGCAGATTAAGTTTAGCCAGCAATTTATCCGCTTCGGCATACATGGTTTTCCAGTCAATTTTGCCAAAACGATTCACAAACTCTCGGCCGAGGAAAATATTTTCCGCAATGGTCAGTTGCGGGATCAGATTCAGTTCCTGGTGGATAATGCCAATTCCAGCTTCCTGAGAAGATTTCGGCCCGGTAAACGTCGTTTCTTTGCCCAGCCATAAAAGCGTACCGGCATCACGGGTATAGATACCGGTAAGCACTTTCATCATGGTGGATTTACCCGCGCCATTTTCACCTACCAGCGCCATCACGCGACCCGGATAGACATTTAGCGCGGCTCCCGAAAGCGCTTTTACGCCCGGGAAGGCTTTATCGATACCTTTAAGCTGTAGTAATGCTTCCATGGCGGCCTCAGAACGTCACGCCAGCACAGAGAATGATATTCGCATACGGGGAACACTCCCCGCTGCGAATTACCGCCTGACTGTTTGCGGTTTGTTGTTTGAATTGTTCATGCGTGATGTAACGAATTTCAATGAAATTTCCCTGGTGTTTTTGCAGCGTCTCAAGATGTGAGAGCAACGTTTCGTGGAGTTGCGGATTATGTTGTTTGATCTCTTCCGCGATAATGGCAGCCTCGACCTGCATTTCACTTGTGACGACGCCCAGCACCTGCATAAAAGAAGGTACGCCCTGGGTTAATGCCATATCGATACGCGTTGTACTTTTGGGGATAGGTAAACCAGCATCACACACCACCAGCGTATCGGTATGCCCCAGGCGGGAGATCACCGACGAAATACCTGAATTAAGAACGGCGCCTTTTTTCATTTTTTTCTCCATCAGCGAAACGTTTCGCTGACCCGCAGTTTAATCCCGTCTAATTAAGGAAAACCATCGCGACGTTGCAGAAATGTGATCAACATCGAAACGTTTTATATCGAGAGCAAACAATGAAAATAAAAACGCCCCCTTATGGAGAAAGGAGGCGTCTGGGGTTAGATCTCGACCTGTGTACCCAACTCGATAACCCGGTTTGGTGGGATTTCAAACTGATCCGGAGCGCGCAACGCATTACGTTGCAACAGCAAATACAGCTTGCCGCGCAAACGTAAGTACCACGGACGTTTGCCGAGGATCAGTGATTCATGTGACATAAAGAAGGACGTTTCCATCATTCGACAACTTAACCCTTCCAGACCACAGCGGTGGAAAACTTCTTCTACGTTTGGCGTTTCCCGCCAGCCGTAACTTGCCACCACGCGCCAGAAAGTAGGCGACAGTTGTTCAATCTGTACCCGACGGACATTATGGACATATGGCGCGTCTTCAGTACGCAGAGTTAACAGAATAACCCGCTCGTGCAATACCTTGTTATGTTTGAGGTTATGCATTAGAGCAAAGGGAATGACATTGATTGCGCGCGACATATACACCGCAGTTCCGGGCACACGAACAGGCGGTGATTTCTCCAGCGAAGCAATCATCGCCTCCAGAGAGTTACCATGTTCATGCATCCGCCGCAGCAGGCGGAAACGCTCACTCTTCCAGGTGGTCATCACGATAAACATCACCGTACCGAGGCTCAATGGCAACCAGCCACCGGAGAGCAGTTTATCGAGGTTAGCGGTAAACAGCGGGATATCAACACACAAGAAGGCAATCAGAATCAGCGCAACAAAATACTTATTCCAGTGCCAGTTCTGGCGCGCCACGGTAGTTGAAAGAATAGACGTCAGTACCATAGTTCCGGTAACTGCAATCCCATATGCCGCCGCCAGGTTACTGGAGTGCTCAAAGCTGACTATCACAATCACGACTGCGACATAAAGCATCCAGTTCACAAATGGAATGTAGATTTGCCCCGATTCCATTTCAGAAGTGTGAATAATGCGCATCGGAGACAAATAGCCCAGACGTACCGCCTGACGCGTCAATGAGAAGACACCAGAGATAACCGCCTGCGAGGCAATTACCGTTGCCAGTGCGGCGATGATCAGCAGCGGGATCAGCGCCCAGTCCGGTGCCAACAGAAAAAACGGGTTTTTAATCGCTTCCGGGTTCTTTAACAGCAGCGCCCCCTGACCGAAGTAGTTAAGGGTTAAAGAAGGCAGTACGACGGTAAACCATGCCAGGCGAATCGGGAACTTACCAAAGTGCCCCATATCAGCGTACAGCGCCTCAACACCGGTAATCGACAGAACCACCGCGCCTAACGCAATAAAGGAAACGGTTTTATATTCAAGGAAGAAATGCACCGCCCACATTGGGTTTAAGGCATGCAACACTTCTGGATTGGCAATAATGCTACGTAACCCAAGAGCTGCCAGAATCAAAAACCAGGTCAGCATAATCGGCGCAAAAAGCTTACCGACCATAGCAGTGCCATGTTTTTGAATCATAAACAGTAACGTGAGAACGATGATTGAGAGGGGAACAATCCAGGTGTCCAGTTGTGGGGCGACGATTTCCAGACCTTCGATGGCAGACATTACCGAAATGGCGGGTGTTATGACAACTTCACCATAGAAAAAGCTGCCGCCTATTAGCCCCATAATCACCAGAATTGAGGTCGTTCGCGCCGACGTATTGCGCCCGGCAAGCGACATCAGCGTCAGAATTCCCCCTTCACCGGCGTTATCTGCACGCATCACGAAGGTGAGATATTTTATGGAAACCACAAAGATTAGCAGCCAGAAGATCAGCGATAAAAAGCCAAACACGGCATCGCGTTCAACGCCAAAACCAAACTGGCCGGACAAACATTCACGAAGCGTATATAACGGGCTGGTACCAATATCGCCGTAGACAACTCCAATCGCCGCGAGGGTAATCGCGGGCAACGATTGCTTATTATCAGTGCTCATAGACTAGTCTTTCGTTGAAATATGAAATGTGTGCGTAGTCCCTTGGCCCACAAAAAAGCGTTCAGTATGCACGATTAACGGCAAAATCGTACTCCTAAATGCGGTCACATTAACCTGGCTCAAAGAAAAATAGCCCTCCTTTGAGACTATTTTTGCCACCATCAAGAAACGTCTATACTCGCAGTTTACGCAGAACTTTTGACGAAAGGACGCCACTTCATTATGGCTCACCCTCATTTATTAGCGGAAAGAATTTCCCGCCTGAGCAGTTCGCTGGAAAAGGGGCTTTATGAACGTAACCACGCCATCCGCCTGTGTTTGTTAGCGGCATTAAGCGGCGAAAGCGTATTCCTGCTCGGCCCGCCAGGTATTGCCAAAAGTCTGATTGCCCGGCGTTTAAAATTCGCCTTTCAAAATGCTCGCGCGTTTGAATATCTGATGACCCGCTTCTCCACCCCGGAAGAAGTTTTTGGCCCGCTTTCCATTCAGGCGCTAAAAGATGAAGGCCGCTATGAGCGTTTAACCAGCGGTTACCTGCCGGAAGCAGAAATCGTCTTTCTTGATGAGATCTGGAAAGCCGGGCCAGCGATTCTTAATACCCTACTGACCGCTATTAATGAACGCCACTTCCGCAACGGTGCACATGTCGAAAAAATTCCTATGCGCTTGCTGGTGGCGGCCTCCAACGAACTGCCGGAAGCAGACAGTAGCCTGGAAGCGTTATATGACCGTATGCTGATTCGTCTGTGGTTAGATAAAGTGCAGGATAAAGCGAATTTCCGCTCCATGTTGACCAGCCAACAGGATGAAAATGACAATCCCGTTCCTCCCTCTCTACAGGTTACAGATGAGGAATATGAACGCTGGCAGAAAGAGATTAGTGAAATTACGCTGCCCGATCATGTATTTGAGCTGATTTTTATGCTGCGCCAACAACTGGATAAATTGCCGGATGCCCCCTATATTTCCGATCGCCGCTGGAAAAAAGCGATCCGTTTACTGCAGGCCAGCGCCTTTTTTAGCGGTCGCAATGCGGTTGCCCCGATTGATCTGATCTTGCTGAAAGATTGCCTGTGGTATGACGCGCAAAGCCTGAATTTGATTCAACAACAAATTGATGTATTGATGACCGGTCACGCATGGCAACAGCAAGGGATGTTGACTCGCCTGGGCGCGATTGTGCAGCGTCGCCTGCAACTTCAGCAACAACAAAGCGATAAAACGGCTTTTACCGTGATTCGTCAGGGCGGTATGTTCAGCCGTCGCCCACAATATCAACTTCCAGCCAACGTTACCGCTTCCACGTTGACCCTGCTGCTGCAAAAACCATTAAAACTGCATGATATGGAAGTGGTTCATATCGCTTTTGAGCGTAGCGCACTGGAACAGTGGCTGAACAAAGGCGGTGAAATTCGCGGCAAATTAAATGGTATTGGTTTTGCCCAGAAGCTGAATATGGAAGTTGATAGCGCCCAACATCTTGTTGTCCGTGATGTCAGTTTGCAGGGTACGACACTGGCTCTCCCCGGCACATCTGCAGAAGGCCTGCCTGGCGAAATAAAACAACAACTGGAAGAGCTTGAAAGTGACTGGCGTAAACAACAAGTTTTATTCAGCGAACAGCAAAAATGTCTGTTTATCCATAGCGACTGGTTAGGTCGCATTGAAGCCAGCCTACAGGATGTCGGTGCCCAGATTCGCCAGGCGCAACAATGCTAACACTGGATACGCTTAATGTAATGCTGGCCGTCAGCGAAGAGGGATTGATCGAAGAGATGATCATCACGCTGTTGGCCTCGCCACAACTGGCTGTTTTCTTTGAAAAATTCCCACGCCTGAAGGCGGCAATCACTGATGATATTCCCCGCTGGCGTGAGGCGCTGCGCAGTCGGCTGAAAGATGCACGCGTCCCACAGGAACTCACTGAAGAGGTCATGTGCTATCAGCAAAGCCAACTTCTCTCCACACCGAAATTTATTGTGCAGTTACCGCAGATCCTGGACTTACTGCATCGACTAAATTCCCCATGGGCCGAACAAGCCCGGCAGTTGGTTGATGCCAACAACACGATCACCCCAGCATTACACACGCTTTTTCTCCAACGTTGGCGCTTAAGTCTGATCGTGCAAGCGACGACGTTAAATCAACAATTATTAGAAGAAGAACGCGAACAACTGTTGAGCGAGGTTCAGGAACGCATGACGTTAAGCGGTCAACTTGAACCGGTTCTGGCGGAAAACAACACCGCAGCCGGTCGCTTGTGGGATATGAGCGCCGGTCAGCTCAAACGCGGCGACTATCAGTTAATTGTGAAATATGGTGAATTTCTTAACGAGCAGCCGGAGCTGAAACGTCTGGCAGAACAGTTAGGGCGTTCACGGGAAGCAAAATCGATCCCCCGCAACGATGCGCAGATGGAAACCTTCCGCACAATGGTACGCGAACCAGCGACCGTTCCTGAGCAGGTTGATGGCTTGCAGCAAAGCGATGATATTTTACGCCTTCTGCCGCCGGAACTGGCGACTCTGGGCATTACTGAACTGGAGTATGAATTTTACCGTCGGCTGGTGGAAAAACAGTTGCTCACTTATCGCCTGCACGGTGAATCATGGCGTGAAAAAGTTATCGAACGTCCGGTCGTCCATAAAGATTATGACGAACAGCCGCGCGGGCCGTTTATTGTCTGCGTAGATACATCTGGCTCAATGGGCGGCTTTAATGAACAGTGCGCGAAAGCGTTCTGTCTGGCCTTGATGCGCATTGCCCTCGCTGAAAATAGGCGCTGCTTTATTATGTTATTTTCCACCGAGATCGTCCGTTATGAGCTTTCAGGCCCACAAGGCATCGAGCAAGCGATCCGTTTTTTAAGCCAGCAGTTTCGTGGCGGCACCGATCTTGCCAGTTGTTTTCGCGCCATTATGGAGCGCTTGCAAAGCCGGGAATGGTTTGACGCCGATGCGGTGGTGATTTCTGATTTTATCGCCCAACGGTTGCCTGACGACGTGACGAGTAAAGTAAAAGAGTTGCAGCGGGTACATCAGCATCGCTTTCATGCAGTGGCGATGTCGGCGCACGGCAAACCCGGCATCATGCGCATTTTCGATCATATCTGGCGCTTTGATACCGGGATGCGTAGCCGCCTGCTCAGACGCTGGCGGCGATAAGTCATTACAACAGAGAAGAGACGCTCTCGCGAACGGCCGCAGGCCATACGCCGCACTGAACCTGCCCAATATGTGGCAGTTGCAGCAACAACATGGTTAAACGAGACTGACCGATACCGCCACCGATAGTCTGTGGCATTTCGCCGCGCAGCAGCGCCTGATGCCACTCCAGTTGCAGACGATCTTCATCACCGGTCAGCGCCAGTTGATGTTTCAACGTCTCGGCATCCACACGGATACCCATTGAAGAAAGCTCAAACGCATCTTCCAGTACGGGGTTCCACACCAGAATATCGCCGTTCAACCCCGCATATCCAAGCTCTGAAGGAGTACTCCAGTCATCATAATCCGGTGCGCGCACGTCGTGGCGGTGGCCATCGCTTAACTTGCCGCCAATTCCGACGAGGAATACCGCGCCAAGATCTTTCGCAATCGCCCGCTCACGCCCTTTGGCATCAAGATCCGGATAACGGGACAGTAATTCCTGACTATGTACAAAGTGGATCTGATCCGGCAGGAACGGTGCCAGGCCAAACTCTTTGCTAACTGCGGCTTCGGTCGCTTTAATTCCCGCCCAGATCGCCTCTACCGTGCTTTTCAGAGTGGAGAATTGGCGCTCACCGTCGCCCATTACGCGTTCCCAATCCCACTGATCAACATAGACCGAGTGCAACGGGGAAAGACGGTCTTCATCGGGGCGAAGGGCTTTCATGTGCGTGTAAAGCCCTTCGCCCACGCTGAAGTCGTGTTGCCCTAATGTCTGACGTTTCCACTTCGCCAGTGAATGAACCACTTCGAACTGGGCGTCAGGCAGCGCTTTCACTTTTACCTGCACCGCTTTTTCACAGCCCGACAAGTTATCCTGCGTGCCATCCCCCACACGGCTAAGGATTGGCGCCTGGACTTCAATCAGCCCTAAGCGTTCTTCCAGTTGACGAGAAAAGTGAGATTTCACGAAGCTAATTTGACGTTGTTTGGCAATGTAAGCGGTTTTCATTTTTTATACTCCTGCGTCCTGTTGCTTATGATTAAGCAACAAAAACCGGCACACATGCAATAATCATTCAATAAAAAGCCTTGCTTACTTTTGATTCATTAAAAATTAAGGCTAAAATAGACTGAATCATTAATATTCATAAGAAAAATCTATGGAAAATTATCAAATCGACAATCTGGACCGCGGCATTCTGGAAGCATTAATGGGCAATGCGCGTACCGCTTACGCCGAACTGGCGAAACAATTTGGCGTCAGTCCGGGAACGATCCACGTTCGCGTAGAGAAAATGAAGCAGGCAGGGATTATTACTGGTGCTCGGATTGATGTTAGCCCGAAACAGCTCGGTTATGACGTAGGCTGCTTTATCGGCATTATATTGAAGAGCGCCAAAGACTATCCTTCCGCGCTGGCAAAACTGGAAAGCCTTGATGAAGTAACTGAAGCCTATTACACCACCGGCCACTACAGCATTTTTATTAAGGTAATGTGCCGCTCGATCGACGCTCTCCAGCATGTACTTATCAACAAGATCCAAACAATTGATGAAATTCAGTCCACTGAAACTCTGATCGTACTGCAGAACCCGATCATGCGTACTATCAAGCCATGATCGACTTTTTTAATCCCATACTTTTCCACAGGTAGATCCCAAAGCGTTCACAGCATACAATACGCCACTCTTAAAAAAGGTGGCGGTTTATGGCAGATATTACTCTTATCAGCGGCAGCACCCTCGGTGGTGCCGAATATGTGGCAGAACACCTGGCTGAAAAGCTGGAAGAGGCAGGTTTTACCACCGAAACGCTGCACGGCCCGTTGTTAGAAGAGTTATCTACCTCTGGGATCTGGCTGGTTATCAGTTCTACCCACGGTGCCGGAGACATTCCGGACAACCTCTCTCCTTTCTATGAAGCATTGCTGGAACAAAAAACCGATCTTTCTGCGGTACGCTTTGGCGCAATCGGCATTGGTAGTCGTGAATACGACACTTTTTGTGGTGCTATCGATAAACTCGATGCTGAACTCAAAAATTCCGGTGCGAAACAGATTGGCGAAACACTGAAGATCAACATCCTTGATCATGACATTCCGGAAGATCCGGCAGAAGAATGGCTGGGAACGTGGGTTAATTTACTCAAATAACTATACAGATCGTGCGATCTACTGTGGATAACTCTGGTAGGAAGCTTGGATCAACCGGTAGTTATCCAAATAACAACTGTTGTTCAGTTTTTGAGTTGTGTATAACTCCGCATTCTGATCCCAGCTTATACTGACTAGGATCACCGATCATTCACAGCTAATGATCCTCAGCAGGTCATTGATCTTAAAAGCCAGATCCTTGTTATCCACAGACCAGGTCGATCCTAATAAGAGATCACAATAGAACAGATCTCTAAATAAAAAGATCTTCTTTTTAATACTCAGGATCCCAGGTCTTTCTCAAGCCGTCAAAGTTGAGTAGAATCCACGGCCCGGGCTTCAATCCATTTTCATACCGCGTTATGCGAGGCAATCACCATGTTTTATCCGGATCCTTTTGACGTCATCATCATTGGCGGGGGTCATGCAGGCACCGAGGCAGCGATGGCCGCGGCGCGTATGGGTCAACAGACTCTGCTTTTGACACACAATATCGACACTCTGGGGCAGATGAGCTGCAACCCGGCGATCGGCGGTATTGGGAAGGGACATCTGGTAAAAGAAGTGGATGCACTCGGCGGTCTGATGGCAAAAGCGATCGACCATGCAGGTATTCAGTTTAGGATACTAAACGCCAGCAAGGGGCCAGCGGTTCGGGCTACCCGGGCACAGGCGGATCGCGTGCTCTATCGTCAAGCGGTACGTACTGCTTTGGAGAATCAACCGAACCTGATGATCTTCCAGCAGGCGGTTGAAGATCTTATTGTCGAAAACGATCGCGTGGTCGGCGCTGTTACCCAAATGGGCCTGAAATTCCGTGCCAAAGCTGTCGTTCTTACTGTCGGGACTTTCCTTGACGGTAAGATTCATATCGGTCTGGATAATTACAGCGGTGGTCGTGCTGGCGATCCTCCATCCATTCCGCTCTCGCGCCGTTTACGTGAACTTCCGCTGCGTGTTGGTCGTCTGAAAACCGGGACACCGCCGCGTATTGATGCGCGTACCATCGACTTTAGCGTCCTTGCACAACAGCATGGCGATAACCCGATGCCGGTGTTCTCGTTTATGGGCAATGCGGCCCAGCATCCACAGCAGGTGCCGTGCTACATCACCCATACCAACGAAAAAACGCATGACGTGATCCGCAGTAACCTCGATCGCAGTCCGATGTATGCCGGAGTGATCGAAGGTGTCGGCCCACGCTACTGTCCGTCGATCGAAGACAAAGTCATGCGCTTTGCTGACAGAAACCAGCATCAGATCTTCCTGGAGCCAGAAGGGTTAACGTCTAACGAAATTTATCCGAACGGTATCTCCACCAGCCTGCCGTTCGATGTGCAGATGCAAATCGTCCGCTCCATGCAGGGGATGGAAAACGCGAAGATCGTGCGTCCGGGTTATGCCATTGAATATGACTTCTTCGATCCGCGTGACCTGAAACCTACGCTGGAGAGCAAGTTTATCCAGGGGCTGTTCTTTGCCGGTCAAATTAATGGCACTACAGGTTACGAAGAAGCGGCGGCGCAAGGTTTGCTGGCCGGTCTTAACGCCGCTCGCCTGTCTGCAGACAAAGAAGGCTGGGCACCGGCGCGCTCCCAGGCGTACCTCGGTGTACTGGTAGATGACCTCTGCACACTGGGTACTAAAGAACCGTATCGTATGTTTACCTCTCGTGCGGAATATCGTCTGATGCTGCGCGAAGATAACGCCGACCTGCGTCTGACTGAAATCGGACGTGAGCTGGGGTTGGTTGACGATGAACGTTGGGCGCGCTTTAACGAGAAACTCGAAAATATCGAGCGTGAGCGTCAGCGTCTGAAATCCACTTGGGTAACCCCGTCGGCGGAAGCTGCTGCCGAAGTGAATGCTCACCTGACTGCGCCGCTTTCCCGTGAAGCCAGTGGTGAAGATCTGTTGCGTCGTCCGGAAATGACCTATGAAAAATTAACCTCGCTGACGCCGTTTGCCCCTGCGTTGACAGACGAGCAGGCGGCGGAACAGGTTGAGATTCAGGTTAAATATGAGGGTTATATTGCGCGCCAACAGGATGAGATCGAAAAACAGCAGCGTAACGAGAACACACTGCTGCCTGCGACACTGGATTACCGCCAGGTATCCGGTCTGTCTAACGAAGTGATCGCTAAACTCAACGATCACAAACCGGCCTCTATTGGTCAGGCTTCGCGTATTTCTGGCGTCACGCCTGCGGCCATCTCCATTCTGCTGGTGTGGCTGAAAAAACAAGGTATGCTGCGTCGTAGCGCATAACGCATCAAGAACAGGTAATCACCGTGCTCAACAAACTCTCTTCACTGCTGAAAGACGCAGGAATTTCGCTTACCGATCACCAGAAAAATCAGCTTATTGCCTACGTAAATATGCTGCATAAATGGAATAAGGCGTACAACCTGACTTCGGTCCGCGATCCTAATGAGATGCTGGTACGCCATATTCTCGACAGCATTGTCGTGGCACCGTATCTGCAAGGTGAACGTTTTATCGATGTCGGTACAGGACCGGGTCTGCCAGGTATTCCACTCTCTATTGTGCGTCCTGAGGCCCACTTCACGTTGCTGGATAGCCTCGGTAAACGCGTGCGCTTCCTTCGTCAGGTGCAACATGAGTTAAAACTGGAGAACATTGAGCCAGTACAGAGTAGGGTAGAAGAGTTTCCGTCAGAGCCACCGTTTGATGGTGTGATTAGCCGTGCTTTTGCCTCTCTGAACGATATGGTGAGCTGGTGCCATCATCTTCCTGGTGAACAAGGTCGTTTTTATGCGCTGAAAGGCCAAATGCCAGAAGATGAAATGGCCCTGCTACCAGCAGAATATCAGGTTGAATCAGTGGTTAAACTTCAGGTTCCGGCTCTGGATGGCGAACGTCATCTGGTGGTGATTAAAGCAAATAAAATTTAATTTTTATCAAAAAAATCATAAAAAATTAATCGGTTTGACTGTTAACAACAACCGGGTTTTTTACTGATATAACTGGTTACATTTAACGCCACGTTCACGATTTTGATTCAATACTGTAACGTGGCTTTTTTTGATAAGCAGAAAATAAGTCATTAGTGAAAATATCAGCCGGCTAAAAATCGGCGCTAAGAAGCATAACTTGCTGTTAAAATATTATTAAGAATGTCAATGGCTGGTTTTTGTTGTGTAAATGTCATTTATGAAAACAGTATCTGTTTTTAGACTGAAATATCAGAAGCTTGCAATGGCATCATTTGCCAAGTAAATAAATATGCTGTGCGCGAACATGCGCGATATGTGATCTGAAGCACGCTTTATCACCAGTGTTTACGCGTTATTTACAGTTTTTCATGATCCGACATGGTTAGCAGAAAAGTCGCAATTGTATGCACTGGAAAAATATTTAAACATTTATTCACCTTTTGGCTACTTATTGTTTGAAATCACGGGGGCGCACCGTATAATTTGACCGCTTTTTGATGCTTGACTCTAAGCCTTAAAGAAAGTTTTATACGACACGCGGCATACCTCGAAGGGAGCAGGAGTGAAAAACGTGATGTCTGTGTCGCTCTTGAGTCGAAACGTTGCTCGGAAGCTTCTGCTCGTTCAGTTACTGGTGGTGATAGCAAGTGGATTGCTGTTCAGCCTCAAAGACCCCTTCTGGGGCGTCTCTGCGTTAAGCGGGGGCCTGGCAGTCTTTCTGCCTAACGTTTTGTTTATGATATTTGCCTGGCGTCACCAGGCGCATACACCAGCGAAAGGCCGGGTAGCCTGGACATTCGCTTTAGGCGAAGCTTTCAAAGTTCTGGCAATGTTGGTGTTACTGGTGGTGGCGTTGGCGGTTTTAAAGGCGGTATTCTTGCCGCTGATCGTTACGTGGGTTTTGGTGCTGGTGGTTCAGATACTGGCGCCGGCTGTAATTAACAACAAAGGGTAAAAGGCATCATGGCTTCAGAAAATATGACGCCGCAGGATTACATAGGACACCACCTGAATAACCTTCAGCTGGACCTGCGTACATTCTCGCTGGTGGATCCGCATAACCCCCCAGCCACCTTCTGGACAATTAATATTGACTCCATGTTCTTCTCGGTGGTGCTGGGTCTGTTGTTCCTGGTTTTATTCCGTAGCGTAGCCAAAAAGGCAACCAGCGGCGTACCAGGTAAGTTTCAGACCGCGATTGAGCTGGTAATCGGCTTTGTTAATGGTAGCGTGAAAGACATGTACCATGGCAAAAGTAAGCTGATTGCTCCGCTGGCCCTGACGATTTTTGTCTGGGTGTTCCTGATGAACCTGATGGACTTACTGCCTATCGATCTGCTGCCGTACATTGCTGAACATGTACTGGGGCTGCCTGCTCTGCGTGTGGTTCCGTCTGCTGACGTGAACGTAACGCTGTCTATGGCACTGGGCGTATTTATCCTGATTCTGTTCTACAGCATCAAAATGAAAGGCATCGGCGGCTTCACGAAAGAGTTGACGCTGCAGCCGTTCAATCACTGGGCGTTCATTCCTGTCAACTTAATCCTTGAAGGGGTAAGCCTGCTGTCCAAACCTGTTTCACTCGGTTTGCGACTGTTCGGTAACATGTACGCGGGTGAGCTGATTTTCATTCTGATTGCTGGTCTGTTGCCGTGGTGGTCACAGTGGATCCTGAATGTGCCGTGGGCCATTTTCCACATCCTGATTATTACGCTGCAAGCCTTCATCTTCATGGTTCTGACGATCGTCTATCTGTCGATGGCGTCTGAAGAACATTAATTTACCAACACTACTACGTTTTAACTGAAACAAACTGGAGACTGTCATGGAAAACCTGAATATGGATCTGCTGTACATGGCTGCCGCTGTGATGATGGGTCTGGCGGCAATCGGTGCTGCGATCGGTATCGGCATCCTCGGGGGTAAATTCCTGGAAGGCGCAGCGCGTCAACCGGATCTGATTCCACTGCTGCGTACTCAGTTCTTTATCGTTATGGGTCTGGTGGATGCTATCCCGATGATCGCTGTAGGTCTGGGTCTGTACGTGATGTTCGCTGTCGCGTAGTAAGCGTTGCTTTTATTTAAAGAGCAATATCAGAACGTTAACTAAATAGAGGCATTGTGCTGTGAATCTTAACGCAACAATCCTCGGCCAGGCCATCGCGTTTGTCCTGTTCGTTCTGTTCTGCATGAAGTACGTATGGCCGCCATTAATGGCTGCCATCGAAAAACGTCAAAAAGAAATTGCTGACGGTCTTGCTTCCGCAGAACGAGCACACAAGGACCTTGACCTTGCAAAGGCCAGCGCGACCGACCAGCTGAAAAAAGCGAAAGCGGAAGCCCAGGTAATCATCGAGCAGGCGAACAAACGTCGCTCTCAGATTCTGGACGAAGCTAAAGCTGAGGCAGAACAGGAACGTACTAAAATCGTGGCTCAGGCGCAGGCGGAAATTGAAGCCGAGCGTAAACGTGCCCGTGAAGAGCTGCGTAAGCAAGTTGCTATCCTGGCTGTTGCTGGCGCCGAGAAGATCATCGAACGTTCCGTGGATGAAGCTGCTAACAGCGACATCGTGGATAAACTTGTCGCTGAACTGTAAGGAGGGAGGGGCTGATGTCTGAATTTATTACGGTAGCTCGCCCCTACGCCAAAGCAGCTTTTGACTTTGCCGTCGAACACCAAAGTGTAGAACGCTGGCAGGACATGCTGGCGTTTGCCGCCGAGGTAACCAAAAACGAACAGATGGCAGAGCTTCTGTCTGGTGCACTGGCACCAGAAACGCTCGCCGGGTCGTTTATCGCAGTTTGTGGTGAGCAACTGGACGAAAACGGTCAGAACCTGATTCGGGTTATGGCTGAAAATGGTCGTCTTAACGCGCTCCCGGATGTTCTGGAGCAGTTTATTCACCTGCGTGCTGTGAGTGAGGCTACCGCTGAGGTAGACGTCATTTCCGCTGCCGCGCTGAGTGAACAACAGCTCGCGAAAATTTCTGCTGCGATGGAAAAACGTCTGTCACGCAAAGTTAAGCTGAATTGCAAAATCGATAAGTCTGTAATGGCAGGCGTTATCATCCGAGCGGGTGATATGGTCATTGATGGCAGCGTACGCGGTCGTCTTGAGCGCCTTGCAGACGTCTTGCAGTCTTAAGGGGACTGGAGCATGCAACTGAATTCCACCGAAATCAGCGAACTGATCAAGCAGCGCATTGCTCAGTTCAATGTTGTGAGTGAAGCTCACAACGAAGGTACTATTGTTTCTGTAAGTGACGGTGTTATCCGCATCCACGGCCTGGCCGATTGTATGCAGGGTGAAATGATCTCCCTGCCGGGTAACCGTTACGCTATCGCACTGAACCTCGAGCGCGACTCTGTAGGTGCGGTTGTTATGGGTCCGTACGCTGACCTTGCCGAAGGCATGAAAGTTAAGTGTACTGGCCGTATCCTGGAAGTTCCGGTTGGCCGTGGCCTGCTGGGCCGTGTGGTTAACACTCTGGGTGCGCCAATCGACGGTAAAGGTCCGCTGGATCACGACGGCTTCTCTGCTGTAGAAGCTATCGCTCCGGGCGTTATCGAACGTCAGTCCGTAGATCAGCCGGTACAGACTGGTTATAAAGCTGTTGACTCCATGATCCCAATTGGTCGTGGTCAGCGTGAATTGATCATCGGTGACCGTCAGACCGGTAAAACCGCACTGGCTATCGATGCCATCATCAACCAGCGCGATTCCGGTATCAAATGTATCTATGTTGCTATCGGTCAGAAAGCGTCCACCATTTCTAACGTGGTACGTAAACTGGAAGAGCACGGCGCACTGGCTAACACCATCGTTGTGGTAGCAACCGCGTCTGAATCCGCTGCACTGCAATACCTGGCACCGTATGCGGGTTGCGCAATGGGCGAATACTTCCGTGACCGTGGTGAAGATGCGCTGATCATTTACGATGACCTGTCTAAACAGGCTGTTGCTTACCGTCAGATCTCCCTGCTGCTCCGTCGTCCGCCAGGACGTGAAGCATTCCCGGGTGACGTATTCTACCTCCACTCTCGTCTGCTGGAGCGTGCTGCGCGTGTTAACGCCGAATACGTTGAAGCTTTCACCAAAGGTGAAGTGAAAGGGAAAACCGGTTCTCTGACCGCGCTGCCGATTATCGAAACTCAGGCTGGTGACGTTTCTGCGTTCGTTCCGACCAACGTAATCTCTATTACCGATGGTCAGATCTTCCTGGAAACCAACCTGTTCAACGCCGGTATTCGTCCTGCGGTTAACCCGGGTATCTCCGTATCCCGTGTTGGTGGTGCAGCACAGACCAAGATCATGAAAAAACTGTCCGGTGGTATCCGTACCGCTCTGGCGCAGTATCGTGAACTGGCAGCGTTCTCTCAGTTTGCATCCGACCTTGACGATGCAACGCGTAAGCAGCTTGACCACGGTCAGAAAGTGACCGAACTGCTGAAACAGAAACAGTATGCGCCGATGTCCGTTGCGCAGCAGTCTCTGGTTCTGTTCGCAGCAGAACGTGGTTACCTGGCGGATGTTGAACTGTCGAAAATCGGCAGCTTCGAAGCCGCTCTGCTGGCTTACGTCGACCGTGATCACGCTCCGTTGATGCAAGAGATCAACCAGACCGGTGGCTACAACGACGAAATCGAAGGCAAGCTGAAAGGCATCCTCGATTCCTTCAAAGCAACCCAATCCTGGTAACGTCTGGCGGCTTGCCTTAGGGCAGGCCGCAAGGCATTGAGGAGAAGCTCATGGCCGGCGCAAAAGAGATACGTAGTAAGATCGCAAGCGTCCAGAACACGCAAAAGATCACTAAAGCGATGGAGATGGTCGCCGCTTCCAAAATGCGTAAATCGCAGGATCGCATGGCGGCCAGCCGTCCTTATGCAGAAACCATGCGCAAAGTGATTGGTCACCTTGCACACGGTAATCTGGAATATAAGCACCCATACCTGGAAGATCGCGACGTTAAACGCGTGGGCTACCTGGTGGTGTCGACCGACCGTGGTTTGTGCGGTGGTTTGAACATTAACCTGTTCAAAAAACTGCTGGCGGAAATGAAGACCTGGACCGACAAAGGCGTTCAATGCGACCTCGCAATGATCGGCTCGAAAGGTGTGTCGTTCTTCAACTCCGTGGGCGGCAATGTTGTTGCCCAGGTTACAGGTATGGGGGATAACCCTTCCCTGTCCGAACTGATCGGTCCGGTAAAAGTGATGTTGCAGGCCTACGACGAAGGCCGTCTGGACAAGCTTTACATTGTCAGCAACAAATTTATTAACACCATGTCTCAGGTTCCGACTATCAGCCAACTGCTGCCGTTACCGGCGTCAGATGATGATGATCTGAAACATAAATCCTGGGATTACCTGTACGAACCCGATCCGAAGGCGTTGCTGGATACCCTGCTGCGTCGTTATGTCGAATCTCAGGTTTATCAGGGCGTGGTTGAAAACCTGGCCAGCGAGCAGGCCGCCCGTATGGTGGCGATGAAAGCCGCGACCGACAATGGCGGCAGCCTGATTAAAGAGCTGCAGTTGGTATACAACAAAGCTCGTCAGGCCAGCATTACTCAGGAACTCACCGAGATCGTCTCGGGGGCCGCCGCGGTTTAAACAGGTTATTTCGTAGAGGATTTAAGATGGCTACTGGAAAGATTGTCCAGGTAATCGGCGCCGTAGTTGACGTCGAATTCCCTCAGGATGCCGTACCGCGCGTGTACGATGCTCTTGAGGTGCAAAATGGTAATGAGCGTCTGGTGCTGGAAGTTCAGCAGCAGCTCGGCGGCGGTATCGTGCGTACCATCGCAATGGGTTCCTCCGACGGTCTGCGTCGCGGTCTGGATGTAAAAGACCTCGAACACCCGATCGAAGTCCCTGTAGGTAAAGCGACTCTGGGCCGTATCATGAACGTACTGGGCGAACCGGTCGACATGAAAGGCGAGATCGGTGAAGAAGAGCGTTGGGCGATTCACCGCGCAGCACCTTCCTACGAAGAGCTGTCAAACTCTCAGGAACTGCTGGAAACCGGTATCAAAGTTATCGACCTGATGTGTCCGTTCGCGAAGGGCGGTAAAGTTGGTCTGTTCGGTGGTGCGGGTGTTGGTAAAACCGTAAACATGATGGAGCTTATTCGTAACATCGCGATCGAGCACTCCGGTTACTCTGTGTTTGCGGGCGTAGGTGAACGTACTCGTGAGGGTAACGACTTCTACCACGAAATGACCGACTCCAACGTTATCGATAAAGTATCCCTGGTGTATGGCCAGATGAACGAGCCGCCGGGAAACCGTCTGCGCGTTGCACTGACCGGCCTGACCATGGCGGAGAAATTCCGTGACGAAGGTCGTGACGTTCTGCTGTTCGTTGACAACATCTATCGTTACACCCTGGCCGGTACGGAAGTATCCGCACTGCTTGGCCGTATGCCTTCAGCGGTAGGTTATCAGCCGACCCTGGCGGAAGAGATGGGTGTTCTGCAGGAACGTATCACCTCCACCAAAACAGGTTCTATCACCTCCGTTCAGGCGGTATACGTACCTGCGGATGACTTGACTGACCCATCACCGGCCACCACCTTTGCGCACCTTGACGCAACCGTGGTACTGAGCCGTCAGATCGCGTCTCTGGGTATCTACCCGGCCGTTGACCCGCTGGACTCCACCAGCCGTCAGTTGGACCCGCTGGTAGTTGGTCAGGAACACTACGACACCGCGCGTGGCGTACAGTCCATCCTGCAACGTTATCAGGAACTGAAAGACATCATCGCCATCCTGGGTATGGATGAACTGTCTGAAGAAGATAAACTGGTGGTAGCGCGCGCTCGTAAGATCCAGCGCTTCCTGTCCCAGCCGTTCTTCGTGGCAGAAGTATTCACCGGTTCTCCGGGTAAATACGTCTCCCTGAAAGACACCATCCGTGGCTTTAAAGGCATCATGGAAGGCGAATACGATCACCTGCCGGAGCAGGCGTTCTACATGGTCGGTTCCATCGAAGAAGCTGTGGAAAAAGCCAAAAAACTTTAACGCCTTAATCGGAGGGTGATATGGCAATGACTTACCACCTGGACGTCGTCAGCGCAGAGCAACAAATGTTCTCTGGTCTGGTCGAGAAAATCCAGGTAACGGGTAGCGAAGGTGAACTGGGAATTTACCCGGGCCACGCACCGCTGCTCACCGCCATTAAGCCTGGTATGATTCGCATCGTGAAACAGCACGGTCACGAAGAGTTTATCTATCTGTCTGGCGGCATTCTTGAAGTGCAGCCTGGCAACGTGACCGTTCTGGCCGACACCGCAATTCGCGGCCAGGATCTCGACGAAGCGCGAGCCATGGAAGCGAAACGTAAGGCTGAAGAGCACATTAGCAGCTCTCACGGCGACGTAGATTACGCTCAGGCGTCTGCGGAACTGGCCAAAGCGATCGCGCAGTTGCGCGTTATCGAGTTGACTAAAAAAGCGATGTAACACCGGCTTGAAAAGCACAAAAGCCAGTCTGGAAACAGGCTGGCTTTTTTTTCGCGCGTCGCCGCGAGATTTGTTCTGCTATGTTTTTATATCCCGCAATTAAACCGTCTTTATAACTCAGCGAAATCCTTCGTTGGTTTTCTTGTTTATTCATTGATCGAAATAAGAGCAAAAACATCAGGCTGACGCTTAAATGAAGGTGATGCCTTACTTTTATGCAGACAAAAGGCGTGACGATGGTCGAAAATGGTGCTTTCGCCAGCGAGGATAATCCGTTATTGAACAATTTATCCTCTGTCCATTTCACGATGAAAAAAATGTAGTTTTTTCAAGGTGAAGCGGTTTAAATTCGTTCTCAAATTACAGTCAGGACGCGTATGTTGAATAATGCTATGAGCGTAGTGATCCTTGCCGCGGGCAAAGGCACTCGCATGTATTCCGATCTTCCGAAAGTGCTGCATACCCTTGCCGGGAAAGCGATGGTTCAGCATGTCATTGATGCTGCGAATGAATTAGGCGCAGCACACGTTCATCTGGTGTATGGTCACGGTGGCGATCTGCTTAAACAGGCGCTGAAAGATGACAACCTGAACTGGGTACTTCAGGCAGAGCAACTGGGTACTGGTCATGCGATGCAGCAGGCTGCGCCTTTCTTTGCCGATGATGAAGACATTTTAATGCTTTACGGCGACGTACCGCTGATCTCTGTCGAAACACTCCAGCGTCTGCGTGATGCTAAACCGCAGGGCGGCATTGGCCTGTTGACGGTGAAACTGGATGACCCGACCGGTTATGGTCGTATCACCCGTGAAAACGGCAAAGTTACTGGCATTGTTGAACATAAAGATGCCACCGATGAGCAGCGTCAGATTCAGGAAATCAACACCGGCATTCTGATCGCCAACGGCGCAGATATGAAACGCTGGCTGGCGAAGCTGACTAACAATAACGCTCAGGGCGAATACTACATCACCGATATTATTGCGCTGGCGTATCAGGAAGGGCGTGAAATCGTCGCTGTACATCCGCAACGCTTAAGCGAAGTTGAAGGCGTGAATAACCGCCTGCAACTCTCCCGTCTGGAGCGCGTTTATCAGTCCGAACAGGCTGAAAAACTGCTGTTGGCAGGGGTTATGCTACGCGATCCGGCCCGTTTTGATCTGCGCGGAACGCTTACTCACGGGCGTGATGTTGAAATTGATACTAACGTTATCATCGAGGGTAATGTTACTCTCGGCAATCGCGTGAAAATTGGCACTGGTTGCGTGATTAAAAACAGCGTGATTGGTGATGATTGCGAAATCAGCCCATATACAGTGGTGGAAGACGCGAATCTGGCAGCGGCCTGTACCATTGGCCCGTTTGCCCGTCTGCGCCCGGGGGCAGAGCTGCTTGAAGGTGCACATGTCGGTAACTTTGTTGAGATGAAAAAAGCGCGTCTGGGTAAAGGTTCAAAAGCCGGTCATCTGACTTATCTGGGCGATGCGGAAATCGGTGATAACGTTAACATCGGTGCAGGAACCATTACCTGCAACTATGATGGTGCGAATAAATTTAAAACCATTATTGGCGACGATGTGTTTGTCGGCTCTGACACCCAACTTGTTGCACCGGTAACGGTTGGTAAAGGCGCGACTATTGCTGCGGGTACTACCGTAACGCGCAATGTTGGCGAAAACGCTCTGGCAATTAGCCGCGTGCCGCAGTCGCAAAAAGAAGGTTGGCGTCGTCCAGTAAAGAAAAAGTAATTCTGGCCGGGTAATCCGGCCTCCTGGGATGAAGAGATAACATAATCTCCCGCCCGCAAGCAGTAACTATAAAAATAACCCCACTCTCTACAAGGCTCGGGGCGCCCGGAAAAACGGGCATACAGGTTGACCGACAACGATATCAATCGGAATTAAAAACTATGTGTGGAATTGTTGGCGCGATCGCGCAACGTGATGTAGCTGAAATCCTTCTTGAAGGTTTACGTCGTCTGGAATACCGCGGTTATGACTCTGCTGGCCTGGCAGTAGTCGATGCGGACGGTAATATGACCCGTCTGCGTCGTCTCGGTAAAGTGCAAATGCTGGCCCAGGCAGCGGAAGAACATCCTCTGCATGGCGGAACGGGTATTGCTCATACCCGTTGGGCGACCCACGGTGAACCTTCAGAAGTGAATGCGCATCCGCATGTTTCTGAACACATTGTGGTGGTGCATAACGGCATCATCGAAAACCATGAACCACTGCGTGAAGAGTTAAAAGCGCGTGGCTATACCTTCGTTTCTGAAACCGACACCGAAGTGATTGCGCATTTGGTTAACTGGGAACTGAAACAGGGCGGCACCCTGCGTGAAGCTGTTCTGCGTGCTATCCCGCAACTGCGTGGCGCTTACGGTACGGTAATTATGGATACCCGTCACCCGGATACCCTGCTGGCGGCTCGTTCCGGTAGTCCGCTGGTTATCGGCCTTGGCATGGGCGAAAACTTTATCGCTTCTGACCAACTGGCACTGCTGCCGGTGACCCGTCGCTTTATCTTCCTTGAAGAGGGTGATATTGCGGAAATCACTCGCCGTTCAGTAAACATCTTCGATAAATCTGGCGCGGAAGTTAAACGCCAGGATATCGAATCCAATCTGCAATATGATGCGGGCGATAAAGGCATTTACCGTCATTACATGCAGAAAGAGATCTACGAACAGCCGAACGCGATCAAAAACACTCTTGCCGGGCGTATCAGCCACGGTCAGGTGGATCTAAGTGAACTGGGGCCGAACGCAGATGAACTGCTGTCGAAGGTTGAGCATATTCAGATCCTCGCCTGTGGTACTTCGTACAATTCAGGTATGGTTTCCCGTTACTGGTTTGAATCGCTGGCTGGTATTCCGTGCGACGTCGAAATCGCCTCTGAATTCCGCTATCGCAAATCTGCTGTTCGCCGTAACAGTCTGATGATCACCCTGTCGCAGTCGGGAGAAACCGCGGATACACTGGCTGGCCTGCGCCTGTCGAAAGAGCTGGGATATCTCGGCTCGCTGGCGATCTGTAACGTTGCAGGCTCTTCTCTGGTTCGTGAATCCGATTTGGCGCTGATGACCAACGCAGGTACTGAAATTGGCGTGGCGTCCACCAAAGCATTCACCACTCAGTTAACTGTGCTGTTGATGCTGGTGGCAAAACTGTCCCGCCTGAAAGGCCTGGATGCCTCCATTGAACATGACATCGTGCATGGTCTGCAGGCGCTGCCGAGCCGTATCGAGCAGATGCTGTCTCAGGACAAACGTATTGAAGCTCTGGCGGAAGATTTTTCTGATAAACACCACGCGTTGTTCCTGGGTCGTGGCGATCAGTACCCCATCGCGCTGGAAGGCGCATTGAAGCTGAAAGAGATCTCCTACATTCACGCCGAAGCCTATGCTGCGGGCGAACTGAAACACGGCCCGCTGGCGCTGATTGACGCTGATATGCCGGTTATCGTCGTTGCACCGAACAACGAACTGCTGGAAAAACTAAAATCCAACATCGAAGAAGTTCGTGCGCGTGGCGGTCAGTTGTACGTCTTTGCCGATCAGGATGCAGGATTTGTGAGCAGCGATAACATGCACATCATCGAGATGCCGCATGTGGAAGAAGTGATTGCTCCGATCTTCTATACCGTTCCGCTGCAACTATTGGCGTACCACGTCGCGCTGATCAAAGGCACCGACGTTGACCAGCCGCGTAACCTGGCAAAATCGGTTACGGTTGAGTAATACACAGATGCCCTGCTTTCGCAGGGCATTTTTTCCTGTTATGTTTTTAATCAAACATCCAGCCCACGTCATGTGACAAATCGTCATCTTCGGCTATTTTTTCACTGTCACAGAGTGAAAATTTTCTGTTATCTCTTCTTTATTAATATTTGTAACATACTGAATTTAAATGGTTATTTAAATAAGAGTGAAGACTTTCTTTCTCTGTCATAAAACTGTCATAAACCTTACATATAACTGTCACCTGTTTGTCCTATTTTGCTTCTTGTAGCCAACAAACAATGCTTTATGAATCCTCCCAGGAGACATTATGAAAGTTATGCGTACCACCGTCGCAACTGTTGTCGCCGCGACCTTATCGATGAGTGCTTTCTCTGTGTTTGCAGAAGCAAGCCTGACAGGTGCAGGTGCAACCTTCCCTGCGCCGGTGTATGCCAAATGGGCTGACACTTACCAGAAAGAAACCGGTAATAAAGTTAACTACCAGGGGATTGGTTCTTCTGGTGGCGTAAAACAGATTATCGCTAACACCGTTGATTTCGGTGCTTCTGACGCACCGCTGTCTGACGAAAAACTGGCTCAGGAAGGACTGTTCCAATTTCCGACCGTGATTGGCGGCGTCGTGCTGGCAGTTAACCTGCCGGGTCTTAAATCTGGCGAACTGGTGCTGGATGGTAAAACCCTCGGTGACATCTACCTGGGCAAAATTAAAAAGTGGGATGACGAAGCGATCGTCAAACTGAATCCGGGTCTGAAACTGCCTTCACAGAACATCGCCGTGGTGCGCCGCGCAGATGGCTCCGGGACTTCTTTCGTTTTCACCAGCTACCTGGCGAAAGTAAATGAAGAGTGGAAAAACAGCGTTGGTACTGGCTCTACCGTAAAATGGCCGATCGGTCTGGGTGGTAAAGGTAACGACGGTATTGCCGCATTTGTTCAGCGTCTGCCAGGGGCAATTGGCTACGTTGAATATGCTTACGCGAAGCAAAACAACCTCGCCTACACCAAACTGATCTCCGCTGATGGTAAACCTGTTGCGCCGACCGAAGAGAACTTCGCAAATGCGGCAAAAGGCGCAGACTGGAGCAAAACATTCGCTCAGGATCTGACCAACCAGAAAGGCGAAGATGCGTGGCCGATCACCTCTACCACGTTCATTCTGGTTCACAAAGATCAGAAGAAACCAGAGCAAGGTGCAGAAGTGCTGAAGTTCTTCGACTGGGCATACAAAACCGGAGCTAAACAGGCCAACGACCTGGATTACGCCAGCCTGCCGGATAGCGTAGTTGAACAGGTTCGCGCTGCGTGGAAGACCAATATTAAAGACAGTAGCGGTAAGCCACTGTACTAATAAAACTCCAGGCCGGATAAGGCGTTTTACACCGTATCCGGCATTACAAAATGACTTTGTAAACGCGTTTAACTGAAGAGTAACTTATGGCTGCAACCAAGCCTGCTTTTAACCCACCGGGTAAAAAGGGCGACATAATTTTCAGCGTGCTGGTAAAACTGGCGGCGCTGATTGTGCTATTGATGTTGGGTGGCATTATTGTCTCTCTGATCATCTCCTCCTGGCCGAGCATTCAGAAATTTGGTCTGGCTTTCCTGTGGACCAAAGAGTGGGATGCGCCGAACGATATTTACGGGGCGCTGGTGCCGATCTACGGTACGCTGGTGACTTCGTTTATCGCGCTGCTGATCGCCGTCCCGGTGAGTTTCGGGATTGCCCTGTTCCTGACAGAGCTTGCGCCAGGCTGGCTGAAGCGCCCGCTGGGTATCGCCATTGAACTGCTGGCAGCCATTCCAAGTATCGTTTACGGCATGTGGGGGCTGTTTATTTTTGCACCGCTGTTTGCCGTCTACTTCCAGGAACCAGTCGGCAATATCATGTCGAATATCCCGATTGTTGGCGCGCTGTTCTCCGGCCCGGCATTTGGTATCGGTATCCTCGCGGCGGGCGTGATCCTCGCCATTATGATCATTCCGTACATTGCGGCGGTAATGCGCGATGTCTTCGAACAAACCCCGGTGATGATGAAAGAGTCAGCCTACGGTATCGGCTGCACCACCTGGGAAGTTATCTGGCGTATCGTTCTTCCGTTCACCAAAAATGGTGTGATCGGCGGCATTATGCTGGGTCTGGGGCGCGCGCTCGGTGAAACGATGGCGGTGACCTTTATCATCGGTAACACCTACCAGCTCGACAGCGCCTCGCTGTATATGCCAGGTAACAGTATTACTTCCGCGTTGGCGAACGAATTTGCGGAAGCAGAATCCGGTCTGCACGTGGCTGCACTGATGGAACTCGGCCTGATCCTGTTTGTGATTACCTTCATCGTCCTGGCCGCATCGAAGTTTATGATTATGCGCCTGGCTAAGAATGAGGGGGCACGCTAATGGCTATGGTTGAAACACAAACTACCGCGGCGCTGGCAGAATCCCGCCGCAAAATGCAGGCGCGTCGCCGCCTCAAAAACCGTATTGCGCTGACGCTATCAATGGCGACGATGGCTTTCGGTCTGTTCTGGCTGATCTGGATTTTAATGTCCACCATCACCCGCGGTATCGACGGTATGTCTCTGGCGCTGTTCACCGAAATGACGCCGCCGCCAAATACAGAAGGTGGTGGCCTGGCGAACGCCCTGGCGGGTAGCGGCCTGTTAATTTTGTGGGCCACGGTATTCGGTACGCCGCTGGGGATTATGGCGGGGATTTATCTGGCGGAATATGGACGTAAATCCTGGCTGGCTGAAGTTATTCGCTTCATTAACGACATTCTGCTCTCCGCGCCGTCGATTGTTGTTGGTCTGTTTGTTTATACCATCGTGGTGGCTCAGATGGAGCACTTCTCCGGTTGGGCTGGCGTGATTGCCCTGGCACTGTTGCAGGTGCCGATTGTTATCCGCACCACCGAGAACATGCTGAAACTGGTGCCGGACAGCCTGCGTGAAGCGGCTTATGCGCTGGGGACGCCGAAGTGGAAGATGATCTCCGCGATTACTCTGAAAGCGTCGGTCTCCGGGATTATGACCGGTATTCTGCTGGCGATTGCTCGTATTGCGGGTGAAACCGCGCCGCTGCTGTTTACCGCGCTCTCCAACCAGTTCTGGAGCACGGACATGATGCAGCCGATCGCTAACCTGCCGGTAACGATCTTTAAGTTCGCGATGAGCCCGTTTGCGGAATGGCAGCAACTGGCCTGGGCTGGTGTGTTGATCATTACCCTGTGCGTACTGCTGCTGAACATTCTGGCGCGCGTTGTTTTTGCCAAGAATAAACACGGTTAACACTTTGCCGGATGCGGCGTGAACGCCTTATCCGGCCTACGGTAAGCCTGATTAGCGAAGTGCATCAGGCACGATGAGGAAAAGATTGCAATGAGTATGGTTGAAACTGCCCCGAGTAAAATTCAGGTTCGTAATTTGAACTTCTACTACGGCAAATTCCATGCCCTGAAAAACATCAACCTGGATATCGCTAAAAACCAGGTTACGGCGTTTATCGGGCCGTCTGGCTGCGGTAAATCGACGCTGCTGCGTACCTTCAACAAAATGTTTGAACTGTATCCGGAGCAGCGTGCGGAAGGTGAAATTCTGCTTGATGGCGACAACATCCTGACCAACACTCAGGATATCGCCCTGCTGCGTGCGAAAGTGGGCATGGTGTTCCAGAAACCGACGCCGTTCCCGATGTCCATTTACGACAACATTGCCTTTGGTGTCCGTCTGTTTGAGAAACTCTCCCGTGCCGACATGGACGAGCGTGTACAGTGGGCATTGACCAAGGCCGCATTGTGGAACGAAACCAAAGATAAATTACACCAGAGTGGTTACTCTCTCTCTGGTGGTCAGCAACAACGTCTGTGCATTGCGCGTGGTATCGCTATTCGCCCGGAGGTGTTGTTGCTCGATGAACCGTGTTCGGCACTCGACCCTATCTCCACCGGGCGTATTGAAGAGCTGATCACCGAATTGAAGCAGGATTACACCGTAGTGATCGTAACTCACAACATGCAGCAGGCTGCGCGTTGTTCTGACCACACGGCGTTTATGTACCTGGGCGAATTGATTGAGTTCAGCAACACGGACGATCTGTTCACCAAGCCAGCGAAGAAACAAACAGAAGACTACATCACCGGTCGTTACGGTTGATTCAGGAGTGCGTTATGGACAGTCTCAATCTTAATAAACATATTTCCGGCCAGTTCAACGCCGAACTGGAAAGCATCCGCACGCAGGTGATGACCATGGGCGGGATGGTGGAGCAACAGCTTACCGATGCCATCACTGCGATGCACAACCAGGACAGCGATCTGGCGAAGCGCGTGATCGAAGGCGACAAAAACGTCAACATGATGGAAGTGGCGATCGATGAAGCCTGCGTGCGCATTATTGCCAAACGTCAGCCGACGGCGAGCGACCTGCGTCTGGTGATGGTGATCAGTAAAACTATCGCTGAGCTGGAGCGTATTGGTGATGTGGCGGACAAAATCTGCCGTACTGCGCTGGAGAAATTCTCCCAGCAGCATCAGCCATTGTTAGTCAGTCTGGAGTCGCTGGGGCGTCACACCATCCAAATGCTGCACGACGTGCTGGACGCGTTCGCGCGCATGGACATTGACGAAGCCGTGCGAATCTATCGTGAAGATAAAAAAGTTGATCAGGAGTACGAAGGTATTGTTCGTCAACTGATGACCTACATGATGGAAGATTCGCGCACCATTCCGAGCGTACTTACCGCGCTGTTCTGTGCACGCTCCATCGAACGTATTGGTGACCGCTGCCAGAATATCTGCGAATACATCTTCTACTACGTGAAGGGGCAAGATTTCCGCCACGTAGGCGGTGATGAGCTGGATAAACTGCTGGCAGAAAAAGAACCGAAAAAGTAACGCTAACTGTAGGACGGATAAGGCGTTTACGCCGCATCCGGCAAAATGTGAATATGTAATCTGCCCGGTGAACATATCACCGGGTTTCTTTATTTACCGTGTAATATCCCAGCCACGCGCCTTCCACAGTTCCGGCAACTGCGAAAGATGGGTAAAGGTAGTGACTTTCGGATGAACAATCGGCTTATTGTGCGGGTCAGCGCAGAAGTAAAACACTTCCATACCGGCATCGATTCCTGACTGTGCTCCTGCGCTGGAGTCATCGACCAGAATGCAGTTTTCAACGTTCACATTCATTGCTTTTGCGGCGTGGAACATTAATGCCGGATCGGGTTTCCAACGCTGAATGTCGTAACCGCTGAACAGTTTTTCCGGGAAATAGTGCAGCATGTTGAGCTTGCCGAGTGAATGCTGCATTTTGTTGACCGGACCGTTAGAGACGACGCACATCGGCACTTTCACGCTTTCCAGTAAGGCGTTTGCTCCCGCAATCACCTCCAGTTCGCTATCAAACAGACGCGCCACCTCTGCACGATAAACGTGTTCGGCATCGGCACGGACTATTTCTACGCCCTGTTCTTTGCTAATGATGTCGATGATTTCGTAGAGTTTTACGCCTTTAAAGCGGGTAAAAATCTCTTCAAGGTCAACGTTAATGCCAAACTCTTTGAACATCGTGACATAGGCACGAGAGCAAATAACCTCGCTGTCGACCAGCGTACCGTCGCAGTCGAAAAATACCGCTTCTATCTGGGACATGTCTTTCCTTTATCGTTAGTTTAACGTTTTCGTCATGCAGATTTGAGTGACGCAATCGTTGCCGTATAAGCAAATACAATTAAAAAAAGTTATCTTCAGCCGTCCATATTGTCTCATTTTGGTATAGGATAGCGACGGATTTTCCCTCCTTGTTCGGAAATAGATAATGAGTCAACAACACACAACCCAGGCTTCTGGCCAAGGGATGCTGGAACGCGTGTTTAAACTGCGCGAACATGGCACGACGGCACGGACCGAAGTGATCGCCGGTTTTACCACTTTCCTGACGATGGTTTACATCGTTTTTGTTAACCCGCAAATTCTTGGCGTAGCTGGCATGGACACCAGCGCCGTCTTCGTCACCACCTGTCTGATTGCTGCGTTCGGCAGTATTCTGATGGGGCTGTTTGCTAACCTGCCAGTCGCGCTGGCTCCCGCTATGGGCCTGAACGCGTTCTTCGCTTTTGTAGTGGTGCAGGCGATGGGCTTGCCGTGGCAAGTCGGGATGGGCGCAATTTTCTGGGGCGCGATTGGTCTGCTGCTACTGACTATTTTCCGCGTTCGCTACTGGATGATTGCCAACATTCCAGTAAGTCTGCGTGTGGGCATTACCAGCGGTATCGGTCTGTTCATTGGTATGATGGGGCTGAAAAACGCGGGGGTGATTGTTGCTAACCCGGAAACGCTGGTGAGTATCGGTAACCTGACATCTCACAGCGTACTGCTGGGTATCCTCGGCTTCTTCATCATTGCTATTCTGGCCTCGCGCAACATTCACGCGGCGGTGCTGGTTTCCATCGTGGTGACGACGCTTCTGGGCTGGATGCTGGGTGATGTGCACTACAACGGCATCGTCTCTGCGCCGCCGAGCGTAATGACGGTGGTGGGGCACGTGGATTTGGCCGGGTCGTTTAACCTCGGCCTGGCAGGCGTAATTTTCTCTTTCATGCTGGTCAACCTGTTTGACTCCTCCGGCACCCTGATTGGCGTGACCGATAAGGCGGGTCTGGCTGATGAAAAGGGTAAATTCCCGCGCATGAAGCAGGCGCTGTATGTCGACAGTATCTCTTCTGTTACCGGTTCGTTTATCGGTACATCTTCTGTCACGGCGTATATTGAATCTTCTTCTGGTGTTTCCGTTGGCGGTCGTACCGGTCTGACGGCAGTGGTTGTTGGTTTGCTGTTCCTGCTGGTTATCTTCTTGTCGCCGCTGGCGGGAATGGTGCCTGGCTATGCTGCTGCTGGTGCGCTGATTTACGTTGGCGTACTGATGACTTCCAGTTTAGCACGCGTGAAATGGCAGGATCTGACTGAATCCGTTCCGGCGTTTATTACCGCTGTGATGATGCCGTTCAGTTTCTCGATTACCGAAGGTATCGCGCTGGGCTTTATCTCCTACTGCGTGATGAAGATCGGCACAGGACGTCTGCGTGATCTAAGCCCGTGCGTAGTCATCGTTGCACTGCTGTTTATCCTGAAAATTGTGTTTATTGACGCTCATTAAAATCGATAGCACGTTAAAAAACCCGCCATGCGTTATTGCTGGCGGGTTTTTTTATTTAGATTTTCACCCGCTGAATAAACTCGCCAAACGCAGTTAACTGCCCGGCCAGGTGATCCAGCGTTCCCTGATCAATCACCTCTCTGGTTTGCGGATCGACTTTGTTCTGAATCACGCCGCCCATAAACTCAGGTTTGTTCATTACCATCGCATCGAGGAAGACCAGAATCTGGCGCAGGTGATACTGACAACGTGCGCCGCCAATCACACCCATTGAACTGGTCTGAATCAGCACCGGTTTACCGGCCAACGGTTGATCCGGCAGGCGAGATAGCCAGTCGATGGCATTTTTCAGCCCACCCGGCACCGAGTAGTTATATTCCGGCGTGACAATCACCACACCGTCAGCCTGACGGATCTGTTCCGCCAGAGCTTCAACTGTCGCGGGAAAGCCTTCTTCCTGCTGAACATCTGCGTCATACAGGGGAATATCGGCAATGGAAGGCAACGCGTTGACTTCCATATCTGCCGGGGCAATTTTCGGCAGCGTACGTGCAACCATGCCATTAAATGAACCTTTACGCAGGCTCCCCAATAACGTAACCACCTTCAATTTTTCAGACATGATGACTCCTGTGGTTGTTTATTAATTTGGCGAAAAAGACTTCACGGTAGAAAGCTGGGCAAAACGCATCATCCGGCTGGTGGGGTTGTTGGCACGGTTGTGAATATCAGGCAGGCTTTTCCAGCCTTGTTTGCCATCAAACTCCCAGACATTGAGCTTTTCAATTGCCGGAGTGACTGCCACGGACCACACCAGCACGTCCTCTGCGTCGCATAATACTTCTACATGATTGAGATGGGCACATTTCAGGCGTCCCGCAATGGGCATCAATTGCAGATCGCGCGGGTCGTCATTCAGTACATCGCCGGTAAGTTTTAGCACGCTTCGACGCAAAGTAATGAGTTGCGCTCGTGCTTCGTTAGGATCGTTCTGTTTGCTGATCCATAACGATTCATTGCTGGAAAAAATAGGGTTATCGGGTGCATGGGGGCTATGAAACCCGCGTGTCGCGCGCTGGAGTTCCATATCGAGGCCGCATTCGCCTTCGGTTGTTAACGCCACACCGACGATATTTCCGGCATAGGATATTGAAAATGATGGCAAACTTTTATCGCGGAAAACTGGCTTTCCTTTAGCCTGGGTGACGATTTCCGGCAATTCACTAATGCCATACAGCATGAACATCAGTTCTGCGAGTAAACCTCTGGACGCCAGGAAACGGCTTTGACGATGAGGGGGAATATTTTGGGTTTCTTGATGACACTGCGAGGGTAGGCGAACAGATATCAGATGTCCTTCCGTTAACGTTCCTCGGGCAAAGTGAGTCGCCATTTTTCGCTCCATGCTTAATGGTCCATTATGAATACAAGAGTAATCATTTACTGGAACTATGGACAGACTAAAGCGGCGAAAAGTTCGATTCGGATAAACTTATTACATATATTTTACATTTTAACGCGAGATATGGTCGTATTTCATACAACTTGATTATGCCATCGAGGCGTAAAGATTTTTAATGGTTTCTCGTAACCAGACAATCTTCGGGTTATGGCTATTCCGTTTGTGCCACAGCAGAGTAAACGGTACTTCCAGCTTTTTTTGCTGGATTTCATCAAACGGGAGAGGGAGAGCAACCAGCGGAAGCTGGTGGAGCTGGTTGTAGTACTGACAGTAGCGTGGCGCGGTCGCCAGTAGCAGATTGTCAGGCTGCGCCGCCATAAATAGCGCCTGCTCAAATTCCGGTAGACTCATAGCAATCGTGCGTTCGCGTCCTGATTCTTGCAATACATTGTCCAGCGCCCAGGTATCGCTCTGTTCCCAGCAAATGCTGATATGCGGATAACGCAGAAACGAGTCCAGGTTCCACGCTTCATTCAGCACCGGATGATCTTTACGCAGCCAGACGCAGGGTAAATCGCTAAATAGCACTTCATAATCAATGGATAACGGCAGTGAACTTAGCAGTTCCCGGGAGCGTGGATGACTTTCACGCCCGGAAAAACCGATATCCACTTCACCACGAGTAATGGCATCCAGCGAATCGTAATCCCAGTTACGTAATTTAATAGTCGCCTGGGGGTAACGCTGGTAGATCTGTTTCGATAGCGCATTAAACATGATCATCATCAGCGGCGACTCCGCCGCCAGCTCAAATTTCAGGCCGCGCGGCGTTTCATGATGCGGTTTGTCCAGCAGTTGATTACTCATTTGCATCCACTCCGCCAGATTTTGCTCCATGCTGACCATCAGCGGTGTGGGCGTCAGACCCAACGGGGAGTTCACAAAGAGCGGATCATCAAACCATGTCCGAAGCTTTGCCAGCGATTTACTCACTGCCGAAGGTGTTACGTTCATCCGCTTCGCCGCTTTGGTCACGCTGCGCTCCTGCATCAGTAATTGCAGGCAGAGCAGTAAATTGAGATCAAGCGTGGTGATGGATTTCTTCATGAGCGGCAACAGGGCGTCCAGGTGCGACGAGCATAATCAGCAACAGGCTTACTATGCTACAGGCAATCAGAATCCCGATCAGCATATTCCAGGCGCTGATGCCAATTACTGCTGCCAGCCAAATCCACAGTGACGAGCCACAAACCTGTGCAATGCCTAACGTCGAGCTGGCCACGCCTGCGCGTAATGAAAATGGGCCTAATGCCTGGCTCATTGCCACGCCGAAGCCCACTGAGAAACCGGCGCAAATCAGCGTGATGCCAAACAGCAAAACCGCATGGGAAGGCGAAACTGCAAGGATGATACCCGCCGCCAGGAATAACATTTGCGAGGTGATCATCAGTGTGCGCGGCTTAAAAATTCCCAATGCAAACGGCGTGGAAAACGAAACGGTCATGCTGACGCCTGCGGTTAACGCCATAATGGTGGCGTATTCACCACGTTCGAAGCCCATAATTTCCATCATCAATACAGGCGACGTATTCACGAAGGTAAGAATCACGGAAACGCTGAGAGTGGTGATAAGCACACGGCTAAGGAAAAAACGATTAAGCAGCGACTCGGTATTCTCTCGTGGTCTGTCCGAAGCAGCAGGTGCAGCAGGGCGTGTTTCTTTTAAAATAAACAAAGACAACATGAGTACAGTGATGCCCATCATCGCCATTGTCCAGAACAGGCTCTGCCACGGAAATTTGAGCATAATCAGGTGCCCGAGTACCGGAGCTAACACCGGAATGATGCAGGTAATACCATTGAGCAATGACAGCACTTTTGCTCTGCGTCGATCATCCAGCGTGTCGCGTAAAATCGCGAATGCGACGACATAACAGCAGCCAGCGCCCAGCCCTTGCATAAAGCGTCCGACAAGAAATAGCGTGCTGGTTTCAGACAGTGAACAGAGCACAGAGGCGATAATAAATAGCGCCGCGCCGGGAATGGCGACAGGTTTTCTTCCTGAACGATCGGCCACTTTACCGGCAAACAGCATTGCTGCCGCCATCCCCGCCAGATAAACCGAGAAAGCTATATGCAACTGCGCTTCGCTGGCATTGAGATCGGCGGCAATGCGTGGCAAGCCGACCAGATACATATCAATACCTGCGGGATAAAGTAAAACCAGAGCAAAACTACAAATCAAAAAACGGGACATGGGCTAGCGTCCTGACGGTAAGGTGACGCAAAGCATACGTGGTGAAAGAGAATCAGGCGAGTTGCCATTTGGACATGAGTGATTTCCTGACAGGCAAAAAGCCAGCGAATGACCGCTGGCTTTTTGAAGTGCTTAACCAAATTTGGGTAACACATTAAAGACGTTACCAAACCAGCACAAAATCACGGTTATGCCAAAGAGAATAACAATCGCCGGAATAAGATTACCGCCCCAAACTGTGAATATCTGGTTGGGAAATTTCTTGCGGGCTTTGATAGCCAGTACCGCGGGGATAATCACCGCCCAGATGGTGGCGCACAACCCGGCACCGCCGATCCCGTAAATAAAGCCATTAGGGAAGACCAGATACAACAAAGCGGGTGGCAGGAAGGTTAACAGCACGGTTTTGCAACGTCCGGCGTGGGAGTTATCAATCTTAAACAGATCCGCCAGATAATCGAACAGCCCCAGCGTGACGCCAAAGAATGAACTGGCAACAGCTAAGTTTGAGAACACCAGCAGGCAAAACTCGATAATGCCATGCTGTTTGGTGCCGAGGAACGATTTTACCAGCGAATCAACATTGCCGCCCGAAGAGATAATCGCCTTAAAGCTTTCTCGCGGAATATTCCCCATTGTGCAATACAGCCAGAAGAGATAAATCACCAACGCCAGCAGCGAACCGAAGATCACGCTTTTGATTAGCTTATCTTTGCGTTTGCCATAGCAAATAATCAGGCTGGGAATATTGCCGTGGAAACCAAATGACGCCAGGCATACCGGCAAAGCCATAAAGATATACGGGAAGTAAGACGTCCCCGAAGTCGTGCTGGTGGCATCGCGCAGAATGGAATAATCGACCTGGAAGAAGAAAGAACCAAACACAATCACAAAGGAGATAATTTTCAGGCCGAGAAACAACGAGGTAATACGACTGGCGGCTAACGAACTTATCCACAGTACGCTGGCGACGAAAATGGCCGTGCAGATCCCAACAATGCGAGGATTAGCGTGATAGCCGAAATTCATCGATATCGTTTCGCTAATGATTGCGCCGTTAGCGGAGATATAGGCGTAGGTGAGAATATAGAGAACGAAAGCAACCGTAATACCACTAATAATGTTCCAGGTGTTACCGATTAAATCTTTGGTGATGGTATTAAAACTGGAGCCGACGGGATAATTTAAATTTGCTTCTAATAACAATAACCCAGAATGTAGCATTGAAAACCAGGCAATGATGAGGATAAATGCGCCCCAAAAAAACCAGGCACCAGCTAGATCAACAGGTAAAGCAAACATACCTCCACCAATTACTGTACCCGCTATAACCATGACACCCCAAAATGCAGAGTGTTTTTTTTCTGATTGTTCAGTCATGATGCCACCTTTAGAGGAAGGCTATTTTTGTTATTGAGGATGTAGAGAATAAGAGTGGCTAACATCCTTATAGCCACTCTGAGTATATTAATTAAACTTCTTTCAGTTTTGCGGTGAAGTGACGTAATACTTTGGGTTCGTATGTAAAGGTTAACCCTTTAATATTTGCCGCGTTCTCTTTCACATGTTTGAAGGCTTCAATAATGAAGTCCATATGTGTTTGCGTATAAGTTGCGCGTGGAATGGTTAAACGCAGCAGCTCAGCCGGACATGGTAATTGTTTACCGGTTTTCGGATCGCGACCTAACAGGAAAGACCCAATTTCTACCGCACGAATCCCCGCGACTTTATACAGCTCGCAGGCCAGCGCCTGTGCCGGAAACTGGTCTGCAGGGATATGCGGCAACAGTTTACCGGCATCCACGAATGCCGCGTGACCGCCCGCCTGCTGACACACTACGCCAATCTCTTCCAGGCCATCGACCAGATACTGCACCTGCGCAATACGATAGGCCAGCCAATCCAGATTCATGCCGTCATACAGACCTACAGCCAGACGTTCCATTGCGCCGCCTTCCAGACCGCCGTAGGTCGGGAAACCTTCCTGCACTACGCAAAGAGTTCTGCACTCGGTGTAGACATCGAAGAAGCTGTCATCTTTCACGCACAGCAGGCCACCCATTGGCACCATCGCATCTTTCTTGGCGGACATCGCCAGCATATCGGCATATTTGTAGGTTTCACGGGTGATCTGCTCGATAGTCCAGTCTTTATATTCCGCTTCGCGCTGTTTGATAAAATAGGCGTTTTCGGCAAAGCGTGCGGAGTCCATTACCACTGGAATGTCATATTTCTTCGCAATGCTGTACATCGCTTTCATGTTCGCCAGTGAAACCGGCTGGCCGCCTGCGGAGTTACTGGTGATGGTCGCGACGATATATGGCACATTATTCGGGCCAACTTCTTCAATACCGCGTTCTAATCCTTCAAGGTCAAAGTTACCTTTAAAGTCATAACGCACGCCAGTATCGAAGGCTTCTTTGATATAGACGTTGCGTACGGTACAGCCGTTAATCTGGCTATGGCCCTGAGTGGTGTCGAAGAAATAGTTAGAGAACGCCACCATTTTGCTGCGATCCAGGCCTTTTTCCTGCTCACGCTTTTTAATCAGTACCGGAATATAGATTTGCTCTGCACCTCGGCCCTGGTGCGTTGGAATGGTGTATTGATAACCAAAGATATTTTTTACTGACTCAGCTAATGCATAGTAGCTACGACTGCCGCTGTAGGCTTCGTCGCCGCGCATCATCGCTGCCTGCATACTCTGCGTCACCGCTCCGGTGCCGCTGTCGGTCAGTAAATCGATAAACACATCTTCGCTATCCAGCAGAAACGGGTTCATACCGGATTTAATAATCGCTTCTTCACGATAAGCGCGGGTAGTACGTTTTACGGGTTCAATAACACGAATGCGGAACGGTTCAGGGAGATGTTTAAAGTTTTCCATTACATAATCCTTCATTTATTTTAATTGCAATGATCCCTGTGAATATTACATTTGCAATATCTATTAATTTCCAAAATATATACATCTACAATTATTAGCTTAATAAAGCAATTAAGACGGAAATAACGTAGATAAAAAGGAAAATAAAGATATAGCAAACTCATAGATCACATTGAATCTAATCGGTTTGACTCTGGTGATGGCGACAGAAGGGAAAATTAAGGGCGGTGATCGACAATCTTGTTGTCAATATTAAACCACTTTGAGGTCACACATATATGTAAGGTATTCATAATGCACTTATCCTCGAAAGACACGACGCTACAGTATAATACTCAAGATTTTTGTCTATTCTGAAATTGTTTAAATGTGAATCGAATCACAAACGGTCGTGAAGCAATATTAAATGCTCTTTTTAAGAGAATAAATTATGTGAGAAGTTTAATTTTTATAAAAAGGGTTGATTAATAATAAGAGTGCCAACAAGAAAGCGAAGCCGCATCTGACAATCAGAATGCGGCTTCGTAATTGCGGGTTACTTACCAATACAGAAGCTGGAGAAAATCCGTCCCAGCAGATCGTCAGAAGTAAACTCTCCTGTGATCTCGCTTAAGTTCTGCTGCGCCAGACGCAGTTCTTCCGCCAGTAATTCACCCGCCCATGCGCCCAGCAGTTGCGCTTTACCCTGCTGCAGATGCTCCGCCGCTTGCTCCAGCGCCTGTAAGTGACGGCGACGCGCCAGGAAACCACCTTCCATATTGGTATCAAAGCCCATGCTCTGTTTGAGATGGTTACGCAGAACGTCCACACCTTCGCCAGTGCGTGCTGAGAGGCGAATCAATGCATGGCCGTTAACTTCACTCATCCCCAGCGTTTCGCCAGTAATATCGGCTTTATTGCGCACCACGGTGATCGGCAGTTTGGCAGGCAGACGGGCAATAAATTCCGGCCAGATTTCTGCCGGATCTACGGCGTCTGTCGTGGTGCCATCGACCATAAACAGCACGCGGTCGGCCTGTTCAATTTCCTGCCATGCGCGCTCGATACCAATGCGTTCGACTTCGTCGCTGGCTTCGCGTAACCCGGCGGTATCGATGATATGCAGCGGCATCCCATCAATGTGGATATGCTCACGCAGTACGTCACGCGTGGTTCCGGCGATATCGGTAACGATAGCGGCTTCACGGCCCGCCAGAGCGTTTAGCAGGCTCGATTTACCGGCGTTAGGACGCCCGGCAATCACCACTTTCATGCCTTCACGCAGCAGGCTGCCCTGACGTGCTTCGGCGCGTACCGCGTCGAGATCGGCAATCACGTCATTAAGCTGGGCTTCAATTTTGCCGTCGGAGAGGAAATCGATCTCTTCATCGGGGAAATCAATCGCCGCTTCGACGTAAATGCGCAAGTGGGTGAGGGCTTCTACCAGATGATTAACTCGTGCAGAGAATGCGCCTTGCAGTGAGTTAAGCGCCGAGCGAGCCGCCTGTTCGGAGCTGGCGTCGATAAGATCCGCAATCGCTTCGGCCTGGGCTAAATCAAGTTTATCGTTGAGAAATGCGCGCTCTGAAAACTCACCTGGGCGGGCAATCCGCAGGCCTGGAATGGTCAGGATACGTTTTAACAGCAGGTCGAGGATCACCGGACCGCCATGACCTTGCAGCTCCAGCACATCTTCGCCGGTGAACGAGTTCGGGCCGGGGAACCATAGCGCGATGCCCTGATCCAGCACGCTGCCGTCGGCGTCTTTAAACGGAAGATAATCGGCGTAGCGCGGTTTGGGTAACTTACCCAGCACGGTTTCGGCAACCTCGCGCGCTTTGAGGCCGGAGATGCGCAGGATACCCACACCGCCACGTCCTGGAGGCGTGGCCTGGGCTACGATAGTGTCATTATCGCTCATGATGTTCCTGTTGCTTTGTTTGGCGGATGCGCTGTGCTTATCCGCCCTACGAAAAGAAAAAAGGCGGTCAACTGACCGCCCTTATTTTAGCGAAAACTCACCGAATCAGGATTTTTTCTTCTCGCGGCTATGCAGGCCACGTTTTTCCAGACCACGGTAAATCAACTGCTGCTGGATAATGGTTACCAGGTTGCTGACGATATAGTACAGCACCAGACCTGACGGGAACCACAGGAAGAACACGGTGAAGATGACCGGCATAAAGGTCATGATCTTCTGCTGCATCGGGTCGGTCACGGTGGTCGGTGACATCTTCTGAATGAAGAACATCGTTACGCCCATCAGGATCGGCAGGATGTAGTATGGGTCCTGTGCAGACAGGTCATGGATCCACAGTGCAAACGGTGCCTGACGCAGTTCAACGGAACCCATCAGCATGTAGTACAACGCCAGGAAGATTGGCATCTGGATCAGCAGCGGGAAGCAGCCGCCCAGCGGGTTAACCTTCTCAGCTTTGTACAGCGCCATCATTTCCTGGCTGATACGCTGTTTGTCATCGCCCAGACGCTCACGCATGGCCTGAATCTTAGGCTGCAGCATACGCATCTTCGCCATGGAGGTGTACTGCGCTTTGGTCAGCGGGTACATGATGCCACGAACGATAAAGGTGATGATGATAATGGAGAAGCCCCAGTTACCCACAAAGCTATGGATCCATTTCAGCAATTTGAACAGCGGCTGAGAGATGAACCACAACCAACCGTAATCAACGGTCAGATCCAGATGCGGAGCAACTGCCGCCATTTTGTCCTGGATTTCCGGGCCAACCCACAGGGTGCTGTTCATCGCGCCAGTCTGACCAGGCTGAACCAGTACCGGCTGAGACTTATAGCCGATAGCGGCGATGCCGTTACTCAGATTAGCGGTATAGAAGTTGTTGGTGCCGTCGTTATGCGGGATCCATGCCGTCGCGAAATACTGTTGCAGCATCGCGACCCAACCACCTTTCGAAGAGATGTTCAGGTTTTCGTTGTCGGCAATAGTATCGAACTTGTATTTCTCGTATTTTTCGTCAGGCGTGGAGTACGCCGCGCCACGGAAAGTGTGCAGTGCGAAGTTGCTGCTTCCGGTGTCGAGATGCGGTGGCAGAGTGATGGATTGCTTCAACTGACCAAAGGTGGAGATCTCCAGCGGTTTTTCGCCAGCGTTCTGCACGTTGTAGTTGACGTTGACAGCGTAATCACCACGTTTCAGGACAAACGTTTTAGTAAACGTGTTGCCTGCTGCGTCGGTATACGTCATCGGCACCTGCAGTTCGTTTTGACCTTCGGCCAGCACATAAGCGTCTTTTTCGACGTTATACAGTGGACGCGGGCCGTTAGCCGGATTATCCGGGCCATCACGACCGGTCAGACCGCTCTGTGCCTGATAAATAAACTGCGGTGAGGTTTCCAGCAACTGGAACGGCTGGGTAGAGTTCAGCTCTTTCGGGTAAGCCGGCAGCAGAGCCTGCTCAACATCACCACCACGGGTGTTGATGGTCAGATCAAGCACGTCGGTTTTTACCGAAATCAGTTTCCCCTGGCCACTGGCCGGTACGCCCTGGTCGGCGGCGCTACCCGCTGCGGTGGTCGTTGTCTGCGTGGTCTGTTGAGCCTGAGGTTGCGGGTTTTTATCCTGCTCCCAGGCTTGCCAGATCATGAAAGACACGAACAGCAAAGCGATGACTAAAAGATTGCGTTGCGAATCCATCGTTAGTGTTCTCTGGTATCAAATGGTCCGGGCGGGACGGGATCGTCACCACCAGGGTGTAAAGGGTGGCATTTTAATACGCGTTTCACCGTCAACCAACTGCCTTTTATCACTCCAAACCTGCGCAATGCCTCAATTCCGTAGCTTGAACAAGTTGGAGTGAAACGACAATGCGGCCCGAGTAGCGGACTAATCAGGCGTTGGTAGACCCGAATGAGGGCTATCAGGACCCGCGAGCCAGGCGACAGTGGCGGCGCCATAATTTTTCCAACGCTTCCGAGAGAGCACGGTTATCGAGGTCGGCAACCCCTTTTTTCGCCACCACCACGAAATCCATAGCCGGGAGTTCATGTTGGCGTAGACGGAAGCTTTCACGCGTCAGACGTTTAATCCGATTGCGTTCATGCGCTCGTCGAACGTTTTTCTTGGCGACTGTAAGACCGATACGGGGATGCCCCAGCGAATTCAGGCGGCCGAGGATGGTGATTTGCGGCGTGCCAGCCCGTTGTGGCTGCTGGAAGACGAATGTGAATTGACTGGGAGTTAACAAGCGTAACTCCCTGGGAAATGCGAGCTTAACCACTCAGGGGTTAGCTTTATTACTTAGAAACGGTCAGACGAGCACGGCCTTTAGCACGACGACGTGCCAGTACCTGACGACCATTTTTAGTAGCCATACGAGCACGGAAGCCGTGAGAACGGTTGCGCTTCAGTACAGACGGTTGAAAAGTGCGTTTCATGGCGATTTCTACCTAAACTTGAATAAATTCAATGGCTTTATTGGATATCCGCCCGAAAACCGAACGATGGACACCGAAGCCATGGGTGATTAAAGAGGCCGGATTGTAATAATTGTACACTCCGGAGTCAATTCTCTTTCCTTATTTACCGCGCTTTTCCGCACCTTTTCACAGGGAAAAAGTACAACTATATACCGGTGAAAACCAGCATTACGCGCCGGGTGGAGGATTATACGGGCTACCGGATAAAGCGCAAGGATCGTCCAGGATCTTTATTAGATCGATTAAGCCTAATTTTGTCTATGGTCATTAAATTTTCCAATATGCGGCTTAAATCGTGCCCGCCGGGTGTCTGGATCGTTTACACTTAGCGGGTTCTGGATCATCCTGTGGATAAATCGGGAAAATCTGTGAGAAACAGAAGATCTCTTGCGCAGTTTAGGCTATGATCCGCGGTCCCGATCGTTTTGCAGGATCTTGATCGGGCATATAACCGCAGACAGCGGTTCGTGCGTCACCCTTATGCAGGGTCTTTTCGACGTGCGTCAACAATCATGAATGTTTCAGCCTTAGTCATAATCGACTTTTGTTCGAGTGGAGTCCGCCGTGTCACTTTCGCTTTGGCAGCAATGTCTTGCCCGATTGCAGGATGAGTTACCAGCCACAGAATTCAGTATGTGGATACGCCCATTGCAGGCGGAACTGAGCGATAACACGCTGGCCTTGTACGCGCCAAACCGTTTTGTCCTCGATTGGGTACGGGACAAGTACCTCAATAATATCAATGGACTGCTAACCAGTTTCTGCGGAGCGGATGCCCCACAGTTGCGTTTTGAAGTGGGCACAAAGCCCGTGACACAAACGCTGAAAGTCCCTGCCAGCAATACAGTTGCACCGGCTCAGGCTGCTCAGGTGCAACCGCAACGTGCTGCGCCTTCTACGCGCTCAGGTTGGGATAACGTTCCGGCTCCGGCAGAACCGACCTATCGTTCCAACGTTAACGTTAAACATACATTTGATAACTTCGTCGAAGGTAAATCTAACCAACTGGCGCGCGCGGCGGCTCGTCAGGTGGCAGACAACCCTGGCGGTGCCTATAACCCGCTGTTCCTTTATGGCGGCACGGGGCTGGGTAAAACTCACCTGCTACATGCGGTGGGCAATGGCATTATGGCGCGCAAGCCGAATGCCAAAGTGGTTTATATGCACTCCGAACGCTTTGTTCAGGACATGGTAAAAGCCCTGCAAAACAACGCGATCGAAGACTTTAAACGCTACTACCGTTCTGTTGACGCGCTGCTGATCGACGATATTCAGTTTTTTGCTAATAAAGAACGATCCCAGGAAGAGTTTTTCCACACCTTTAACGCCTTGCTGGAAGGTAATCAACAGATCATTCTTACTTCGGATCGTTATCCGAAAGAGATCAACGGCGTTGAGGATCGTTTGAAATCCCGCTTCGGCTGGGGGTTGACTGTGGCGATCGAACCGCCAGAGCTGGAAACCCGTGTGGCGATCCTGATGAAAAAGGCAGACGAAAATGACATTCGTCTGCCGGGTGAAGTGGCATTCTTTATCGCCAAGCGTCTACGCTCTAATGTGCGTGAGCTGGAAGGGGCGCTGAACCGTGTTATTGCTAACGCCAACTTTACCGGACGGGCGATCACCATTGACTTCGTGCGCGAAGCGTTGCGCGATTTGCTGGCATTGCAGGAAAAACTGGTCACCATCGACAATATTCAGAAGACGGTGGCGGAGTACTACAAGATCAAAGTCGCAGATCTCCTTTCCAAGCGTCGATCTCGCTCGGTGGCACGTCCGCGCCAGATGGCGATGGCGTTGGCGAAAGAGCTGACTAACCACAGTCTGCCGGAGATCGGTGATGCGTTTGGCGGTCGTGACCATACAACGGTGCTTCATGCCTGCCGTAAGATCGAGCAGTTGCGTGAAGAGAGCCATGATATCAAAGAAGATTTTTCAAATTTAATCAGAACATTGTCATCGTAAACCTATGAAATTTACCGTAGAACGTGAGCATTTATTAAAACCGCTACAACAGGTGAGCGGTCCGTTAGGTGGTCGTCCTACGCTACCGATTCTCGGTAATCTGCTGTTACAGGTTGCTGACGGTACGTTGTCGCTGACCGGTACTGATCTCGAGATGGAAATGGTGGCTCGTGTTGCGCTGATTCAGCCGCACGAACCAGGGGCGACGACCGTTCCGGCGCGCAAATTCTTTGATATCTGCCGTGGTCTGCCTGAAGGCGCGGAAATTGCTGTGCAACTGGAAGGTGAGCGGATGCTGGTGCGCTCCGGGCGCAGCCGTTTTTCGCTTTCTACTCTGCCAGCGGCGGATTTCCCGAATCTTGATGACTGGCAGAGCGAAGTTGAATTTACCCTGCCGCAGGCAACGATGAAACGTCTGATTGAAGCGACCCAGTTTTCGATGGCGCATCAGGACGTTCGCTATTACTTAAATGGTATGCTGTTCGAAACCGAAGGTGAAGAACTGCGCACCGTGGCGACTGACGGCCACCGCCTGGCGGTCTGTTCAATGCCAATTGGTCAGTCTTTGCCGAGCCATTCGGTGATCGTGCCGCGTAAAGGCGTGATTGAACTGATGCGTATGCTCGACGGCGGCGACAATCCGCTGCGCGTGCAGATTGGCAGCAACAACATTCGCGCCCACGTAGGTGACTTTATTTTTACCTCCAAACTGGTGGATGGTCGATTCCCGGATTACCGTCGCGTTCTGCCGAAGAACCCGGACAAACATCTGGAAGCAGGCTGCGATCTGCTCAAGCAGGCGTTTGCTCGTGCGGCAATTCTCTCTAACGAGAAATTCCGTGGCGTGCGTCTGTATGTCAGTGAAAATCAACTGAAGATCACCGCCAACAACCCGGAACAGGAAGAAGCGGAAGAGATCCTCGACGTCACCTACAGCGGCGCGGAGATGGAAATCGGCTTTAACGTCAGCTATGTGCTGGATGTTCTGAACGCGCTGAAATGTGAAAACGTGCGCATGATGCTGACCGATTCAGTTTCCAGCGTGCAGATTGAAGATGCGGCCAGCCAGAGTGCGGCTTATGTTGTCATGCCAATGAGACTGTAATGTCCCTCACCCGCTTGTTGATCCGCGATTTCCGCAATATCGAAACCGCGGATCTCGCTTTATCTCCCGGCTTTAACTTTCTGGTGGGTGCCAACGGCAGTGGCAAAACCAGCGTGCTGGAAGCTATCTATACGCTCGGCCACGGCCGGGCGTTTCGCAGTTTGCAGATTGGTCGCGTCATTCGCCACGAGCAGGAGGCGTTTGTTCTTCACGGGCGTTTACAGGGCGCAGAGCGCGAGACGGCGATTGGCTTAACCAAAGACAAACAGGGCGACAGTAAAGTCCGTATTGACGGTACTGACGGGCATAAAGTTGCGGAACTGGCGCACCTGATGCCGATGCAGTTGATAACGCCTGAGGGGTTTACTTTACTCAACGGTGGCCCCAAATACAGAAGAGCATTCCTCGACTGGGGATGCTTTCACAACGAACCCGGATTTTTCACCGCCTGGAGCAATCTCAAGCGATTGCTCAAGCAGCGTAATGCGGCGCTGAGGCAGGTGTCACGTTACGAACAGCTCCGCCCGTGGGATAAAGAACTGATCCCGCTGGCGGAGCAAATCAGCGCCTGGCGCGCCCAGTACAGCGCCGGTATCGCCGCCGATATGGCCGATACCTGTAAGCAATTTCTCCCTGAGTTTTCTCTGACTTTCTCTTTCCAGCGCGGCTGGGAGAAAGAGACAGAGTACGCTGAGGTGCTGGAACGTAATTTTGAACGCGATCGCCAGCTAACCTACACTGCGCACGGCCCGCATAAAGCGGACTTACGCATTCGCGCCGACGGTGCGCCGGTGGAAGATACCTTATCGCGTGGGCAGCTTAAGCTGCTGATGTGCGCCTTACGTCTGGCGCAAGGAGAGTTCCTCACCCGTGAAAGCGGGCGGCGGTGTCTCTACCTGATAGATGATTTTGCCTCTGAGCTTGATGATGAGCGTCGCGGGCTGCTTGCCAGCCGCTTAAAAGCGACGCGATCACAGGTCTTTGTCAGCGCGATCAGTGCTGAACACGTTATAGACATGTCGGACGAAAATTCGAAGATGTTTACCGTGGAAAAGGGTAAAATAACGGATTAACCCAAGTATAAATGAGCGAGAAACGTTGATGTCGAATTCTTATGACTCCTCCAGTATCAAAGTCCTGAAAGGGCTGGATGCGGTGCGTAAGCGCCCTGGTATGTATATCGGCGACACGGATGACGGCACCGGTCTGCACCACATGGTATTCGAGGTGGTAGATAACGCTATCGACGAAGCGCTCGCGGGTCACTGTAAAGAAATTATCGTCACTATTCATGCTGATAATTCCGTCTCTGTACAGGATGACGGGCGTGGCATTCCGACCGGTATTCACCCGGAAGAGGGTGTATCGGCGGCAGAAGTGATCATGACCGTGCTGCACGCAGGCGGTAAATTTGACGATAACTCCTATAAAGTGTCCGGCGGTCTGCACGGCGTTGGTGTTTCGGTAGTAAACGCCCTGTCGCAAAAACTGGAGCTGGTTATCCAGCGTGAAGGTAAAATTCACCGTCAGATCTACGTGCACGGTGTACCGCAGGCACCGCTGGCGGTTACCGGCGATACCGATAAAACCGGCACTATGGTACGTTTCTGGCCGAGCCTCGAAACCTTCACCAATGTAACCGAGTTTGAATATGAAATTCTGGCGAAACGCCTGCGAGAGTTATCCTTCCTTAACTCCGGCGTTTCCATTCGCCTGAAAGACAAACGTGACGGCAAAGAAGACCACTTCCACTATGAAGGCGGTATCAAGGCGTTCGTTGAGTATCTGAACAAGAACAAAACGCCGATCCACCCGAACATCTTCTACTTCTCCACCGAAAAAGACGGTATCGGCGTTGAAGTGGCATTGCAGTGGAACGATGGCTTCCAGGAAAACATCTACTGCTTTACCAACAACATTCCGCAGCGTGATGGCGGTACTCACCTGGCGGGCTTCCGTGCGGCGATGACCCGTACTCTGAACGCCTACATGGACAAAGAAGGTTACAGCAAAAAAGCCAAAGTCAGCGCCACCGGCGACGATGCGCGTGAAGGCCTGATTGCGGTTGTGTCCGTGAAAGTACCAGATCCGAAATTCTCCTCCCAGACTAAAGACAAACTGGTTTCTTCTGAGGTGAAATCGGCGGTAGAACAGCAGATGAACGAACTGCTGGCAGAATACCTGCTGGAAAACCCAACCGATGCGAAAATCGTGGTTGGTAAAATTATCGATGCTGCCCGCGCCCGTGAAGCGGCACGTCGTGCGCGTGAAATGACGCGTCGTAAAGGTGCACTGGACTTAGCCGGCCTGCCGGGCAAACTGGCGGACTGCCAGGAACGCGATCCGGCGCTTTCTGAACTGTACCTTGTGGAAGGGGACTCCGCGGGCGGCTCTGCGAAGCAGGGGCGTAACCGCAAAAACCAGGCGATTCTGCCGTTGAAGGGTAAAATCCTCAACGTCGAGAAAGCCCGTTTCGATAAGATGCTGGCTTCCCAGGAAGTGGCAACGCTCATCACCGCGCTTGGCTGCGGTATCGGTCGTGACGAGTACAACCCGGACAAACTGCGTTATCACAGCATTATCATCATGACCGATGCGGACGTCGACGGCTCGCACATTCGTACGTTGCTGTTGACCTTCTTCTATCGTCAGATGCCGGAAATCATTGAACGCGGTCACGTCTACATTGCCCAGCCGCCGCTGTACAAAGTGAAGAAAGGCAAGCAGGAACAGTACATTAAAGACGATGAGGCGATGGATCAGTACCAAATCTCCATCGCGCTGGATGGTGCTTCTTTGCATACCAACGCCAGTGCACCAGCTTTAGCTGGCGAAGCGTTAGAAAAGCTGGTGTCTGAGTACAATGCGGCGCAGAAAATGATCGTTCGTATGGAACGTCGTTATCCGAAGGCGATGCTGAAAGAGCTTATCTATCAGCCGACGCTGACGGAAGCGGATCTCTCTGACGAGCAGGTTGTTACCCGTTGGGTGAATGCGCTGGTGACAGAACTGAACGATAAAGAGCAGCATGGCAGCCAGTGGAAGTTTGATGTCCACACCAATGCCGAGAAAAACCTGTTCGAGCCGATTGTTCGCGTGCGTACCCACGGCGTGGATACTGACTACCCGCTGGATCACGAGTTCATCACCGGTGGCGAATATCGTCGTATCTGCACGCTGGGCGAGAAACTGCGTGGCTTGCTGGAAGAAGATGCGTTTATCGAACGTGGTGAGCGTCGTCAGCCGGTAGCCAGCTTCGAGCAGGCGCTGGACTGGCTGGTGAAAGAGTCCCGTCGTGGCCTCTCCATCCAGCGTTATAAAGGTCTGGGCGAAATGAACCCGGAGCAGTTGTGGGAAACCACTATGGATCCGGAAAGCCGTCGTATGCTGCGCGTTACCGTTAAAGATGCGATTGCTGCCGACCAGTTGTTCACAACTCTGATGGGTGATGCCGTTGAACCGCGTCGTGCGTTTATCGAAGAGAACGCTCTGAAAGCGGCGAATATCGATATTTAATGGCATTAGCAATGCGAGCGTGCCTGATGCGCTACGCTTATCAGGCCTACAATACTCATGCAATATATTGAATTTTCATGATTTTGTAGGCCGGATAAGGCGGTTACGCCGCATCCGGCAAGAAGCTATAAGAAAAGGGCGGAGATGATCTCCGCCCTTTTTACTCCTGTAATCCGCAACTATCATCCCGCAGAACTATACTTTCTGAGTCAACACGTAACGCTTTACAGGTGATTATCATGGGACTTTTCGATGAAGTTGTCGGTGCCTTTCTGAAAGGCGATGCGGGGAAATATCAGGCCATTCTGAGCTGGGTTGAAGAGCAGGGCGGCATCCAGGTGCTGCTGGAGAAACTGCAAAGTGGCGGCTTAGGTGCCATTCTCTCAACCTGGTTGAGTAATCAACAGGGCAATCAACCGGTTAGCGGCGAACAACTGGAATCGGCACTGGGTACGAATGCAGTAGCCGATCTCGGGCAAAAACTCGGCGTAGATACCAGTGCTGCTTCCAACATGCTGGCGGAACAATTGCCGAAGATTATTGATGCGCTATCTCCGCAGGGCGAAGTTTCACCGCAAGCCAATAACGATCTGCTTTCCGCAGGCATGGAGTTGCTGAAAGGGAAACTCTTCCGCTAAGCAAAAGGGGAGCACGCAAGGCGCGTTGCATCCCCCTTTTCCCTCGGGTGTTGTACTGATTTTTGAGCGGAATCGCGTTAGCATGGGTCAGGAATCAATCTACCTGGGGAACTCATGGCTATCAAACTCATTGCTATCGATATGGATGGCACCCTTCTGCTGCCCGATCACACCATTTCACCCGCCGTTAAAAATGCGATTGCCGCAGCTCGCGCCCGCGGGGTGAATGTCGTGCTGACGACAGGTCGTCCTTATGCAGGTGTTCACAGCTACCTGAAAGAGCTGCATATGGAACAGCCGGGCGACTACTGTATTACTTATAACGGCGCACTGGTGCAGAAGGCCGCTGATGGCAGCACCGTGGCGCAAACAGCATTGAGCTATGACGACTATCGTTTCCTGGAAAAACTCTCTCGCGAAGTCGGTTCCCATTTCCACGCGCTGGACCGCACCACGCTGTACACCGCTAACCGTGATATCAGCTATTACACGGTACATGAGTCGTTTGTGGCCACCATTCCGCTGGTATTCTGCGAAGCGGAAAAAATGGACCCCAATATACAGCTCCTGAAAGTGATGATGATTGATGAACCCGCCATCCTCGACCAGGCCATCGCGCGTATTCCGCAGGAAGTGAAAGAGAAATATACCGTACTGAAAAGCGCGCCGTACTTCCTCGAAATCCTCGACAAACGCGTCAATAAAGGTACCGGTGTGAAATCGCTGGCGGATGTGCTGGGCATTAAACCGGAAGAAATTATGGCGATTGGTGATCAGGAAAACGACATCGCAATGATTGAGTTCGCAGGCGTCGGTGTGGCGATGGATAACGCTATTCCTTCGGTGAAAGAAGTGGCGAACTTTGTCACCAAATCCAACCTTGAAGATGGCGTGGCGTTTGCTATTGAAAAGTATGTGCTGAATTAATCAGTGGGCGGGCAAACTGCATAAACGCGTTTGCCCGCAGCGATTAACAATTTCTGGTCGTGCATAAAATCAGGAACTGGAGTGGTGATGTTACTATATCCAGCGTAAGAGTGACTGGCAGCAACGCGTTAGCGAGGCCGCGCGGGACGCCATCTGTTGTTTTGTACTTATAAAATCCCACTGTAAAGGGTTGATGGAAAACCATCACGTTTGAGTAATCCGCTTTTTTATTTTTCTGGTGGATAGAGCCTTTCAGGCCGTCCAGCATCCATGTACAACGCTGGGTATCACACACAAAGCCATATTGTGTCGCCAGTGCTTTATCTTCCTCATTATCCCAGTCGTAATAGAGCGTTATGGCACCAGAAAAATTCGTATCACCGCTGCTTAAAATAAATTTCGCGTTATCGGAAACGGTGATTCTTTCGCCATGAATTACCGGGTCGTTCAGCATTTTAACCACCTCATCGCCGCCGTTGGTCAACAGGTAGTCCAGCGACTCTCCAACAAAAACATAGCCTTTCGTACCGTTACTATCCTCTGCCAGCGATAGACCCTTAATCGTGTCTGAGCGCCATTGCTGGGCATGTGGAGAGCTTGCGGTATTGAAAACCAGTCCAGCGGTTAGACATCCGGTCAACGCGAATGCTAAAGAACATAAACAGGCTGCTTTAATAAATCCCTGAAAATTCAATTGCATGATTAATCCTTTAAACAAGAATGCTAAGCCGTTGGAAGCATACCTTTATTTCCCCGCCTGTTTACTCCCTGACAACCCTTTTCAGATTTGTGCCTGATGGATGCCATTTTCTTATGTATTGTTCTTTTTGTGATCTAAATTGTAGTACAACAATACGTGTTTGTACTACATTACACGCACAGTAAACGCGAATATCATCATGCTGGTACTACAAAGTTGCCGCGTTATGCATCGATCGGGGTAAAGTAGAGCAGAACATACAGAGCACAAGGACTCTCCATGACTCTCAATAAAACCGATCGCATTGTCATTACACTGGGTAAACAGATCGTTCACGGTAAATATGTACCTGGCTCGCCGCTTCCGGCTGAGGCGGAACTCTGTGAGGAGTTTGAAACCTCGCGCAACATCATTCGTGAAGTGTTCCGCTCGCTGATGGCGAAGCGGCTGATTGAAATGAAGCGTTATCGCGGCGCATTTGTGGCACCGCGTAATCAGTGGAATTACCTCGACACTGACGTACTGCAATGGGTGTTGGAAAACGACTACGACCCACGGCTTATCAGTGCAATGAGCGAAGTGCGAAATCTGGTGGAACCGGCGATTGCCCGTTGGGCGGCAGAGCGCGCGACCTCCAGCGATCTGGCGCAGATTGAATCGGCGCTGAACGAGATGATTGCTAACAATCAGGATCGCGAGGCATTTAACGAAGCTGATATTCGCTACCACGAGGCGGTACTTCAGTCGGTACATAACCCGGTGTTACAGCAACTTAGCATCGCGATTAGTTCACTGCAGCGGGCAGTTTTTGAACGAACCTGGATGGGCGATGAGGCCAACATGCCGCAAACGCTTCAGGAACATAAGGCGCTGTTCGATGCGATACGGCATCAGGACGGCGATGCGGCAGAGCAGGCGGCGCTTACCATGATCGCCAGCTCGACACGAAGATTAAAGGAAATCACATGACAGCTCGCTACATCGCAATTGACTGGGGATCGACCAATCTGCGCGCCTGGCTTTATCAGAGCGACAACTGCCTGGACAGCAGGCAATCAGAAGCAGGCGTCACGCGCCTGAACGGAAAATCTCCGGCTGCGGTGTTAGCAGAAGTGATAGCAGGCTGGCGTGAAGAGAATACGCCAGTGGTGATGGCAGGAATGGTCGGCAGCAATGTTGGCTGGAAAGTCGCTCCTTATTTATCCGTTCCTGCCTGTTTCTCATCTATTGGTGAACAGTTAACGTCTGTTGGCGACAATATCTGGATTATTCCCGGATTATGCGTCTCTCATGATGATAACCACAATGTGATGCGCGGCGAAGAAACACAATTGCTTGGCGCGCGTGCTCTTGCTCCTTCCTCTCTTTATGTTATGCCCGGTACGCATTGCAAATGGGTGCAAGCCGATAGCCAGCAAATCAACGATTTTCGCACCGTGATGACCGGTGAATTGCACCATTTACTGCTAAATCAGTCATTGATTGGGGCTGGTTTGCCGCCGCAGGAAAACTCTGCCGATGCCTTCGCGGCCGGTCTTGAACGCGGCCTTAATGCTCCCGCCGTATTGCCGCAACTTTTTGAAGTTCGCGCCTCGCATGTGCTGGGAACGCTTCCCCGCGAACAGGTCAGCGAATTTCTCTCTGGTTTGTTGATTGGTGCTGAGGTCGGCAGTATGCGCGACGACGTGGCTCATCAACAGGCTATCACCCTTGTCGCCGGAACATCGCTGACCGTGCGTTACCAACAAGCCTTTCAGGCTATGGGTTGCGACGTAACGGCGGTGGCGGGCGACACGGCATTTCTGGCTGGTATAAGGAGCATTGCTCATGCAGTGGCAAACTAAACTCCCACTGATCGCCATTTTGCGCGGCATTACGCCTGACGAGGCGCTGGCGCATGTTGGCGCGGTGATTGACGCCGGGTTCGACGCGGTTGAAATCCCGCTGAATTCTCCCCAATGGGAGCAAAGCATTCCCGCAGTCGTTGAAGCATACGGCGACAAAGCGTTGATTGGCGCAGGTACGGTACTGAAACCTGAGCAGGTTGATACGCTCGCCAGGATGGGCTGCCAGCTCATCGTTACGCCCAATATCCATAGTGAGGTCATTCGTCGTGCGGTGGGTTACGGCATGACCGTTTGCCCCGGTTGTGCGACGGCGACCGAAGCCTTTAGCGCGCTCGAAGCAGGCGCGCAGGCACTGAAAATATTTCCGTCATCGGCTTTTGGCCCGCAATACATCAAAGCATTAAAAGCGGTATTACCGCAGGACATCGCGGTCTTTGCCGTTGGCGGCGTGACGCCAGAAAACCTGGCGCAGTGGATAGACGCTGGTTGTGCTGGAGCGGGCTTAGGTAGCGATCTCTATCGCGCCGGACAGTCCGTGGAACGTACCGCGCAGCAGGCAGCAGCATTTGTTAAGGCGTATCGAGAGGCAGTGCAATGAAAATTACCAAAATTACCACGTATCGTTTACCTCCCCGCTGGATGTTCCTGAAAATTGAAACCGATGAAGGCGTGGTCGGTTGGGGCGAACCGGTGATCGAGGGCCGCGCCCGCACGGTGGAAGCGGCAGTTCACGAGCTGGGTGACTATCTGATTGGTCAGGATCCATCGCGCATCAACGACTTATGGCAAGTGATGTATCGCGCCGGTTTTTATCGTGGCGGCCCCATTCTGATGAGCGCCATCGCCGGGATCGACCAGGCGTTATGGGATATCAAAGGCAAAGTGCTGAATGCGCCCGTCTGGCAACTAATGGGTGGCCTGGTCCGCGACAAAATCAAAGCCTACAGTTGGGTCGGCGGCGATCGTCCGGCGGATGTTATCGACGGCATTAAAACCCTGCGTGAAATCGGCTTCGATACTTTCAAACTGAACGGTTGTGAAGAACTGGGTCTGATTGATAACTCCCGCGCGGTAGATGCGGCGGTCAACACCGTGGCACAAATTCGTGAAGCCTTTGGTAATCAGATTGAGTTTGGCCTTGATTTTCACGGTCGCGTCAGCGCGCCGATGGCGAAAGTGCTGATTAAAGAACTGGAACCGTATCGCCCGCTATTTATTGAAGAGCCGGTGCTGGCGGAACAAGCCGAATACTACCCCAAACTGGCGGCGCAAACTCACATTCCTCTGGCAGCGGGGGAGCGCATGTTCTCGCGCTTCGATTTTAAACGCGTGCTGGAGGCGGGGGGAATTTCGATCCTGCAACCGGATCTCTCCCACGCGGGCGGTATTACCGAATGCTACAAAATTGCCGGAATGGCGGAAGCCTATGACGTGACTCTTGCGCCGCACTGTCCGCTCGGCCCCATTGCACTGGCTGCTTGCCTGCATATCGACTTTGTCTCCTATAACGCCGTACTTCAGGAACAAAGTATGGGCATTCATTACAACAAAGGCGCGGAGTTACTCGACTTTGTGAAAAACAAAGAGGACTTCAGCATGGTCGGCGGCTTCTTTAAACCGCTAACGAAACCGGGCTTAGGCGTGGAAATCGACGAAGCCAAAGTCATTGAGTTCAGTAAAAATGCCCCGGACTGGCGTAATCCGCTCTGGCGTCATGAAGATAACAGCGTAGCAGAGTGGTAATTCCTGCCACGTAAGCCCCTCATCGGGCACTAAAACAGCAATACAAAAATATAACCCTCTGTAACTTACAGGGCATGGTGAGCGGCCTCGCTATGCCCAAAATCAGGAGATAGCTCGCTATGGATATTCCCGTAAATGCAGCAAAGCCGGGGCGTCGGCGTTATCTGACGTTGGTGATGATTTTTATTACGGTAGTGATTTGTTATGTCGATCGCGCCAACCTGGCCGTGGCTTCCGCCCATATTCAGGAAGAGTTCGGTATTACTAAAGCCGAAATGGGCTATGTATTTTCGGCCTTCGCCTGGCTTTATACCTTATGTCAGATCCCCGGCGGTTGGTTTTTAGATCGCGTGGGTTCACGTGTGACTTATTTTATTGCGATATTTGGCTGGTCGGTGGCGACATTATTCCAGGGATTTGCCACGGGCTTAATGTCATTAATTGGTCTGCGGGCGATAACCGGTATTTTCGAAGCGCCCGCTTTCCCGACCAATAACCGTATGGTGACCAGTTGGTTCCCGGAACATGAACGTGCTTCTGCCGTTGGTTTTTATACCTCTGGTCAGTTTGTCGGTCTGGCGTTTCTGACTCCGCTGCTGATCTGGATTCAGGAGATGTTGAGCTGGCACTGGGTGTTCATTGTCACCGGCGGTATCGGCATTATCTGGTCGCTGATTTGGTTTAAAGTTTACCAGCCGCCGCGCCTGACCAAAGGCATCAGCAAAGCTGAGCTGGATTACATTCGTGATGGTGGCGGTCTGGTGGATGGCGATGCGCCGGTGAAAAAAGAGGCGCGTCAGCCGTTAACGGCAAAAGACTGGAAACTGGTGTTCCATCGTAAACTGATCGGCGTCTATCTCGGGCAATTTGCGGTGGCGTCTACGCTGTGGTTCTTCTTAACCTGGTTCCCGAACTATTTAACCCAGGAAAAAGGGATAACGGCGTTGAAAGCGGGCTTTATGACCACGGTGCCATTTCTCGCTGCGTTTGTCGGTGTACTGCTCTCAGGATGGGTAGCGGATCTGCTGGTGCGGAAGGGCTTTTCGCTGGGCTTTGCGCGTAAAACACCAATAATCTGCGGCTTGTTGATCTCCACCTGCATTATGGGTGCTAACTATACCAATGACCCGATGATGATTATGTGTCTGATGGCGCTGGCATTCTTCGGTAACGGTTTTGCTTCGATTACCTGGTCGCTGGTCTCTTCTTTGGCACCGATGCGCCTGATTGGTTTAACCGGCGGGGTGTTTAACTTCGCCGGTGGTTTGGGGGGTATCACCGTTCCGCTGGTGGTGGGTTACCTGGCGCAGAGTTACGGTTTTGCACCTGCACTGGTTTATATCTCCGCCGTCGCGTTGATTGGCGCGCTCTCTTACATCCTGCTGGTAGGCGATGTGAAGCGCGTTGGGTAATCTCTCAACTGTGGAATATGTGCAATGCCACTGCGCATAATCCACTTTCTTAAGGCCGGTGCGGTCAGGCATCGGCTTTTCAGGATCTTGCCGTAGAGTTTTAAACGCAGTTTGCGGGTGGCGTGCCAGTAAGCGGCATTGATTTTCTCCGGCTGCTTCAGTAGCACCGAACGCAGTATTTCCGCGCTATCCAGCGCATAGCTAATCCCCTCCAGCGAGCTGGCACTGATAAATCCCGCCGCTTCGCCAATAAGAAAAGCATTGTCCTTACCGCAGACAAAATCCTGCCAGCGTGAGGGAAACAACACGGTGCATTTTTCACTTTTCACCGCTTTGCCAAACTGGAACTGAAAGGCGTTCATTTTCTCTTTCAGCGCCGCAAAACGCGCCTGGCCGTCTTTCATCGGATAGGCACCGCCAAAAATAAAATAACCGTCTTTGCTGATACTCCATGAGTAACAGTCAGTTATCGCATTATCAAAGATACAGGAGTAGAACGGCGTCGGATGTTTCTCTGTGAACCACTGCTGGATAGCGACATATTTACGAATCTGATGATCCGGGTAGAGATGTCGCCGCACCATCGAGTTTGCACCATCAGCACCGACCAGATAGCGGGCAGTAATGTGTTGCTCCCAGCCATCGGCGCGAAAAATAACATGCCATTTATCATCCTCACGCCAGATTTTCCGGCACAGGCTGTCGTGGTAAACCTCAACGCTGGTAGGGATCAGCGATTTCATCCACAAGTCGAAGGCATGACGATTAATATTGATATAGCTTCGCTGGTAGTTACGCTTGAGCGATGCTGTGACGTCGACGGTTTTGACGCTGAAAATCTGTGGGTTGGCGATCACATCGACAGGGAGCGTTAGCCCGTCGCGAATAAAAGAACGCTGCGCGTCCGGTGCCAGCAGACCACCGCAAGGTTTGCTGAAACCTTCTGTACCGCACTGGTGCTTTTTATCCAGTGCAATCACCTGCATTTTTCCTGCTAACTGCCGCGCCAGTGCGGAACCCGCCGGGCCGAGGCCGATAATCGCTACGTCAAAATGTTCCATCTTTTTACTCACATTCATCACGATGGCAAAAGACTATTGTCTGAAAGTGAAGTCCTTGTGAAGTATGATGACGGAAACCGTTTTGTATCAGGATCACGCCATGAAACAACTCACCAACGCTTCACGAAACCACCTGCTCACCAATACCAACACCTGGACACCCGATAGCCAGTGGCTGGTATTTGACGTGCGGCCTTCTGGCGCGTCGTTTACCGGCGAGACAATTGAGCGTGTGAATATCCATACCGGCGAGGTTGAAGTTATTTACCAGGCGTCACAGGGTGCACACGTTGGCGTGGTGACCGTTCATCCGAAGCTGGAGAAATATGTCTTCATCCACGGCCCAGAAAATCCTGATGAAACATGGCATTACGATTTCCATCACCGCCGCGGCGTGATTGTTGAAGGCGGAAAGATGAGCAATCTCGATGCCATGGATATTACCGTTCCGTACACTCCTGGGGCGCTACGTGGCGGCAGTCATGTACATGTCTTTAGCCCGAACGGTGAAATGGTGAGTTTTACCTATAACGACCATGTACTACATGAATGCCGCCCGGCGCTGGATTTGCGAAACGTCGGGGTTGCGGCACCGTTTGGCCCGGTTAACGTACACAAACAGCATCCGCGCGAATACAGCGGCAGCCACTGGTGCGTGCTGGTAAGTAAAACCACGCCCACGCCGCAGCCGGGCAGTGATGAAATCAATCGCGCTTATGAAGAGGGATGGGTCGGAAACCACGCGCTGGCATTTATTGGCGACACACTTTCGCTGAACGGCGAGAAAGTACCGGAGCTGTTTATTGTAGAGCTGCCACAAAATGAAAACGGCTGGAAAGCGGCTGGTGAGAAGCCGTTAAGCGGCACGGAATCAACCCTGCCAGCGCCGCCGCGTGGTGTCGTGCAGCGACGTTTAACCTTTACTCACCATCGTACTTACCCAGGGTTAGTCAACGTTCCACGCCATTGGGTGCGTTGTAACCCACAGGGGACGCAAATCGCGTTTTTAATGCGTGACGATAACGGTATTGTGCAATTGTGGCTTATCTCCCCACAGGGCGGCGAACCGCGCCAGTTAACCGATAACAAAACGGATATTCAGTCAGCGTTTAACTGGCATCCGTCAGGAGAATGGCTGGGTTTTGTGCTGGATAATCGTATTGCCTGTGCACATGCGCAAAGCGGTGAAGTTGAGTATTTAACCGAAAATCACGCCAACCAACCTTCGGCAGACGCCGTGGTCTTCTCGCCAGATGGTCAATGGCTGGCGTGGATGGAAGCTGGCCAGTTGTGGGTCACCGAAACTGGCCACTAATTCAGTTCGTTGGCATTCTGGCTGGTGGAATGACGGCATTGATGGCCTGCGCGTCGGCTTCACTTTTTTCCACGCGTGAGCGCACTGAACTGTCTTTGCGGAATGCATCCCACGGCAGTAAAAGCGTGTCCATAACAGCGGTAAACGGCATATCAAGAATCACCAGTGACTTAGTGCCCCAGTTGGTTTCATTGTCACCAATCATGGTGGCGCTGGCACGGGTGCCAGGGTATGTTCCCTCTTTGCCCCCTGTATGGGACATCACGCTGGAACATCCTGTCATTAACGCCATCCCGCTGCACATTAAGAGTGCTAACAACACATTTCTTATCATAATAAATTCATCAGTTGATCGTTGGTGTTGGCATGATGTGTTATAGCGATCCCTTGCTGAAAATAACATCATCATCATGTCGCACTGTGGCGGCTATCGCACTTTAACGTTTCGTGCTGCCCCTCAGTCTATGCAATAGACCATAAACTGCAAAAAAAAGTCCGTTGGAAAGACTTGAAAAGTGCATATCCAGACCCATTTTTATACCGTAGCCGATGAGAACGCGCCTGATGGGTGTTCTGGCTATCCGACCTGTCCATTGTGGAAGGTCTTACATTCTCGCTGATTTCAGGAGCTATTGATTATGCGTAACTTTGATTTATCCCCGCTTTATCGTTCTGCAATTGGATTTGACCGTTTGTTTAACCACTTAGAAAACAACCAGAGCCAGAGTAATGGTGGCTACCCTCCGTATAACGTTGAACTGGTAGACGAAAACCATTATCGCATTGCTATCGCTGTAGCTGGTTTTGCTGAGAGTGAACTGGAAATTACTGCCCAGGACAATCTGCTGGTGGTGAAAGGTGCTCACGCCGACGAACAAAAAGAGCGCACCTATCTGTACCAGGGCATCGCTGAACGCAACTTCGAACGCAAATTCCAGTTAGCAGAAAACATTCATGTTCGTGGCGCTAACCTGGTGAACGGTCTGCTGTATATCGATCTCGAACGCGTGATTCCGGAAGCGAAAAAACCGCGCCGTATCGAAATCAACTAATTCTCTAAGGCCGCCTGGCGCGGCCTGGCAACTTCATGCTCGCCGTCAGGGAGCATATGCGAATCCTCGGATTTGCAGGTACTTACTCGCTTCTTAGAAGGAGAAATGACTATGCGTAACTTCGATTTATCCCCACTGATGCGTCAATGGATCGGTTTTGACAAACTGGCCAACGCACTGCAAAACGCCGGTGAAAGCCAGAGCTTCCCGCCGTACAACATTGAGAAAAGCGACGATAACCACTACCGCATTACTCTTGCGCTGGCGGGCTTCCGTCAGGAAGATTTAGATATTCAACTGGAAGGTACTCGCCTGAGCGTAAAAGGCACGCCGGAGCAGCCCAAAGAAGAGAAAAAATGGCTGCATCAAGGTCTTATGAATCAGCCTTTTAGCCTGAGTTTTACGCTGGCAGAAAATATGGAAGTCTCTGGTGCAACCTTCGTAAATGGTTTGCTGCATATTGATTTAATTCGTAATGAGCCTGAACCCATCGCAGCGCAGCGTATCGCTATCAGCGAACGTCCCGCGTTAAATAGCTAATTAGCTATTCTTTTTGCCCCGCCAGCCTGGTGGGGCTTTTTTTATTTACCATCTTCAACAATGTGTTAATTTTCGCCAATTTAAGATGTTCCTGCACTCTCTTTCCCGTGATAATGTGCGCCATAAGGCAAATCTGCTTCACCGATTCAGCCATAATCCATAGCAATTAAAATGTTATCTCAAGAGAAATGGACGATGAGTGATATAGCATTAACAGTCAGTATTCTGGCTTTGGTGGCGGTCGTCGGTTTGTTTATCGGCAACGTCAAGTTTCGCGGCGTTGGATTGGGCATTGGCGGCGTACTGTTCGGTGGGATCATCGTCGGCCATTTTGTTTCACAGGCTGGGATGACATTAAGTAGCGACATGCTGCATGTTATCCAGGAATTTGGTCTGATCCTGTTCGTTTACACTATCGGCATTCAAGTGGGGCCGGGATTCTTTGCCTCGTTGCGTGTCTCCGGATTACGCCTTAATTTGTTTGCCGTTTTGGTTGTCATCATCGGTGGCCTGGTCACCGCCATCCTGCATAAATTGTTCGATATCCCACTTCCCGTGGTGCTGGGGATTTTCTCCGGCGCGGTCACCAATACGCCAGCGCTGGGCGCAGGTCAGCAGATCTTACGCGACCTCGGCACACCGATGGAGATGGTTGATCAGATGGGGATGAGCTATGCGATGGCGTATCCATTCGGCATTTGCGGGATTTTGTTCACCATGTGGATACTGCGGGTTATTTTTCGCGTCAATGTTGAGACGGAAGCCCTGCAGCACGAGTCGACACGAACCAACGGCGGTGCGCTAATCAGGACGATTAATATCCGTGTTGAGAATCCTAATTTGCATAATTTAGCCATTAAAGATGTGCCGATTCTCAATGGCGATAAAGTTATCTGCTCGCGATTGAAACGAGAAGAAACCCTAAAAGTACCTTCGCCAGAGACCATTATTCAGTTGGGAGATTTACTGCATCTGGTGGGGCAGCCTGCGGATTTACATAATGCACAACTGGTGATTGGTCAGGAAGTGGATACTTCGCTGTCGACGAAAGGCACCGATTTGCGTGTCGAACGCGTGGTGGTCACCAATGAAAATGTGCTCGGCAAGCGTATTCGCGACCTGCATTTTAAGGAGCGCTATGATGTCGTCATTTCGCGACTGAATCGTGCCGGGGTTGAACTGGTCGCCAGTGGCGATATTAGCCTGCAATTTGGCGATATCCTCAACCTGGTTGGACGCCCGTCGGCTATTGATGCCGTTGCCAATGTATTAGGTAATGCGCAGCAAAAACTGCAACAGGTTCAGATGTTACCCGTGTTTATTGGTATCGGTCTTGGCGTGTTGTTAGGCTCCATTCCGGTGTTCGTGCCAGGATTCCCGGCGGCGTTGAAGCTGGGGCTGGCGGGTGGTCCGCTGATTATGGCGCTGATCCTTGGACGTATCGGCAGTATCGGTAAGCTGTACTGGTTTATGCCGCCAAGTGCCAACCTGGCACTGCGCGAACTGGGTATCGTACTGTTCCTTTCAGTTGTTGGTCTGAAATCCGGCGGCGATTTTATCCATACATTGGTTAATGGCGAAGGGCTAAGTTGGATAGGCTATGGTGCATTGATTACCGCGATTCCGCTGATCACAGCCGGCATTCTGGCGCGGATGTTAGCCAAAATGAATTATCTCACTATGTGTGGGATGTTGGCGGGTTCAATGACCGATCCACCGGCGCTGGCGTTTGCCAATAATCTTCATCCAACCAGTGGTGCAGCGGCTCTCTCTTACGCCACGGTGTATCCATTAGTCATGTTTCTGCGCATCATCACACCACAGTTACTTGCGGTGCTTTTCTGGGGCATAGGTTAACCCTTTTCCGGGTGGAGTCGCCGTAAATGGTACTCCACCCGGTATTCACAGGCGTTTCTGAACATTACTGAGTTACTTAAACCAGTGAACCACCGGTCAGGAAAGAAAAGATCAGGAATATCAGCACAATTCCACAGATGATGCCGATACCAAAAAGCAAGGTATGGAAAGCCAGCGTCCCGCTACCAAAAAACAGTGCACCGCGAATGCTCCAGCGATTTTCTTTACGCATACCGGCAACAAACGCGCAGAGTAGCGCGGCAATGGCCAGGGCGATACCGCCGTGATCGAGGATTTTATCGACATCAACGTCCTCTTTTTTCTGCGTTGTGGTGATTTTTTCGCCTTTTATTCCGGCGAGAAGACCTCTTTTAATTTCCGCCGTTTTTTCTGCAATAACGCTTTCCAGCGTTGGCGGCGGCGTGGAAAAAGGGCCGAATGAAAAGTGGATAATGCCCATTATTAAAGCGATAGCACCGAACAGCATACCCAGTGAACTGATTTTATTTTGCGCTATGATACCCATCTGACCTCCTTGTAGCGGATGGCAAGCATATCAGGAAAGCGCCGGACGACATTCCTAAAAATAGACGAATAAGACATCGCTATTGCGAAACGACTAAGGAGCCATAGTGAAAATTTCCCGACTCGGAGAAGCGCCCGATTACCGTTTTTCTCTGGCTAATGAGCGTACCTTTCTGGCGTGGATCCGAACTGCGCTGGGTTTTCTGGCGGCAGGTGTTGGACTGGATCAGCTTGCACCGGATTTCGCCACGCCGGTCATTCGCGAACTGCTGGCATTGTTGTTGTGTCTGTTTTCCGGCGGGTTAGCGATGTATGGTTACCTGCGCTGGCTACGTAACGAAAAGGCGATGCGTCTGAAAGAAGATTTACCCTACACCAACAGCTTATTAATCATTAGCTTAATATTGATGATTGTGGCGGTGATCGTTATGGGACTGGTACTGTATGCCGGATAGCCGCAAAGCCAGACGGATTGCCGACCCGGGTCTTCAGCCGGAACGCACATCGCTGGCATGGTTTCGCACCATGCTGGGTTACGGTGCGTTGATGGCGTTGGCAATCAAACACAACTGGCATCAGTCAGGCACATTGTTCTGGATTTCTATTGGCATCCTTTCCTTTGTGGCATTGATCCTCTGGCGCTATACCCGCAATCGCAATTTAATGGATGTCACTAATAGCGATTTTTCCCAATTTTACGTAATCCGTGACAAATTTATGATCTCCCTCGCGGTGTTATCTCTTGCAATACTGTTTGCTGTAACGCATATACATCAAATTATCGTATTAATTGAGAGAATCACATGACAGGAAGTCAGGTTAGAAATGCTGAAGAGGACAGGCACAAATTGGTTATAGAGTATAAAGACGCTCTGCAACCTGCCGATTTTTATCAAAATTTCAAACAGCGAGGCATCCGCTCCGTGCAACTTATTCCCCACATTGTATTTGATGACCGGGGCGAGCTGACGGCAGCTTCGATGACAGAGGAGCTGTGGGGGCAATTTTTAATTGCCCTGTTCGAGTGTTGGGTGCGGGCAGATATCAGTCGTATATCAATTGAGCTTTTCGACGCCACCCTGCAAAAATGGTGCAGGAGCGAAAAACTGCAACCCCGGCGAGGCTGTCAGGGATGTGACTGGCATCGTCTTTGCCCACAAGCATGGGATGATCAGCCGGACGACGTGCTTTGTGCTGGCTATCAAGCTTTTTATTCCCACTCGGCACCGTACATGCGGGTGATGCGCGACTTGATAAAGCAGCATCGTTCTCCCATGGAGTTGATGACGATGCTGCGGTGATGTGAGCTTAAACGGCCTGCCCCTGGTGTGATATCCGCGTTGCCAGCGGCAGCCAGCAAAGCACAATCAATAACCCCATTAAGGTCATCAACAGCCCCAGACTTCCCTGGCCGGTTTGCGGCAGCATCGCAGAGAGCGACGCCAGTACGCCGGAACCAATGTTTTGCAGGCCGCCAACCAGTGCGCCAGCAGTACCTGCCAGGAATGGAAACGGCTCCATCGCGCCGCTGGTGGCCAGCGGAAATAGCATTCCGGCACCAAAAAAGAACAGCGCGGCGGGAACGAGTAGTGTCCAGACATTCATCACGCCAAACCAGCCAGGGATCCACATCATCAGTCCTGCCAGCAGGCAACAGATAACTGACTGCCACATTAACGAAGAGAACCGTTTATTCGGGCGTCCGGCAAACCATGCGCCGAAAAATGCCGCCGGGATTGGCAGAATAAATAAAATACTGACCGTCATACTGCTCAGCCCTAATACTGCGCCCATCAACACACCAGAACAGGCTTCGAAAGCGGCAATTCCTGCCAGACCGCCAATAAGCATCAGTAAATAGCAGTTAAAACCGCCGTTACCGAAAAGAGTTTTATAACTGGTCAGTAGGCGCGTGCGTGGCGCATCGACAGGGCGCGTTTCCGGCATCCAGCGCGCCATACTGAACGTCACACCGGCACAGAGCACCAGCAAAAACAGGTAACAGGCCCGCCAGTTCCACATGGTATTCAGCAGACCGCCAATTAATGGCGCAAGCAAAGGGCTGACGAGAATACCCATATTTAACATGCTATTAGCGTGACGTAGCTGTGTCCGTTCATACAGATCACGCGGTAATGTACGCGCCATCACACCACCGACACCGGTTCCCATTCCCTGCATTGCGCTGGCAGTAATTAATACCGTCAGGCTGGAGGTGGTGACCGCCACCAGCGTTGCTAACATAAAAATGGACATTCCGACGAGGATCACCGGGCGGCGACCCACACGGTCGGAAATTGGGCCATAAAACAGTTGTGAGACACCGTAGGTCAGCAGATACGCGCCCATTACGCTCTGCACCGCCCCTTCACGGACGTTGAGATCGCGCGCCATATCGGCAATAGCTGGAATATAAATAGTTTGTGCCATCTGACCGACAGCCACGAGTAATACCAACATCAATAATAAATTGATGTTTCTATGCGTTTTCATTATCACAGATGCTTATATAAGAATATTTAGAATAAGTTGCTACGCATTCCAATAAATGCGGGAGAGGAATCTATCACATTGATAAATGTTAGCCAGATATATATATGGAATGATGAATAACGAAGCGGCAGAATATATAAACAACAGCGGCAATAAATGTTTCCGGAATGGATTGTAGTTTAAATAAATTCTGTAGGGTGGATACGATGCGTCAGCATCGCATCGACACGAATCTGCCAGCAGAATGTAAAAGACCACCTCCTCAGGAGGTGTAATGCCAGTCAGTTAAGCAACTGACTGGCTCTTTTTCGGGGCTGTGGGGTATTTCCAGGGCCTCTCCTTTACCACTCTCGGGAAGGCCCTTTCCCTTCTTGTCGGTAATTTCACAAGTTGTC
>NZ_PYQM01000146.1:0-251 GCF_003027595.1 Escherichia sp. 20412-1 | reverse complement strand
GTCGAGAACAACGGCGAGGTACGCCCAGCGCTTACCCGTCCAGATATAGGTCACATCACCGCACCACACCTGATTTGGCTCGGTCACGGCGAACTGCCGTTCAAGATAGTTAGGGATAGCAACATGTGTAAGCGTAAACTGACCGCCGTATGTAGCCATTAAGCCAGTATTGGTAACGTAGGTGCCCACTTTTTCAACTAGTGGACACCTGTTATGGAACAGAAAACATTATCCGCAGAACCCCGCAGAAC
>NZ_PYQM01000145.1:0-251 GCF_003027595.1 Escherichia sp. 20412-1 | reverse complement strand
GTATCTGCGCCATATCCTGAGCGTACTGCCGGAATGGCCCTCCAACCGTGTTGACGAACTGCTGCCATGGAACGTAGTTTTCACCGATAAATAAGTGTCAATACGGCGCTCTGTTGACGCTTACCAACATGTTCATGACCACCACGTTTATACCGGTGAGTCGGCTGCTGACAGCTGACCAGCCCCAGCTCTTTCATGAGCCTGCCAGCAAGCCAGCGTCCCATCTGGTAGCCTCTCCGGGTTGCCATTGT
>NZ_PYQM01000144.1:0-252 GCF_003027595.1 Escherichia sp. 20412-1 | reverse complement strand
AATAAACAGACAGTAGAAAATAATATTGGCGATCTGACTGAACATGCGGATACGCATGGAGGCAATCTGACCGCCCTGGGTCATATCCTTTGCGTTAAAACTCATGATGAAACTCCGGGAAAATCTGTAAGCGTCAACAGAGCGCCGTATTGACACTTATTTATCGGTGAAAACTACGTTCCATGGCAGCAGTTCGTCAACACGGTTGGAGGGCCATTCCGGCAGTACGCTCAGGATATGGCGCAGATACGC
>NZ_PYQM01000143.1:0-252 GCF_003027595.1 Escherichia sp. 20412-1 | reverse complement strand
ACAACGTGGTAAAAAGCGACAACCAGAACTGGTTTTTAACCAGTGAAATTCCCGCAGGACCGTATACCCCACCGGAACTGCCCGTCATCCCGGAACCAGACCCTGAGCCCCCTGTAACACCAGAACCCCCTGTAACACCAGAACCGCCTGTGACACCGGAGCCACCTGTTACGCCATCTGTTCCACAACCAGAACGAAAACATCTGTATCGCCCGGAAATTGGCAGCTATCTGGCCAATATTCAGGCGGCAA
>NZ_PYQM01000142.1:0-252 GCF_003027595.1 Escherichia sp. 20412-1 | reverse complement strand
AGAAACACGGGATGCTTTATTGATGAGATCATACTTACCGGCAGGAGACTGCGATGAAAGCGCCCAGGTGACATTCTCCGCCTGATGGCCATCAATACGACTACTCCCCGGTGTCCAGGCAATTTCCGTAAGCGTAAACTGACCGCCGTATGTAGCCATTAAGCCAGTATTGGTAACGTAGGTGCCCACTTTTTCAACTAGTGGACACCTGTTATGGAACAGAAAACATTATCCGCAGAACCCCGCAGAACA
>NZ_PYQM01000141.1:0-253 GCF_003027595.1 Escherichia sp. 20412-1 | reverse complement strand
GTATCATGCCCAAACCAGACGGGTTAACGGCAGCAAAGAACCTTACAGAGGCGTTCGAGCATTATAACGAATGGCATCCGCATAGTGCGTTGGGTTATCGCTCGCCACGGGAATATCTGCGGCAGCGTGAAGTGGTCAACAAAAACTGGCCACCGAGTTAGAGTTTTTCCAGTATCGATTTTCCGATTCGTTTGGGGGTAATCCACCGTTATATTCGTGCGGTCTTAGTGCGCTGTAATATCCAACGATATAG
>NZ_PYQM01000140.1:0-255 GCF_003027595.1 Escherichia sp. 20412-1 | reverse complement strand
AAGTCTCCTGAAGGAACGTTGAAGACGACGACGTTGATAGGCCGGGTGTGTAAGCGCAGCGATGCGTTGAGCTAACCGGTACTAATGAACCGTGAGGCTTAACCTTACAACGCCGAAGATGTTTTGGTGGATGAGAGAAGATTTTCAGCCTGATACAGATTAGATTAACCGGCGATAAGCGGGTTAATAAACAGAATTTGCCTGGCGGAGATAGCGCGGTGGTCCCACCTGACCCCATGCCGAACTCAGAAGTGA
>NZ_PYQM01000139.1:0-259 GCF_003027595.1 Escherichia sp. 20412-1 | reverse complement strand
GCATCCGGCAATGGTGACAAATGCCTGATGCGACGCTCGCGCGTCTTATCAGGCCTACTGATTCTTGCGCCATTTGTAGGCCGGATAAGGCGTTCACGCAGCATCCGGCAATGGTGACAAATGCCTGATGCGACGCTCGCGCGTCTTATCAGGCCTACAGATTCTTGCACCATTCGTAGGCCGGATAAGGCGTTCTCGCCGCATCCGGCAATGGTGACAAATGCCTGATGCGACGCTCGCGCGTCTTATCAGGCCTACA
>NZ_PYQM01000138.1:0-282 GCF_003027595.1 Escherichia sp. 20412-1 | reverse complement strand
CGTCTTATCAGGCCTACAGATTCTTGCACCATTCGTAGGCCGGATAAGGCGTTCTCGCCGCATCCGGCAATGGTGACAAATGCCTGATGCGACGCTCGCGCGTCTTATCAGGCCTACAGATTCTTGCGCCATTCGTAGGCCGGATAAGGCGTTCACGCCGCATCCGGCAATGGTGACAAATGCCTGATGCCACGCTCGCGCGTCTTATCAGGCCTACAGATTCTTGCACCATTCGTAGGCCGGATAAGGCGTTCTCGCCGCATCCGGCAATGGTGACAAATG
>NZ_PYQM01000137.1:0-327 GCF_003027595.1 Escherichia sp. 20412-1 | reverse complement strand
CATCCGGCAATTGGCGCACGATGCCTGATGCGATGCTGGCGCATCTTATCAGGCCTACAATTGGTGCCGGATCGGTAGGCCGGATAAGGCGTTCCCGCCGCATCCGGCAATTGGCGCACGATACCTGCTGCGATGCTGGCGCATCTTATCAGGCCTACAATTGGTGCCGGATCGGTAGGCCGGATAAGGCGTTCCCGCCGCATCCGGCAATTGGCGCACGATGCCTGATGCGATGCTGGCGCATCTTATCAGGCCTACAATTGGTGCCGGATCGGTAGGCCGGATAAGGCGTTCCCGCCGCATCCGGCAATTGGCGCACGATACCTG
>NZ_PYQM01000022.1:0-72533 GCF_003027595.1 Escherichia sp. 20412-1 | reverse complement strand
CCTTATCCGGCCTACATTCGGCAACGGCTGTAGGCCTGATAAGACGCGACAGCGACGCATCTGGCGTTGATTGCCGGATGCGGCGTAAACACCTTATCCGGCCTACATTCGGCAACGGCTGTAGGCCTGATAAGACGCGACAGCGACGCATCTGGCGTTGATTGCCGGATGCGGCGTAAACGCCTTATCCGGCCTACATTCGGCAACGGCTGTAGGCCTGATAAGACGCGACAGCGGCGCATCTGGCGTTGATTGCCGGATGCGGCGTAAACACCTTATCCGGCCTACATTCAGCAACGGCTGTAGGCCGGATAAGACGCGACAGCGGCGCATCTGGCGTTGATTGCCGGATGCGGCGTAAACACCTTATCCGGCCTACATTCGGCAACGGCTGTAGGCCTGATAAGACGCGACAGCGACGCATCTGGCGTTGATTGCCGGATGCGGCGTAAACACCTTATCCGGCCTACATTCGGCAACGGCTGTAGGCCTGATAAGACGCGACAGCGACGCATCTGGCGTTGATTGCCGGATGCGGCGTAAACGCCTTATCCGGCCTACATCTGGCAACGGCTGTAGGCCTGATAAGACGCGACAGCGACGCATCTGGCGTTGATTGCCGGATGCGGCGTAAACGCCTTATCCGGCCTACATTCGGCAACGGCTGTAGGCCTGATAAGGCGCATCAGGCTATGGGTTACCTGGGCGTTAACCCTCTCCCACAAGGGAGCGGGAATTAAAACAATCCCTACATTACCTCTGGAGAATCTGTGATGAATGGCACTATTTATCAGCGGATAGAAGACAATGCGCATTTCAGGGAGTTGGTCGAAAAACGGCAACGGTTTGCCACCATCCTGTCGATTATTATGCTGACAGTTTATATCAGCTTTATTTTACTGATTGCCTTTGCGCCTGGCTGGCTGGGCACTCCGCTGAATCCGAACACCAGCGTCACACGCGGTATTCCCGTTGGCGTCGGGGTGATTGTGATCTCCTTTGTTCTCACTGGTATCTACATCTGGCGGGCGAACGGCGAATTCGACCGCCTTAATAACGAAGTCCTGCATGAGGTACAAGCGTCATGAAAAGAGTTATGACGGCGCTTGCCGCCACACTCCCTTTCGCAGCGAACGCCGCGGATGCCATTAGCGGGGCCGTAGAACGCCAGCCAACAAACTGGCAGGCGATTATTATGTTCCTGATTTTCGTCGTGTTTACGCTTGGTATCACCTACTGGGCATCAAAACGCGTGCGTTCCCGTAACGACTACTACACCGCAGGCGGTAATATCACCGGCTTCCAGAACGGTCTGGCGATAGCCGGTGACTATATGTCTGCCGCCTCATTTTTGGGGATCTCCGCGCTGGTGTTTACCTCCGGTTATGACGGCCTGATCTACTCGTTGGGCTTCCTGGTAGGCTGGCCAATCATTCTGTTTCTGATTGCCGAACGTCTGCGTAACCTGGGTCGCTATACCTTTGCGGATGTCGCCTCATACCGTTTGAAACAAGGGCCAATCCGCATTCTTTCGGCCTGTGGGTCTCTGGTGGTGGTGGCGCTATATCTCATCGCCCAAATGGTTGGTGCGGGTAAACTGATCGAGCTGCTGTTCGGCCTTAACTATCACATCGCCGTGGTTCTGGTTGGCGTATTGATGATGATGTATGTCCTGTTTGGCGGCATGTTAGCAACCACCTGGGTACAGATTATCAAAGCCGTTCTGCTGCTGTTCGGTGCCAGCTTTATGGCCTTTATGGTGATGAAGCACGTCGGTTTTAGCTTCAACAATCTGTTCAGCGAAGCGATGGCAGTACACCCGAAAGGTGTCGACATCATGAAGCCGGGCGGGCTGGTAAAAGATCCAATCTCCGCACTCTCGCTGGGGCTGGGACTGATGTTTGGTACAGCAGGTCTGCCGCACATTCTGATGCGCTTCTTTACGGTTAGCGATGCTCGCGAAGCGCGTAAGAGCGTGTTCTACGCCACCGGCTTTATGGGTTACTTCTATATCCTGACCTTTATTATCGGCTTTGGTGCGATCATGCTGGTCGGTGCAAATCCGGAATATAAAGATGCGGCGGGCCATCTTATTGGCGGTAACAACATGGCGGCGGTTCACCTGGCCAATGCGGTGGGCGGCAACCTGTTCCTCGGCTTTATTTCAGCGGTTGCTTTCGCCACCATCCTCGCGGTGGTTGCAGGTCTGACGCTGGCAGGCGCATCGGCGGTTTCTCACGATCTGTACGCCAACGTCTTCAAGAAAGGCGCGACCGAACGTGAAGAGCTGCGGGTATCGAAAATCACCGTGCTGATTTTGGGTGTGATTGCGATTATCCTCGGCGTGTTGTTTGAGAATCAGAACATCGCCTTCATGGTGGGTCTGGCGTTTGCTATCGCCGCGAGCTGTAACTTCCCAATCATTCTGCTTTCCATGTACTGGTCGAAACTGACTACGCGTGGTGCGATGCTGGGCGGCTGGTTAGGTCTGATTACAGCGGTAGTGTTGATGATCCTCGGCCCAACGATTTGGGTGCAGATCCTCGGTCACGAAAAAGCCATCTTCCCGTATGAATACCCGGCGTTGTTCTCCATCTCCGTGGCATTCCTCGGTATCTGGTTCTTCTCGGCAACCGATAATTCAGCGGAAGGCGCGCGCGAGCGTGAACTGTTCCGTGCGCAATTTATCCGTTCCCAGACCGGCTTTGGCGTTGAGCAGGGCCGCGCGCATTAATCTCCGTTTGTCCCTGGTCGCCTGACCAACGGTAAAAAGGTGCGATGTACTGCACCTTTTTACCGATTGCGTCAGGCTATCTTACGCCGTCAGAGCGTTACTGATTTTCTTCAATTAACAACGCTTCCAGCAAATCAAGATCGTGCAATAATTTTTGCAGCGTTTCGTTGCTGATCTCCCGCGTGGCGCGCAGGTGGTACAGTTCAGCACGTTCAGAACGCAGTGCCGCCAGACGGAAGCGGCGTTCCAGGTCTTCTTCCAGGATTGAACTTTCAACATCATTACGCCCATCGGCGCGACGACGCAGGTTACCAATCACACGAGAACTCACCTCTGTGAGCAACTGGTTATCGATGTTCTCTTCGGTGTCCGCCGCCAGACGTTCTTCCATTTTCTGGATCGCCACAATCGCTACTTCAGCCGTTGCCGCGCGTGCAATGCGTTCCTCTTTCAACTGCTGGGAATGATCCGCGACTTCAATGTGTTGCAGCAAAATAGGCAACATCACTACACCAACAAACAGCGAGAAGAGAATCACGCCAGCCGCCAGGAACACCAGCTCATAACGCGCCGGGAAGACGTTACCATCCGGCAACAGCAGAGGAATGGAGAGCACACCGGCCAGAGTGATTGCCCCGCGCACCCCAGCGAAAGACGCGATCAGGATTTCTCGTGTGGTCCACGAACCAAACTCCATCGGCTTCTTCTTCAGGAAGCGGTTACTGAGCTTTTTCATCGTCCACAACCAGCCAAAACGAACCAGCATTAAGGCGACATAAATCAGCACGATATCGACAAAGAGCATCCAGACTTCGACGTTGGGGTCGATTTCCGCCGCCATCAGCGACGTCTCCAGAATGCCCGGCAATTGCAGGCCCAGCAGCAGGAACACCATACCGTTAAAGACAAATTCCAGCATCGCCCAGGTGCTGTTGGCACGCAGTCGCATCGCCAGCGGCGCACGGCGCATCACACCGGAGCGGGTGATGGTCATACCGGCGGCAACCGCTGCGAGGATGCCGGAAACGCCAATATGTTCGGCAATAAGATAAGAGGCGAACGGCAGCAGGAACAGCAGTACGATCTGCGTTGCCGGTTCATCACCGCCCCAGCGACTCAGGAAACGCAACGAGCGACCATACAGCCAGCTCACCGCAAAACCGGCGAGAATACCGCCAATTGCCACTTTCATAAATTCGACCGTCGCGCCGCCAACGGTGAAGATCATCGTCCCCATCGCGACTGCCACGGCAAACTTCAGCGACACCAGGCCGGAGGCGTCATTCATCAACGCTTCGCCCTGCAAGATACCCATAATTTTTTTCGGTATGCGCCCTTCTCCAACAATCCCGGAGAGCGCTACAGCATCGGTCGGAGAGAGCACCGCCGCCAGCGCAAAAGCGGGGATCAGCGGAATACCTGGCACCACCCAGTAAATAAGGAAGCCAATGCCGACCACGGTGACGACGACCAGCGCCAGCGCGAGACCGAAGATCTCCCGGCCATGCTCAAGAAATTCGCGGGTCGGCGTTTTCCAGCCATCCGCGAACAGCAACGGCGGGATAAATAAGACTAAAAAGAGTTCTGGGTCAAATTCCACATGCAAACCAAACGTCGGCCACGCCAGTAGCGCACCAATGGCGATTTGCATAAGCGGAAGCGGGATCTGAAAGGGCATGACACGAGTGACCACCCCGGACAGCGAGACCACGAGGGTCATTATCAGTATGGTGAAGAAGATTTCCATGCGTTCCCTGTTTGCGATGTTTTTTATGATTTGAGAAAGGTTTTATACCCGGATTCTCAGTTTTTCAGAATATCGCAAAAGCTCACACAATGTACGGAGAAAATAAAAACGGGCAGCAATTGCTACCCGTTTTCAGAATCTTATTAAAGATTAGATAGCCCAGCCACCCGCGTAGAAGGTGACCAGCGCCACGGCGATAACGACCGTACCAATGTTCAGCTTACGCCATTCGCCAGAGACCAGACGACCAATCACCAGAGTCGCGAAGCCGATCATGATGCCTGTTACGATGTTACAGGTCAGCACGATGAATACTGCCGTTACCAGACCCGCCATTGCATCGACAAAATCAGCAAAGTCGATTTTCGCCACGTTGCTCAGCATCAGCAGGCCAACGTACATCAGCGCCGGAGCCGTTGCGTAACCCGGAACAAGATAAGAGAGCGGAGAGAGGAACAGAATCAGCAGGAACAGCACGCCAACGGTGATAGCCGTCAGGCCGGTTTTACCGCCCGCCGCTGTACCCGCCGCAGACTCGATGTATACCGCAGCCGGTGCCGCGCCAACCAGGCCGGAGAAAACGCTACTCAGGGAGTCTGTAGTTAGTGCTTTACCACCGTCAATAATCTGCCCGTCTTTATCCAGCAGATTCGCCTGACCAGCAACTGCACGGATGGTTCCTGTAGCGTCAAAGACCGCCGTCATCACCAGCGCCAACACGCTCGGCAAGACCAGTGGGTTCAGTGCCCCCATAATGTCCAGGCTGCCAATTAGCGAATTGCCGTTCTCATCACTCAATGAAGGCATGGCAAAAACGCCGGAGAAATGGACATTAGGATCGAAGATCAGGCCCACAATCGAGATACCGATAATGGTCAGCAGAATGCCGCCCGGTACTTTCAGTTTTTCCAGGCCGATGATCACTGCCAGACCTACCAGCGACATAATCACCGGGAATGTCGCGAAATCACCCAGCGCAACCGGCAAACCATCAAGCGGGTTTTTAATCACCAGACCGACGCCGTTGGCAGCAATCAGCAGCAAAAACAGGCCGATACCAATCCCCGTGCCATGCGCCACGCCGTGCGGTAAGTTGCGCAAAATCCAGCTACGGATACCTGTTGCGGAAATAACCGTAAACAGCACCCCCATCAGGAACACAGCACCCAGCGCCACCGGAACACTGATATGTTGCCCCAGCACCAGGCTGAATGCGGTAAATGCAGTCAGGGAGATGGCGCAGCCGATAGCCAATGGTAGATTGGCCCACAACCCCATCGCGATAGAACCCATCCCGGCAACCAGACAAGTCGCAACAAAAACGGCCGCTGGCGGGAAGCCCGCTTTGCCCAACATGCCCGGAACGACGATAACCGAATAGACCATCGCCAGAAACGTTGTTAACCCGGCAACCACTTCCTGACGAACAGTGCTTCCACGTTGTGAAATTTTAAACCAGGCGTCGAGTGAACCGCCGGTACGCGCTGATGGCGTAGACATAAGAAAACATCCCCTGAGAGTTTATTTTTCGTCAAGATGCGTGGCGGACAATCCCCTGCCAGCGAAACGTTATCTTCCTGCTTCTGGTTTGCGACAATCGGGGTCGTCGCAAAAAGCAAACGTTTAGCTCCACGCATACAAAACGGGTGGTAAAAAAAAGCAAACGATTATCCGGCGATCATAGCGGCTTTTTCAACCGAAGTTTGCTGCTTTTTTCCCTTTTCTTGTATTGACGATGAAAAACCAGGCAACTGATGCGCAAACGTTATCGTCGATGCGCAAAATTACGGCATTTGTAGGCAACTTGTAGCAAAAGTTTGCGGTAAAAAATCACGCAAGATGACAAAAATATTGCGGCTAAAAAGGATCACTTTGCACTGGCGAAGAAACGGCGGTGGCATACAATTAAAGTATCAACACCAACCGGAACCTCCACCACGTGCTCGAATGAGGTGTGTTGACGTCGGGGGAAACCCTCCTGTGTACCAGCGGGATAGAGTGAAAGACAAAGGCCGGAAACAAACTAAAGCGCCCTTGTGGCGCTTTAGTTTTGTTCATCTTCCAGCAAACGCGCACCAGTACCTTCTTCGCCTAAGCGATCGCCAGGGTTACGCAACGGGCAGTCGCTACGCGAAAGGCAGCCGCAACCAATACAGCCGTCCAGTTCGTCACGCAACGCAACTAAGGTATGAATTCGCCGGTCCAGTTCTTCACGCCATTGTGATGAGAGTTGCTTCCACTCTTTCGCACTTAATGTATGCCCTTCGGGCAACACACCAAACGCTTCACCAATGGTCGCCAGCGGAATACCAATACGTTGAGCAATCTTGATGATGGCGACATATCGCAACACATCACGCTTATACCGCCGCTGATTGCCGCTGTTACGGATACTGGTAATCAAACCTTTGCTTTCATAGAAATGCAGCGCCGATACCGCCACTCCACTACGTTTCGCCACTTCGCCTGGAGTAAGCAAGGCTTTAATGCGGGGTAATTTCTTTTCCATAAATCGCTTTACCTCAAGTTAACTTGAGGAATTATACTCCCCAACAGATGAATTAACGAACTGAACACTGAAAAGAGGCAGATTTATGTCCCATCAGAAAATTATTCAGGATCTTATCGCATGGATTGACGAGCATATCGACCAGCCGCTGAACATTGATGTGGTGGCGAAAAAATCAGGTTATTCAAAGTGGTATTTACAGCGGATGTTCCGTACGGTGACACATCAGACGCTTGGCGATTACATTCGTCAACGCCGCCTGCTACTGGCTGCCGTTGAGTTGCGCACCACCGAACGCCCTATTTTTGATATCGCGATGGATCTGGGCTATGTCTCACAGCAGACCTTTTCCCGCGTTTTCCGTCGGCAGTTTGATCGCACTCCCAGCGATTATCGCCACCGGATCTAGGGTTTACTGCCCGCGCATGACGTCATGCGCGGGTACTGGCTCTGCCCATGCCATAAAAACCTGCGGCGGCATCGCCTTTGCAAAGTACCAACCCTGACAATAGCGCACGCCGCGTTTGCGCAGCCAGTTGACCTGATCCTCAGTTTCCACCCCTTCTGCAATCGTTTTTAGACCCAGACTGTGTGCCAGTTCGATAATGTGTTCTGCAATCAAATGGCTGGTTCTGTGCGTGGTTAGCGTCTCAACAAACGATTTATCGATTTTCAAGATATCGATATTCAATGAATTAAGATTATGCAAGTTGGAGTAGCCAATACCAAAATCATCGATCGCCACTTCGTAACCAGCCTGACGGAAAGCCAGAATAATCGGCGTCATTTTGGCGACATCAAGAAACGCATGTTCAGTGACTTCAAATTTAATTTGCTGCGGACGCACGGTAAATTGCTCGATTTTTTGATTGGTTAGGGCAATCACCCTTGAAGTATGAAAATCAGAGGCGGATAAGTTAACTGAAATAGAGAGTTCAGGATGTTTCGCCAGCCAGGCACCGAGATCGTTAAACACCCTATTAATGACATAATTGGTAACCTGCTCAATTAGCCCCTTTTGTTCCGCCAGTGGAATAAACTCCGCTGGCGTCATTACCTGTCCCTGAGTCCCCGGCCAACGTAGCAACGCCTCAGCGCCAATACATTTATTCGTTTTAATATCAACAATTGGCTGGTAATAGAGACAAAGTTGCCGTTTTTCGAGAGCACGTTGCAATTTACGCTCAGGAGACTGGTACTTCTGGTTTATACGCAACCAGAGTAAAAGCAGCACCAGGCTGCCCAAAATACCTGCCGGCAAGGCAAATACAAGGTGATTATAAAAATGCGAAAAAATACGCTGGTTTGAGGTTGCTACGATAGCGGCAATGGGACGTTTTGTTGAATGAACTATCGCATATAAATAACCATTCTGCTGTACGGTTATTTCCCTCTGATGAATCAATGGTGAAAAATTTTCTGCGGAGGCCTGTTTGCTTAAAGAGAAAAAGGTTTTCGTCACCGTATCATAAACCCCCCATTGCAGCGTCGGATCGTCAGACATCACCTCGCTCCAGAATAAAGGGTTAATTACCGCGACATAGTTTCCTCGCTGCATATAGGTCATTTTATAACCTGAGAAAAAAGGCGTATCACGGTAATAATAGATTGAGACATCAGGTTCACGCTTATAGTTTGCTGACGCCATCCTGTAGCCGTTAACGGGAACTATTAATGTTGAACATAAAAAAAGGTTATCGTGGGCATATATCAATTCGTTGATATAAAGATAACCGCGGATAATATTCAGCATTTGTTGTTGATGAGTGGGAGTGCAAATTTGTCCCTGATAGCGTTCTGCATCGTCGCTCGCTAAATCTGCCTGCTGAATGACCAACTCGGATTTCTCCAGGGCTAACAGGGCAAAAGCACGAAGTTGATTATTCACTTCCGCTTTAGCCCAAAGGAGGGCAATCCATAGTGAAAGGATAACAGGAAGGAGTACCACAAAGATGATGCCCGGCAACGCCAGCATCCTGCGTCGTGCACTTTGACTCATTTCTATCAATTCCCTGCCTGGTTATACCTGGTCATTGCAAGGTGAAAACCTTGACTACCGACGACGTTAGATAAATATTACGGTATAAATAGCACTTTTGCCTGATTTGAAATTGATACCTTTATAATCGTTATTTGCATAAAAATAACTCGCTGATATCAAAAGAGCTTTGTTGGAAAAATGCAGGTCAGGCAGGAAGTTACAATATTTCTTTATTGTACATTGCCTCGACATCACTGAATAAACCACATCATTAGTGCAGTAATAAAGTCGCGGCATAATCTGGCTAACAAACAACCAATTGTGATATAGTTCACGAAATTTATGAAACAGCAAAAGTGTTTCATTTTTGTGTTCTGAAAGCCCCGCGATAGCCAGAGTGTACCACGCCTCCCGTGAGAAATGCCGCGCTGTCCAGGGCCTGGCAATTTTCTGAGGAAATGTTTGATGGCTACCCTCACCACGGGCGTGGTTCTTCTTCGCTGGCAGCTTCTTAGCGCCATACTGATGTTTCTGGCTAGTACGCTCAACATCCGTTTTCGGCGGTCTGATTATATCGGGCTGGCAGTGATCAGTAGTGGTCTGGGCGTTGTTTCCGCCTGCTGGTTCGCGATGGGACTGCTCGGAATCACAATGATGGATATTGCCGCAATCTGGCACAATATTGAGTCGGTAATAGTGGAAACCACAAATCAGGCACCGCCACAATGGCCAATGATTTTGGTGTGATATGCAGAAGCCTCCATATGGAGGCTTCTTTTTTATCCCTGGCAGATGCGTTAATCACCTACCTTAAAACAATATAATCTATTGTTTTAAAACAAAATCAGAATGGGATATCGTCATCGAAATCCATCGGCGGCTCGTTAGACGGCGCTGCCGGAGCGGACTGCTGCGGGCGAGACTGCGCGCCGCCGCTGAACTGATTGCCACCCTGCGGCTGCTGAGGTTGACCCCAACCGCCCTGCGGCTGACCGCCCCCGATGTTACCGCCTGCCGGAGCGCCACCACCCTGACGACCACCCAGCATCTGCATGGTGCCGCCAACGTTCACCACGACTTCTGTGGTGTAGCGATCCTGACCGGATTGGTCGGTCCATTTGCGGGTACGCAACTGACCTTCGATATAAACCTGGGAACCTTTACGCAGATATTCACTGGCCACTTCCGCCAGTTTGCCGAACAGCACAACGCGGTGCCATTCAGTCTGCTCTTTCATCTCGCCGGTCGCTTTATCACGCCAGGATTCGGAAGTAGCCAGCGTAATGTTGGCAACTGCGCCACCATTTGGCATGTAGCGTACTTCCGGGTCCTGGCCCAGATTACCAACGAGAATAACCTTATTTACGCCTCTGCTGGCCATGTTCGTGTCTCCTGAAAAAAACGGTCTAATAAGTGTAAACGCGCGATTGTAGCATTACCAATAGCGGTTTTACCACGATGTGACCTCGGTTCCGGGAAACAAACATGGTCCGACATTGTTACACAGCACTCCGGATTCTGCATTCCAATACTGTATATTCATTCAGGTCGATTTGTGTCATAATTAACCGTTTGTGATCGCCGGTAGCGCCATGCCGCCGGGCAAAAAGTGTTTAATCCGGGAAAGGTGAATGGATAAGATCGAAGTTCGGGGCGCCCGCACCCATAATCTCAAAAATATCAACCTCGTTATCCCCCGCGACAAACTGATTGTCGTTACCGGGCTTTCGGGTTCTGGCAAATCCTCGCTCGCTTTCGACACCTTATATGCCGAAGGGCAGCGTCGTTACGTTGAATCCCTTTCCGCCTACGCGCGGCAGTTTCTGTCACTGATGGAAAAGCCGGATGTCGACCATATCGAGGGGCTTTCACCCGCCATCTCGATTGAACAGAAATCGACGTCCCACAACCCGCGCTCCACGGTGGGGACAATCACCGAAATCCACGACTATTTGCGTCTGCTGTACGCTCGCGTCGGTGAGCCGCGCTGCCCGGATCACGATGTCCCGCTGGCGGCGCAAACCGTCAGCCAGATGGTAGACAACGTCCTGTCGCAGCCGGAAGGCAAACGTCTGATGCTACTCGCGCCAATCATTAAAGAGCGCAAAGGCGAACACACTAAAACGCTGGAGAATCTGGCGAGTCAGGGTTACATCCGCGCACGTATTGATGGCGAAGTCTGCGATCTTTCCGATCCGCCGAAACTGGAACTGCAAAAGAAACACACGATTGAAGTGGTAGTTGATCGTTTCAAAGTGCGTGACGATCTTACCCAACGCCTGGCGGAGTCATTTGAAACGGCGCTGGAGCTTTCCGGCGGTACGGCGGTGGTTGCCGATATGGACAATCCGAAAGCGGAAGAGCTGCTCTTTTCCGCCAACTTCGCCTGTCCGATTTGCGGCTACAGTATGCGCGAACTGGAACCGCGTCTGTTTTCGTTCAACAACCCGGCGGGCGCCTGCCCGACCTGTGACGGCCTCGGCGTTCAACAATATTTCGATCCTGACCGAGTGATCCAAAATCCGGAACTATCGCTGGCGGGCGGCGCGATCCGCGGCTGGGATCGCCGTAATTTTTATTACTTCCAGATGCTGAAATCACTGGCAGACCACTATAAGTTCGACGTCGAAGCGCCGTGGGGCAGCCTGAGTGCGAACGTGCATAAAGTGGTGCTTTACGGTTCTGGCAAGGAAAATATCGAATTCAAATACATGAACGATCGTGGCGATACGTCTATCCGCCGCCATCCGTTCGAAGGCGTGCTGCACAATATGGAGCGCCGTTATAAAGAAACGGAATCCAGCGCGGTACGCGAAGAGTTAGCCAAGTTTATCAGCAATCGTCCGTGCGCCAGTTGTGAAGGGACGCGTCTGCGCCGTGAAGCACGCCACGTTTATGTTGAGAATACACCGCTGCCTGCCATCTCTGACATGAGCATCGGCCATGCGATGGAGTTCTTCAACAATCTCAAACTCGCCGGGCAACGCGCGAAGATTGCGGAAAAAATCCTTAAAGAGATTGGCGACCGCCTGAAATTCCTCGTTAACGTCGGGCTGAACTACCTGACACTTTCCCGCTCGGCAGAAACCCTTTCCGGCGGTGAAGCCCAGCGTATCCGTCTGGCAAGCCAGATTGGCGCAGGGCTGGTTGGCGTGATGTACGTGCTGGATGAACCGTCTATCGGCCTGCATCAGCGCGATAACGAACGCCTGCTGGGTACGCTTATCCACCTGCGCGATCTCGGTAATACCGTGATTGTGGTGGAGCACGACGAAGACGCTATTCGCGCGGCTGACCATGTCATCGACATTGGCCCGGGCGCAGGTGTACACGGTGGTGAAGTGGTCGCGGAAGGTCCGCTGGAAGCGATTATGGCAGTTCCGGAGTCGTTAACCGGCCAGTACATGAGCGGTAAACGCAAAATTGAAGTGCCGAAGAAACGCGTACCCGCAGATCCGGAAAAAGTGCTGAAACTGACAGGCGCGCGCGGCAACAACCTGAAAGATGTGACACTGACGCTGCCGGTAGGTCTGTTTACCTGCATCACCGGGGTTTCAGGTTCTGGTAAATCGACGCTGATTAACGACACGCTGTTCCCGATTGCCCAACGCCAGTTGAATGGCGCAACAATTGCTGAACCTGCACCCTATCGCGATATTCAGGGGTTGGAGCATTTCGACAAAGTCATCGATATCGACCAAAGCCCAATTGGTCGTACTCCGCGTTCCAACCCGGCGACCTATACCGGCGTGTTTACGCCTGTACGCGAATTGTTTGCGGGCGTACCGGAATCCCGTGCGCGCGGTTATACGCCTGGACGGTTCAGCTTTAACGTCCGTGGTGGGCGCTGCGAAGCCTGTCAGGGCGATGGTGTAATCAAAGTGGAAATGCACTTCCTGCCGGATATTTACGTGCCGTGCGACCAGTGCAAAGGTAAACGTTATAACCGCGAAACGCTGGAGATTAAGTACAAAGGTAAAACCATCCACGAAGTGCTGGATATGACCATCGAAGAAGCGCGTGAGTTCTTTGATGCTGTGCCCGCACTGGCGCGTAAACTGCAAACGCTGATGGATGTTGGTCTGACGTACATCCGTCTCGGGCAGTCAGCAACCACGCTTTCCGGTGGTGAGGCCCAGCGTGTGAAGCTGGCGCGTGAATTGTCAAAACGCGGCACCGGGCAGACGCTGTATATTCTCGATGAACCGACCACCGGTCTGCACTTTGCCGATATTCAGCAACTGCTCGACGTTCTGCATAAACTGCGCGATCAGGGCAATACCATTGTGGTGATTGAGCACAATCTCGACGTGATCAAAACCGCTGACTGGATTGTTGATCTGGGGCCAGAAGGTGGCAGCGGCGGCGGTGAGATCCTCGTCTCCGGCACGCCAGAAACCGTCGCAGAGTGTGAAGCATCGCATACAGCGCGCTTCCTCAAGCCAATGCTGTAATCGTTAAGGCCGCTTTCTGAGCGGCCTCAGATTATTGACAAAGTGCGCTTTGTTCTTGCCGGATGCGGCGTGAACGCCTTATCCGGCCTACAAAAACATGCAATTTCAATATATTGCAGGGATTACGTAGGCCTGATAAGCGTAGCGCATCAGGCAATTTTGTGTTTGTCATCATTCTCAGGCCGCTTGCTGAACGGTCTTTTCCTTTCAGAGTTGCACCAGCAATTTACGTTTTTCTTCCGGCAGCAAATTCACCGCCTGCTGATACGACGCATCGACCAGATAATAGATTTGCGAATCCGGCAGCGAGCCATCGAGATAAACAGTGCTCCAGTGCGCTTTGTTCAGATGTCGGCTGGGGCGAACATCACTGTGCTGCTGACGCAGAAGATCCGCCAATTCCGGGCTGGTTTTCAGCGAAACCGCTGGGCGATTTTCCACCTCTTTCACCATCGCAAACAGCACATCTTCAACTTTGATTTGCGTTGCTTTCCAGTCACTATGCACACTCTGTTCTGCGCCTGGTTTTGCCATGCAATATTGTAGCAACTCCGAAATAGTCATTTTTTACTCCCCTTGTAGTGTCGCGATGATGCGACGCGATCCGCCGTGGATGCGATGTTCCCCCAGCCAGATCCCCTGCCAGGTGCCGGTCTGAATACGCCCTTTATGCACTGGCAATACGAGCGATACCCCCAGCATTGAGGATTTGATATGAGAAGGCATATCGTCTGCTCCTTCATAGTCATGCTCATAGCTACCGTTATCGGGAACCGCACGGAGGAAAAAACGCTCCATGTCATGGCGTACAGTGGGGTCGCAATTCTCATTAAGTGTCAGAGAGGCGGAGGTGTGTTGCAGCAACAGGTGCAGTAAACCAACATTAACACGCGGCATATCAGCCAGTTGATTCAGAATTTCATCCGTTACCAGATGGAATCCACGAGATTTGGCGCTAAGCGTGAGCGTTTTTTGATACCACATGTGCTGCTCCTTGATAAAACTCTCTTAATCAGTTTGCAGCAAGACAGCGAAAGGATAAAGGTTTGATTAAAAAAACAGCATTCGGGAGAGTGTCATACTCTCCCGCTCTGTCAGTATTCTGAATTGACGATCACCTCTTCGCCAAAAGCACCCGCTTGTGGCAAGGGTTTGTAGGTAGAGTTGGAGGCTCGCAGAATACGGATACCACGAATGCCAACATCACGCGCGGCAGTGATATCGTTATCAGAATCACCATAAAACATTCGGATATTTTTATCCTGCAACCACTGCGTTTTTGTGTTTTGTCCTGGTTTATCGCCCGCAAAAATGACCGGGTTCATACTGGTTGCCGGGATATGAAAGTCATCAGCTAATGTTTTTGAAACCGTTTCTGTTTTCGTTGGGCTACGGCCAGTCACAAAGAAGATAGCGTCGCCGCGGCGGACATGTATATCAATTAGCTGACGTGCAACCTCTTTTGGAATGCTGAATTCATCCCAACCGTTGTTCATCTTTTCCCAGAAGGCCGGGTTTTTCAGATAATCTTCGCTTTCTGGCGAGAATATTTTCTTGCCGCGCCAGAATCCGGGGCTGGAAAACAGAACCGTGTCATCAATATCGAACCCAACCGCCATTGGTGGACGCCCTGCGAGGCTATTTTCAATTTGTGCGACCGATACCCAATGGACAGGTGCCTGTTCAGCAAGTCTGGCAACGTTAGTGCCGGGATTAAGCGGTGAAGGTGAAGAGGCCAGTGCAACAGCGGAACTGTTTAGAGCGAACAATAAGCAAACGGCACTCAATGCCTGTGTGATCTTGCGCATATTTTTCCCTAAATAGTCAGTAAGTTGAAACTTTTTATTGTGATATTTGTTGAAAAAACCATCTGACCATAACGCCAGCAGTGTGAGAAAGGAAGGATTATCTGCGGCTTTTGTGAAGAAAGGGAGCAGGATCACATGAGACCAGCCCATGTTTGTTAATATTTAATAACTTAATGTATTTCCATAGAATAATAGAGCAGGCGGCTATTCAACCGCCTGCTGGCGAACCTTACATCACCGCAGCAAATGCCTTTGCCACACGCTGCACGTTTGCAGAGTTAAGCCCCGCCACGCACATACGCCCGCTGGCGATCAGGTAAACACCAAACTCTTCACGCAGTCGGTCAACCTGGGCGGCGCTTAAACCGGTATAGCTGAACATACCGCGTTGCTTAAGCAGATAATCGAAATTACGCCCCGGCATCTCAGTACTCAGCACCTGCACCAGTTGCTGACGCATTGCCAGAATACGGGTACGCATTTCTTCTACTTCTGCCAGCCAGTTGGCTTTCAACGCCTCATCATTCAGCACCGTTGCCACCACCTGCGCACCAAAATTCGGCGGACTGGAGTAAATACGGCGCACAGTGGCTTTCAATTGCCCCAGCACGCGGCCTGCGGCTTCGGCATCTTCACACACTACCGAAAGACCGCCGACACGTTCGCCGTACAGCGAGAAAATTTTCGAGAATGAATTGCTCACCAGAGCGGGCAATCCGGCACTGGCAATGGCGCGAATGGCATAGGCATCCTCGTCCATACCAGCACCAAATCCTTGATAGGCGATATCAAGGAATGGGATAAGCTCACGTGTCTTGAGGATTTCAATCACCGCATCCCACTGGTCATTGTTGAGATCGGCGCCTGTTGGGTTATGGCAACACGGATGCAACAGCACAATACTGCGGGCGGGCAGTGTTTTCAGCGTCGCCAGCAAGTCGCTAAAACGCACACCGTTGGTCGCTTCGTCATACCAGGGGTAAGTGCTCACTTCGAATCCAGCACCGGCGAATATTGCTACGTGGTTTTCCCAGGTAGGATCGCTGACCCAGACGCCTGATTCAGGGAAATAGCGTTTCAGGAAGTCAGCGCCCACTTTTAATGCCCCCGAGCCGCCGAGGGTTTGAATGGTCGCCACACGCTGTTGTTGCAACACCGGATGGTCCGCACCGAACAACAGCGGCGCAAGAGCATGGCGATAGCTGTTAAGCCCTTCCATCGGCAAATAAAGCGAAGCGCCGTGAGGCTGCGCATTCAGGCGCGCTTCCGCTTCTGCGACGGCTTTTAGTTGCGGGATAATCCCGTCTTCGTTGTAGTACAGGCCGATACTTAAATTCACTTTGTCGCCGCGAGGATCTTCTTTAAAACGCTCCATAAGCGAAAGAATCGGGTCGCCAGCGTAGGCGTCAACTTTTTGAAACACGCGATGGTTCTCCAGGTTTACAGGCAGGTGGTTAAAACACAATAAACCGGAAGATGGGGAAGATCGAGAGGATGTTTAGCAATGAGCGGCAATTAATAACGTAGCGCGGCTGATGAAAAACGCAAAACCTCCAGTGGCAAAACGACAAGAGTGTATCAATTTATTGAATTTACATTGCGTTGCTGGCCGGATAAGGCTTTCACACCACACCCGGCACAGACAATCAAATATTGCTGAACGATTAATCGACGTATTTCATCGCTACCCTTGACGTCAGGCGCGTGATAAGTTCGTAAGCACTTACTTTTGTCATTGCAGCGATTCGCTCAACCGGCAGACCTTCACCCCACAGAATCACCGGATCACCCGCTTTATCCTGCGCCTCTGGGCCTAAGTCTACGCAGATCATATCCATCGCAACTCGCCCGACGATTGGCACTTCGCGGCCATTGACCAGCACTGGCGTACCGGACGGAGCTGCGCGAGGGTAGCCATCGCCATAACCCATCGCCACAACGCCAAGACGGGTATCACGTTCGCTGATCCATGTTCCGCCATAACCTACAGGCTCCCCGGCTTTATGCCCACGCACAGCAATCAGACTGGAGGTCAGAGACATCACTGGCTGGCAACCGAAATCAGCACCGGTGGAGCCATCTTCCAGCGGCGATACACCGTAAAGAATGATGCCGGGGCGCACCCAGTCAAAATGCGACTGTGGCCATAACAAGATTCCACCCGATGCGGCGATTGAACGCTTGCCGGGCCTGCCTTCGCAAAAGGTATTGAAGATATCGAGTTGTTTCTCAGTCGCGCCGCATTTTGGCTCATCAGCGCGAGCAAAGTGGCTGACAATATTCACCGGCTGACGGACGTTTTTGCATTGCGTAAGTCGTTGATAAAACGCCTCAGCTTGTTCCGGTAACACGCCCAGTCGGTGCATACCGGTGTCGAGTTTCATCCAGACGGTAACTGGCTCCTCCAGATTAGCCTCTTCCAGAGCAGCAAGCTGTTCTTCGTTATGCACGGCGGTATGCAGATGTTCAGCGGAGATCGTCGACAAATCGTCTGCTTCAAAAAAACCTTCCAGTAACAAAATAGGTTGCGTGATGCCCCCCGCTCTAAGCCGCAGAGCTTCTTCGAGACGGGCGACGCCAAAAGCGTCAGCATCGGGGAGCGTTCGCGCGGTCTCAATCAGACCGTGACCGTAGGCGTTCGCTTTCACCACCGCAACCAGTTTACTGGCAGGTGCCAGTTCACGCAGACGTTGCAGGTTGTGTCGCAGAGCGCGGCGGTTAATCACAACAGTTGCCGCTTGCATTTGTGTTCCTTGATAAGTGTTTGCTTTAATTACCTGATTTATAAAATAATTATTACTCGTCGTCGTATTGCGGCCCTGCGTAATTATCAAAGCGCGACCATTGACCGTTAAAGGTCAGCCGTACCGTCCCGATTGGGCCGTTACGTTGTTTACCGATAATAATTTCCGCGATGCCTTTTAAATCACTGTTTTCGTGATAAACCTCATCACGATAGATAAACATGATCAAGTCCGCATCCTGCTCGATGGAGCCGGATTCACGCAGGTCAGAGTTGACCGGGCGTTTGTCGGCACGTTGTTCCAGAGAGCGGTTCAACTGCGAGAGTGCCACCACCGGCACGTTCAGCTCTTTTGCCAGCGCTTTTAGCGAGCGGGAGATTTCTGCAATTTCCAGCGTACGGTTATCGGAAAGCGCCGGTACGCGCATCAATTGCAGGTAGTCGATCATGATAAGCCCGATGCCGCCGTGCTCACGGGCAATACGGCGCGCGCGGGAACGCACTTCCGTTGGCGTCAGGCCGGAGGAATCATCGATATAGATATTACGTTTTTCGAGCAAAATGCCCATCGTGCCGGAAATGCGCGCCCAGTCTTCATCATCAAGCTGCCCGGTACGGATTTTGGTCTGGTCAACACGTGACAGTGACGCCAGAGAACGCATCATAATCTGTTCTGATGGCATCTCCAGCGAGAAGATCAATACCGGTTTATCCTGCAACATCGCCGCATTTTCAACGAGGTTCATCGCAAATGTCGTTTTACCCATCGACGGACGTGCCGCGACGATGATCAAATCCGACGGCTGCAAACCCGCGGTTTTTTTGTTGAGATCGTCGTAGCCGGTATTAACACCGGTTACACCATCGTGCGGCTGCTGGAAAAGTTGCTCAATACGCGCCACCGTGGCGTCGAGCACATCAGCGATGTTCTTCGGTCCTTCGTCTTTATTGGCACGACTTTCGGCAATTTTAAAGACGCGAGACTCAGCAAGGTCGAGCAGGTCTTCACTGGTGCGTCCTTGCGGATCAAAACCGGCTTCGGCAATCTCATTAGCAACCGAGATCATCTCACGGACAACGGCACGTTCGCGCACGATGTCGGCATATGCACTGATGTTTGCCGCACTTGGCGTATTTTTTGACAGTTCCGCCAGATAGGCAAAACCACCAACGCTGTCGAGTTGCCCCTGGCGCTCCAGCGATTCTGCCAGGGTGATCAGGTCGATGGGGCTACCGCTTTCCTGCAAACGCGCCATTTCGGTAAAGATATGACGGTGCGGACGGGTGTAGAAATCGTCTGCCACCACACGCTCGGCCACATCATCCCAGCGTTCGTTATCCAGCATTAAACCGCCCAACACCGACTGCTCCGCTTCGATCGAGTGCGGAGGCACTTTCAGCCCGGCAACTTGTGGATCGCGTTCGCGGGGTTCAGTTTGTTGTTTGTTGAAGGGTTTATTGCCTGCCATAACGAATGGTGTTACCTGATGTTGAACGGGGGACAAGAGAGTATAGCGAGAAACGGTTTCTCGCTACAGCATTTAACGCCCCTGCTTTCCGGTGGAAGCGCGAATTTGCAGGGTTGGGCGATAAACGTAATGGCTGAGCGGCGCATCAGGTTGCGCGATACGCCGTAGAATTTGCTGCGCCGCTTGTTTCCCCAGCGCCAGTGGTTCTACCGCAATGGTGGTTAACGGCGGGTTACTGTAAGCGCAAGCCGCCACGCCGTCATTACCAATCAGCGAAATATCTTTTCCGGCAAGCACCCCTCTTTCGCCTAACGCCGATTCCGCGCCAAAAGCCATGAGATCGTTATAACAAATTACTGCTGTCGGTGGCGAAGGCATATCTAACAGTTGTTGCATCAACTGGTAGCCGTTGGCCTGAGTCGGTTCAGCACGCAGCGAAAAAGCATCAGTACTCCACGGTTGTAAACCATGATGGTTCATCGCCTCCAGATATCCCTGATAACGCATATGGTGCGTAAGCCCCCCAATAAACACGATGTCCCGGTGTCCTTGTTGAATGAGATATTCCGTAGCTTCCCGGACACCTGCGTGGCTGTCCACGCCAACGTAATCGACGGGCAATTGTTGCCAGTCAAGAGGGCGCATCGTGATTAATAAGGGTGTGGAACTGTTGGCATAACGCTGTAAATCGGCTTCTGAGGTGCTGTTTACTGGACAGAGGACAATGCCCGCGACGTGGTGTTCCAGCAAGGTATCAAGTACCTGTTTTTGCCGATCGCTACGCTGGGAGGTATTGGACATTACGGTGATAAAACCGTGCTCCGCCAGCGTCATCTCAAGGCCCATTGTAAATTCAGCGAAGAAAGGGTTGGTCAAATCATCAATCACCACGCCGATAGTCAGTGATTTTTGCGAACGTAAATTGGCGGCAAAACGGTTATAGACATAGCCTAATTGCTCAATGGCTTGTTGGACTTTTTGTTGAGTCTCTTTTTTGATCAACGGACTGTCGTTGAGTACCAGCGACACGGTCGATTTCGAAACGCCAGCCGCACGAGCAACATCGGTTAATGTTACCCGCTTTCTTCCTGTATCCGACTTCGCCATGACTACTCCAATCCCCCATAAGATCAAGGCATTTACTTTATCATAATCTCCTTTTGCTCATGCGATCCGTTACCCCCGGGATCGCAGGAGATCGTCGTTTCGATCACAGATTCACACTTCGCTTATTGTTTTTTTTGCACACCAATCGTACAAATTACGCATAAATTAGATCGTTCCAATTAATTTATAATCACTATTACATTGTTATACATGCATATTTTTAATTATTTTTATATCGAAATAAGGAAATTATTATGTGCTCTGTACGCACGATCACTGCATCGGAAGCTGCAGATTTGATTGCTGATGGCGCAGTTGTCACCGTCTCCTCCTCCAGTGGAATGGGTTGCCCGGATGTCGTGCTGGCGGCAATAGGTGAACGCTTTCAACGTGCCGGACATCCGCAAAACATCACTACCATCCACCCTATCGCTGCAGGTGATATGTATGGCGTAAAAGGTGTCGATCATCTGGCGCAACCGGGCTTACTGGCAAAAGTGATCGCAGGCTCCTACCCCTCCGGGCCATCATCAATGACGCCTCCGTTAATCTGGCAAATGATCAATGACAACGCGATCCCCGCCTGGAATCTGCCTTCCGGGATCTTATTTGATATGCACCGGGAAGCCGCGGCTCATCGCCCTGGCGTGCTGACACAAACAGGTATGGATACTTATGTAGATCCCCTGTTGCAGGGCGGTGCAATGAATGAAAAAGCGGCGCAACAATCTCTGGTTGAACGTGTTCGATTTGCTAACGACGACTGGCTGTTTTTCCCCAGTATCGTGCCCCAGGTGGCTATCATTCGCGCTACTACTGCCGATGAACGCGGCAATCTGACTTATGAACATGAAGGGGCTTATCTTGGGCCACTGGAACAAGCCACCGCCGTTCGCAATAACGGTGGAATCGTAATTGCGCAAGTAAAACGGCAGGTTGCTGCCGGAAGCCTGAAACCAAAAGAGGTGCGTATTCCTGGTGTATTGGTGGATTACATCGTAATTGCACCGGAACAAACACAAACCACGCAAACGCAATACGAACCTGCTATTTCCGGCGAAATCAGTCGTCCGCTGTCAGACTTTAGTTATATGGAACATAGCCCGGCGCGGGTTATTGCCCAGCGAGTCGCGCAAGAACTACAACGTGGCGATGCGGTAAATATTGGCTTTGGTATTTCTGCCAACGTGCCGCGTATTTTGCTGGAACAAGGTCGCCACGGTGACGTCACCTGGCTGCTGGAACAAGGGGCGATTGGCGGAGTTCCACTGCTGGAATTTCAGTTCGGCTGCGCTTCTAATGCGGAAGCATTTTTGCCCTCTCCCCAGCAATTCACCTATTTCCAGGGCGGTGGCTTTGATCTCACTCTGATGTCATTTTTACAAATCGGCGCAGATGGCTCAGTAAACGTCTCGCATCTGCCCGCTCGTCCACATGTGACTGCCGGATGCGGTGGTTTTATTGATATCACTTCACATGCGAAGCGGATTATTTTCTCTGGCTTTTTCAATGCAGGTGCACAGCTACAACTGGAAGATGGCCAACTACGTATCATTAAAGAAGGCAAAGCCAAAAAACTGGTGCAAGAAGTCGCCCACGTGACGTTCTCTGGCAAACGCGCGATGGCGCGAGGTCAACAAGTGCAATACATCACTGAACGCTGCGTGTTGGAATTAACACCAGACGGGTTACTGGTCACGGAAATTGCCCCGGGTATTGAGCCTGAACGCGACATTCTCTCCCAAAGCGATGCCCCACTCCGTCTGGCAGACGATCTCAAGTTAATGAATCCCCTCTATTTTCAACAAGGAAGTGACCATGAGTAACGGCACCATTGACCTCCTGCGCAACGATTTCGTTGCCACACTGGTGATTAACCGCCCGGCGAAACTCAACGCATTAACTCCGGAGATGCTTGAACAGCTACTGACACATTGCCATACGCTGGAAACTGATTCGGAGATCCGCGTGGTACTACTGACCAGTGCCAGTGAAAAAGCATTTTGTGTCGGCGCGGATATTCATCGCTGGTCCTCTCTTTCTGCGCTCGATATGTGGCGCAACTGGATCCGTCGCGGTCATCAGGCATTTGACGCACTGGCACAACTGCCACAGCCCGTAATTGCTCTGATGCACGGCCTCGCCTATGGCGGTGGCCTGGAACTGGCTGCTACCGCCGATATCCGTATTTGTAGCGACGAAGCACGGATGGCGCTACCAGAAACCGGGCTGGCGACAGTGCCTGGCTGGTCAGGTACTCAGCGGCTGACGGCACTGATTGGGCGCTCACTGGTGAAAGAATTGATATTTACGGGCGAACCACTGGATGCGCAACGTGCACTGTCCTGCGGACTGGTAAATCGTGTTGTCGCCAGAGAAGCGTTACACGATGCCGGGCAGCAACTGGCACAACGTATCGCCCAGCGCGCTCCCATTGCTGTGCAGCTAGCCAAACAGGTTATTGATGCCGGTGAAGGTATTGCCGTGGCCTCAACGCTTGAAGCACTGGCTGGCGCTTTTTCCTCCACTACTCAAGATGCTCGTGAAGGCAGTCAGGCATTTGCCGAGAAGCGTCAACCGAACTTTAGCGCCCGATAACTTAACGTTTCATTTTGGATTTTAACAACAACGCAGAATCCCATTGATTTTGGGCGGTTCTCTTTTATCCGTCTGAAAGGAGATACATCATGCAACCTACACAACTAGCTGAAAAAACGAATGTTTCATCAGCAGATCTACGTCGCGCGGCGTGGACCTGCTCTCTCGGCAGCGCACTGGAATACTACGATTTCGCACTTTACAGCCTGGCCTCCGCCATTATTTTTGGGCCACTCTTTTTTCCTAATCAGGAACCGGGAATGGCGCTTATCGCCAGTTTTGGTACTTACTTTCTCGGGTTTGCCGTCAGACCGGTAGGCGGCATTCTCTTCGGCTCATTAGGTGATCGTCTGGGACGTAAATTTGTCCTGCTCGCAACGGTGTTGTTAATGGGGATCGCCAGCACGTTGATTGGGGTTTTACCCACCTACGAAACAGCAGGGATCTGGGCACCGATCATGCTTATCGCATTACGCCTGTTACAAGGGCTTGGCACGGGTGCGGAACAGGCTGGAGCGGCTGTACTGATGACCGAATATGCCCCCAACGGCAAACGGGGTTATTACGCTGCGCTGCCGTTCCTTGGTATTCAGATTGGCACGTTTATGGCATCTGCCGTTTACTTCATCCTGCTCCACAATGTGACAAATCTTGCCGAAACCTGGTGGTGGCGTCTGCCCTTCCTCTCCAGCGTGGTGATTATCGCGGTGGCCATTTATATTCGTCTGCATCTTAAAGAGTCACCGTCATTCGCCAAACTTGAAGCTCGCCAACAAGTTACAGAATCACCTTTACGCAATTTGCTGAAAACGTCACGCCGCAACGTCTTCGTGGGGATTGGTTTGCGCCTGGCAGAAAACGGCGGCTCTTCGATTTATCAGGCTTTAGCTATTAGCTATATCGTTGGTGTGGTTGGGCTGGATAAATCGGTCGGCACACTGTGTCTAATGTCCGCGGTGGTGGTAGGCGCAATTATGGTGCCCGTTGCTGGTTGGCTGACAGACCGCTTCGGCAGGGTTATTGTCTATCGCAGCCTGGCAATTTTTCAGCTATTGATCACCTTTCCGGTATGGTGGTCTTTCAGCCACGGCAATGTTCCGGTCACGATTGTCTCTCTTTCTCTGGCGTTGGGTGTTGGGGCATGGGGGATGTTCGGCGCTCAGGGCGCTTTCCTGCCGGAATTGTTTGGTGCCCGCCATCGTTATATTGGCGTAGCACTGGCAAGGGAAGTTTCTGCAGTTATCGCGGGTGGGATCGCCCCGCTGGTTGGCTCAGCCATCATCTCCTGGGTAATTCACACCAACGATCCAAGCGGTATTGCCGCCTGGATGCCAATTGCGATTTACCTCAGTCTGTTGACCGTTGGCACGATCATTGCGACCTTTTTTGCGCCAGAAACACGCGATCGTGATCTTGATGATCTGGCCGATGCAAGCGTGATCACCGTCTCCCGACGCAATCAAACTACGGGGTCATACCATGACGCATAATGTCTCTGAATCCATTATCGATTCCCTGATAGACGTGAAAATGCCCCATTACGCACCGCTGGCTCAGACCAGCGGGTATATCGACCTCAACGGTTCACTATTGCCAGAGTACCTTTGCAACACTCTGGTTTTGGGAAGCGGTGCCGCCGGGTGGCGTGCCGCAGTTGAGCTCAAGCGACAGAATGTCGATGTGATGGTAGCCTCCAGCAAAGCCTTCTGGGGCACTTCCGCCTGTTCTGGTTCTGATAAACAAACGCTTCACACCGCCAATACTCGTGCAAATGGTGACCATTTTCTGGCATTAAGTGACTCTCTGGCGGCGGGTGGTTCGATGGATTATGACACTGCATATGTTGAGGCCGTCGGATCAGTGAACACCTGTGAAGTACTGAAATATCTGGGTCTGGATCTGCCAGAAGATCTCTTTGGCGCAACGTTGCGTTATCAAACCGATCACGATGAGTTTGGCCGCGCAACCAGTTGCGGCCCACGCACATCGCGCCTGATGGTTAAGGTGCTGGCTCAGGAGGCAATGCGCCTTAATATCCCTCTTTGCGATCACACAACAGCGATTCGTATCCTGACCAGTGATGAAGGAGAAAATAGACGAGTCGCAGGGGTGATCGCAATCGATAAAGCCTGTCGGGATAATCCCTGGCGAATGGTAGTGATTCGCTGCCAACATCTGGTTTTAGCCACGGGCGGGCCTGGTGAACTTTATCGTGACAGTGTCTATCCGGTGAACTGCTTTAGTGCGTTGGGCATGGCACTGGAAGCAGGTATAACCCTGGTGAATCTTACGGAAAGTCAGTTTGGTATCGGTACACCGCGCAGCCAGTTTCCGTGGAATCTTTCCGGTACTTACATGCAAGCAATGCCGCGCATCTACTCGCAGGACCACTCCGGACGTCAGTATAATTTTCTGGCAGCTTATTACCCCACGACTCGTATGCTGGCCTCCGCTATATTTCGCAAAGGTTACCAATGGCCGTTTCACGCGGAACGAATGCTGGACTATGGCTCCAGCCTGCTAGATGTCGCGGTATATGAGGAGACACAAAAAGGGCGCGATGTTTTCCTCGATTTTCTGCAGGAACCGGCCCCCGCAGCGGACGGAACGCCATTCAACCTGCAGGAACTGGATGATGATGTCATCGGCTATCTGCAAGAAAATCACGCTCTGTTAGCGCAACCACTGGCTCGATTAACACAGATGAATCCACTGGCTCTTCGTTTGTATCAGATGCATGGTCATGACCTGACTGCCTCACCACTAAAATTTACGTTAAACAATCAACATCTTAATGGCGGAATTGATGTTGATATTTGGGGGCGTACCTCGCTAATTGGTTGTTATGCTGTCGGAGAAAATGCCGGAACACATGGTGTCACGCGCCCTGGTGGATCAGCGCTCAATGCCGGGCAAGTTTTTGCCCGCCGCTGTGCATTGCATATTGCTCATCAGAAAAGCCAAAACCTCCCTCTCGAGAGGCAACAAATTCTCAGTACGATTAACGAGGCGCAACAGTACCTGAATCAGGGACTGCTGCGCGACGACGTGCGAGAAGCGATACAAAATACCATGAGCCACCATGCCGCAATTTTGTGTCATACACAGGGGCTCAACGCTGCCACGCAAACCATAGCAACACTCTGTGAAGATATTCGCCGGGAAGGTATTCAAAGCGATGAAAACAGCCTCGCCCAATCTTTCCAGTGGCGGCAAAGTGCGCAACTGGCGCTGGCGGTACTGCGCTCTTTACAATGCTATATCGAAAACGGTGGAGGAAGTCGTGGTGCCAGAGCGATCTATGATGGTGAAGCCGGTATCGCACCGCAAACACCCGGTGGGCCACTCCTGACCTGGCGTTTTCGGCCTGAAAATCAGGATGCCCGGCAATTTATGATTTGTGTTTGTCTGGATGCTAATAGTTACCAAACCTGGACTCGCCCGTGCCGTGAGCGAGGCGTATTAACGCTAACCAACTTTGAGCACCAGTGGCAAAACTGGATTTTGGCGACGCTGTTTCATACTGACCAGAGATATTCCGGGTTGTGACCGCAGACCGGAAAAAATCCCCGCGTGGCCTGGCGACTACTGTTAGGCTTAAAACAGATATGTCGCTCAGTAAAGGAGTTTAAATGGCAACGCGCATCGAATTTCACAAGCATGGTGGCCCGGAAGTACTGCAAGCCGTGGAGTTTACTCCTGCCGATCCAGCAGAGAATGAAATCCAGGTCGAAAATAAAGCGATTGGCATCAATTTTATCGACACGTATATCCGCAGCGGCCTTTATCCGCCGCCATCACTGCCCAGTGGATTAGGCACCGAAGCGGCTGGCATAGTAAGTAAAGTCGGCAGTAGTGTGAAACATATTAAAGCAGGCGATCGCGTGGTCTATGCGCAGGCGGCATTAGGGGCTTACAGTTCTGTGCATAACGTCAATGCTGATAAAGCAGCGATTCTGCCAGCAGCGATCTCTTTTGAGCAAGCTGCCGCCTCGTTCCTGAAAGGCTTAACGGTTTATTATCTGCTGCGTAAAACCTATGAAATCAAACCTGACGAGCAATTCCTGTTTCATGCCGCGGCGGGTGGTGTGGGCCTGATAGCCTGTCAGTGGGCGAAAGCCTTAGGGGCGAAACTTATTGGCACCGTGAGCACCGCGCAAAAAGCACAAAGTGCCATAAAAGCCGGGGCATGGCAGGTGATTAACTATCGCGACGAAAATCTGGTCGAGCGATTAAAAGAGATCACCGACGGCAAGAAAGTGCGCGTGGTATACGATTCCGTAGGCAAAGATACCTGGGAACGGTCGCTGGATTGTCTGCAACGTCGCGGTTTAATGGTCAGTTTTGGCAACTCATCAGGCGCGGTTACCGGTGTGAACTTAGGCATTCTCAATCAGAAAGGCTCGCTGTATGTGACGCGCCCTTCCTTGCAAGGCTATATCACTACGCGAGATGAGTTAACCGAAGCCAGTAATGAACTGTTTTCATTAATTGCCAGCGGCGTGATTAAGGTCGATGTCGCGGAGCAACAAAAATATCCGCTGAAGGATGCGCGGCGCGCGCATGAGATTCTGGAAAGCCGGGCAACGCAGGGTTCCAGTCTACTGATCCCATAAAGAAATTGGGCTTCCACCTGGGAAGCCCTTTCTTTTATAGTTCGGCTGTATGTAGGGTACAGCTCGATGAATTTGTTTGACGCGCAATAGTGACAGATTTGATTATCAATTCCTATTTTGTTCTAAGGATAAAACCTTAGGTTGTGATCATCCGCACAATCCCTTAGTAACGCCAGCGGTCATAGCGCTGATATTTCGGCACTTTTGGTGCTTTAATCGTCTTGATTACCCACACTACTGCAATCGCCAACAACAGCCACGGCAACAACTTGATCATCAATGCCAGCATACCGCCGAGGAACATAATGGCCGTCGCCACAACCAGCGCGGCGATAATACCCAGCAACGAAACACCAGTGACCATCAACATGACAAAAAAGCCAATAACGAAAAGTAGTTCCAGCATGATGTTCTCCCAAAAATGAAATCTCTTGCTGCCATTACAAGAATCATGCCAAAAACTAATATATTGATTTATCAAAGAAAACGCCCCGCGACCGTGCGCAGGGCGTAGTGAATTTGACTACTTTATGGTGAAAAATTAACGCTTGTCCGCCACCAGTTTGAGCGCGTGTTCCAGCACGTTAATATCGGCACCTGCTTTATGGGCATTTTCACTTAAATAACGCCGCCACTGCCGCGCGCCAGGGATCCCCTGGAACAACCCCAACATATGGCGGGTGATATGACCGAGATACGTACCCTGGCTAAGCTCGCGTTCAATGTACGGATACATGGCTCGTACCACCGCCACCGGATCGGCATCGGTATCCGAGGAACCAAAAATCTCACGATCCACCGCCGCCAGAATGCCGGGGTTTTGATACGCCTCGCGCCCGACCATCACACCATCCATATGTTGCAAATGCGCTTTAGCCTCTTCCAGCGACTTAATACCACCGTTAATCGACATCGTCAGATGCGGGAAATCACGCTTCAGTTGATAGACGCGCGGGTAATCGAGCGGCGGGATTTCACGGTTTTCTTTCGGACTTAAACCAGAAAGCCAGGCTTTACGCGCGTGGATGATAAACATCTCGCATTCGCCTTTGCCGGAAACGGTGTTGATGAAATCACAGAGAAATTCATAACTGTCCTGATCATCAATGCCAATACGCGTTTTCACCGTCACCGGAATCGACACCACATCGCGCATCGCTTTCACGCAGTCGGCTACCAATTGCGCATTGCCCATCAGGCACGCGCCAAACATCCCGTTCTGCACCCGGTCAGATGGGCAGCCAACATTCAGGTTGATCTCATCGTATCCGCGCGCTTGTGCCAACTTCGCACATTGCGCCAGCGCCGCCGGATCGCTTCCACCCAACTGCAACGCCACCGGATGCTCTTCTTCACTGTACGCCAGGTAATCACCTTTACCGTGAATAATCGCCCCGGTGGTCACCATTTCGGTATAGAGCAACGTATTGCGGGAAAGCAGACGCAGGAAATAGCGGCAGTGTCTGTCCGTCCAGTCGAGCATAGGAGCAATCGAGAAACGGTGTGCGGGATAAGCGGTTTGTGATTCTGCTGACATGGCGATTTTTTAAGCATCCGGTGAATTTGGGGCGCTACTATAGCATAACGAATATGCGATCAGGCAATGTGACAGCTATGTCCCCTGTTCTCGGCGTTTAAGTGAGAACTATGGTAAAGTAAGGACATTCTTAACCCCACTTTGAGGTGCCCAATGGAAAAGACCACAACGCAGGAGTTATTAGCGCAGGCTGAGAAACTCTGTGCGCAGCGAAATGTGCGCCTGACCCCGCAGCGCCTGGAAGTGTTGCGTTTGATGAGTCTGCAGGAAGGGGCAATCAGCGCCTACGATCTGCTTGATTTGCTGCGTGAAGCCGAGCCGCAAGCCAAGCCGCCAACGGTTTATCGCGCACTAGATTTTCTGCTTGAGCAGGGTTTTGTACATAAGGTGGAATCCACCAACAGCTATGTGCTCTGCCATCTGTTCGATCAGCCAACTCATACCTCCGCAATGTTTATTTGCGATCGCTGCGGCGCAGTGAAAGAAGAGTGTGCGGAAGGTGTAGAAGACATCATGCATACACTGGCGGCAAAAATGGGTTTTGCCCTGCGGCATAATGTGATTGAAGCGCACGGATTATGTGCAGCGTGCGTGGAAGTAGAAGCGTGTCGCCATCATGATCAGTGCCAGCATGACCACTCTGTACAGGTGAAAAAGAAACCACGTTAAGAGGGCGTACGTCCTTGTACACATCGGGCAGGAGGGATTAATTACCAGCGGTAATCATGGCGTTTTTCCCAGCTATCAACCTCTTTCTCTGCCTGATCTTTCTGGTAACCGTAACGTTCCTGGATTTTACCCACTAACTGGTCACGTTTACCTTCAATGACCGTCATATCATCATCGGTCAGTTTTCCCCATTGCTCTTTCACTTTACCTTTGAACTGTTTCCAGTTACCGCCGACTTCGTCTTTATTCATATTCAAGTCCTCATCGTTAGGTGGTGAATGAGAGTACGCTCGCTTTTCTTCTGAACGTGGGATTAAGTGTAGTCAGGAATTTGGCTCAGGATTATTTATTCAGAATTTTTAACCATCACGTTTCAGCAAACCAGGTTCCATTGCGCCAGTGACGCCGCCAGATAGCCGCCAGAGAAAGCCCGCGCAGAGCCAGAAAGACGGTTAATGCCAACCACAACCCATGATTACCCAACCACGGCAATGTAAGTAACGTAAGTGCAAAACCTGCCGCTGCCACTGCCATGCTGTTTCGCATTTCGGCGGCGCGCGTTGCGCCAATAAACATGCCATCCAGCAGATAACACCAGACTCCCACCAGCGGCAAAATGACCTGCCAGATAAGGTAACGATCGGCCAGATTCTGAATTTGGGTTAACGAGGTCAGCAACGCGATAATGTGTTCCCCTGCCAGCAGATAAACTACAGAAAACAACAGTGCCACGACACCTGACTGGCGGCACGCTGCGCGCCAGATATCCAGCAATTGACTACCGTCACGCGCGCCATACGCCTGACCAGAATGCGCTTCAACGGCGTAGGCAAAGCCATCCAACGCATAGGCGGTGAAGGTGAGTAACGTCATCAGAACCGCGTTAACAGCGATAATATCGCTCCCCAGCCGCGCGCCAATAACCGTTATTGCACCAAAGCAGAGTTGCAACAGCAATGAGCGAAGCATGATGTCGCGGTTAAGCGCCAGTAAGCGACGGAAATTTCCTCGCCAGGCTGTTTTCAGCATTTCGCCGGAGATACCGCGCAGTTTGAGGATTTTACGTACCATGAGCAGACCAATCAGCAACGTCGCATATTCTGCAACAACCGTCGCCAGCGCTGCGCCCTGCACGTTCATATGCAGTCCCATCACCAGCCAGATATCCAGCACAATGTTGAGGATATTGCCAACCACTAACAAAATCACTGGCGCACGGGCATATTGCACACCGAGCAACCAGCCAAGCAGCACCAGATTCGCCAGCGACGCCGGGGTGCTTAGCCAACGGATTTCAAGAAAGCGCCGCGCCTGTTCCAGCACTGCTTCGCTACCGCCAACAATATGCAGCGCCAGATCGATAATCGGCGTACGCAGTAGAGCAATCAACGCCCCAGCCCCCAACGCCAACAGCAACGGCTGCACCAGCGCCCGCGCTAATGCCTGAGGATTTTGAGCACCAAAAGCCTGTGCAGTAAGCCCGGTAGTACTCATACGCAAAAACAGCAACAGCATAAAGAGAAAGCTGGTCGCCGTTGCACCAACCGCCACGCCGCCCAGATAAACCGGACTATCAAGATGACCAATAACCGCCGTATCAACCAACCCCAGCAAGGGAACGGTAATATTGGAGAAGATCATGGGTAAGGCGAGATGCCAGAGCGCTTTATCAGATGAAGTGAGGAATGCCATGCCGACAAGCCTGATGAAGAGAGATGAAAAACAAACCGCGACGCCAGGCGGCATCGCGGTATCAGAGATATATTACAGCCAGTCGCCGTTGCGAATAACCCCAACTGCCAGCCCTTCAATAGTGAAGCTCTGCTGACGAAGGTCAACGACAATCGGTTTAAACTCACTGTTTTCTGGCAGCAGTTCGACTTTATTACCCTGCTTTTTCAGACGTTTAACGGTAACTTCGTCATCAATACGCGCGACAACGACCTGACCATTACGTACATCCTGGGTTTTATGCACTGCCAGCAGATCGCCATCCATAATGCCGATATCTTTCATCGACATCCCGCTGACGCGCAGCAGGAAATCGGCATTCGGTTTGAACAGGGAAGGATCGACCTGATAATGACCTTCAATATGCTGTTGCGCCAGAAGCGGTTCACCAGCAGCCACACGGCCTACCAGCGGCAGCCCTTCTTCCTCTTCATGCAACAGACGGATCCCGCGCGATGCGCCGGAAACAATTTCAATAACGCCTTTGCGTGCCAGCGCCTTCAGATGTTCTTCAGCCGCATTTGGGGAACGGAACCCCAAACGCTGCGCGATTTCCGCACGCGTCGGCGGCATACCTGTCTGGCTGATGTGATCACGAATGAGATCAAACACCTCTTGCTGCCTGGCCGTTAACGCTTTCATTCCGCCCCCTGGGTGTATATACAGTTATGCTGTGAGTATATACAGCAAAAGGTGATTTTGGAACCATAAACTGCACAATAAACCAGAGATTTATCGAATTCTGGAAGGGTTATCCAAAATGCGACCATAACAGGATGCACCAGGTAATCACTGCGACGATAATCGCGATCAACACCGCCGCGGACCCCATATCTTTCGCTCGCCCGGAAAGCTCATGGTATTCGGAGCCAATACGGTCAACTACGGCCTCGATGGCGCTATTGAGAATTTCTACGATCATGACCAACATGACGGAGCTAATAAGCAGTACGCGGGTTATCGCGTCCACATCCAGCCAGCAGGCGATGATCACCGCCAACAATACCGCAACGCCTTCCTGACGGAATGCCGCTTCGTTGATCCATGCTGCGCGTAACCCTTTCCAGGAATAGCCAGCAGCTTTGATAATTCGAGTGAATCCAGTGGTATTATTGGCCATTGAAAGAACCTTTTTACATTATGAGCGTCAATATCAGTGTACCGTTAAATCCGATGACTCGGGTTTGCATAACGCCGCGCGAAACATGAGCGGATACCACAGAATTTCCCATGACTTTCTGCTATCCTTGCCGCGCATTTGCATTATTAACCAGAGGCTTTACATCGTTTATGTCCGGCTGGCCACGAATTTACTACAAATTACTGAATTTACCATTAAGCATCCTGGTAAAAAGCAAGTCTATTCCGGCAGATCCTGCCCCGGAACTGGGACTCGATACCTCTCGTCCAATTATGTACGTTTTACCGTACAACTCAAAAGCGGATTTGCTGACGTTGCGCGCCCAGTGTCTGGCACATGATCTGCCCGACCCATTAGAGCCGCTGGAGATCGACGGCACGCTGCTGCCACGCTATGTGTTTATTCACGGCGGGCCGCGTGTTTTCACCTATTACACGCCAAAAGAAGAATCCATTAAGCTGTTCCACGATTATCTCGACCTGCACCGCAGCAACCCGAATCTGGATGTGCAGATGGTGCCGGTATCGGTGATGTTTGGTCGTGCACCGGGGCGCGAAAAAGGCGAAGTAAACCCACCGTTGCGTATACTCAACGGCGTGCAGAAATTTTTCGCCGTACTGTGGCTTGGTCGCGACAGTTTTGTGCGTTTCTCGCCGTCAGTTTCGCTGCGTCGCATGGCTGATGAACACGGCACGGATAAAATTATCGCCCAGAAACTGGCGCGCGTGGCACGTATGCACTTTGCCCGCCAGCGCCTTGCTGCCGTGGGTCCACGCCTGCCTGCCCGTCAGGACTTGTTCAATAAGCTACTTGCCTCCCGCGCCATTGCCAAAGCGGTAGAAGATGAAGCCCGCAGCAAAAAAATCTCCCATGAAAAAGCGCAACAAAACGCTATTGCGCTGATGGAAGAGATTGCGGCGAACTTCTCTTACGAGATGATCCGCCTGACTGACCGTATTCTGGGCTTCACCTGGAACCGGCTTTATCAGGGCATCAACGTCCATAACGCCGAGCGCGTTCGCCAGTTGGCCCACGACGGTCATGAGCTGGTATATGTGCCTTGCCATCGCAGTCACATGGACTACCTGCTGCTCTCTTACGTGCTTTATCACCAGGGGCTGGTGCCGCCGCATATCGCCGCTGGGATCAACCTGAACTTCTGGCCTGCCGGGCCGATTTTCCGCCGTCTGGGTGCGTTCTTTATTCGCCGTACGTTTAAAGGCAATAAACTCTACTCCACAGTTTTCCGCGAATATCTCGGTGAACTGTTCAGCCGTGGTTATTCCGTTGAGTACTTTGTGGAGGGTGGGCGTTCGCGAACGGGGCGTCTGCTTGATCCAAAAACCGGCACCCTGTCGATGACCATTCAGGCGATGCTGCGTGGCGGTACACGCCCGATTACGCTGATTCCGATCTACATCGGTTATGAGCACGTCATGGAAGTGGGGACTTACGCCAAAGAACTGCGCGGCGCGACGAAAGAGAAAGAGAGCCTGCCACAGATGCTGCGCGGCTTAAGCAAACTGCGTAATCTTGGACAGGGCTATGTCAACTTCGGTGAACCAATGCCGTTGATGACCTATCTCAACCAGCATGTGCCGGACTGGCGCGAATCAATCGACCCCATCGAAGCGGTGCGTCCAGCCTGGTTAACGCCGACGGTGAATAACATTGCCGCCGATCTGATGGTACGCATTAACAACGCAGGGGCGGCAAACGCCATGAACCTGTGCTGTACTGCGCTTCTGGCGTCACGTCAGCGCTCACTCACCCGCGAGCAGTTAACCGAGCAACTCAACTGTTATCTCGATTTGATGCGCAACGTGCCTTACTCCGCGGATTCAACGGTGCCTTCAGCCAGCGCCAGTGAGCTTATCGATCACGCGCTGCAGATGAACAAGTTTGAAGTCGAGAAAGACACCATCGGTGACATCATCATTCTGCCGCGTGAGCAAGCGGTGCTGATGACCTACTATCGCAACAATATTGCGCATATGTTGGTTCTGCCTTCACTGATGGCGGCAATTGTAACGCAGCATCGCCACATCTCCCGCGACGTATTGATGGAGCACGTTAACGTGCTGTATCCAATGCTGAAAGCAGAGCTGTTCTTGCGCTGGGATCGCGACGAATTACCGGGTGTGATTGATGCGCTGGCGAATGAGATGCAACGTCAGGGGCTGATTACGCTGCAAGATGATGAATTGCATATCAACCCGGCGCATTCCCGCACGCTTCAGTTGCTTGCCGCAGGTGCGCGCGAAACGCTGCAACGTTATGCCATCACTTTCTGGCTGCTGAGCGCCAACCCGTCAATCAACCGCGGTACGCTGGAAAAAGAGAGCCGCACCGTGGCACAACGTCTCTCTGTGCTACACGGCATCAACGCACCGGAGTTCTTCGACAAAGCGGTGTTCAGTTCTCTGGTGCTGACGCTGCGTGATGAAGGGTATATCAGCGACAGCGGCGACGCCGAACCGGCAGAGACGATGAAGGTGTACCAGTTGCTGGCGGAGTTGATTACATCCGATGTGCGTTTGACGATTGAGAGTGCGACGCAGGGCGAAGGGTAATTGGTGAGCGTTGCCGGATGCGGCGAAACCGCCTTATCTGGCCTACCATGACCTGCAAATTCAATAAATTGCGATGTGTTATGTAGAGCTGATAAGCGCAGCGCATCAGGCAGCTTTTCACAGAAAAAAGCCGGATAATGGACTGCACCCCAAAAGTTGGACACCCAACTGATTAAGGTGCAGTCCATAATCATCCGACTTTTTTTACATCATCAGAAATGCCAGTAACTCATTGCCAGCCCTAAAAATAGTACCAGGCCAACATAGTTATTATTCATAAACGCTTTAAAGCAGGCTTCACGCTCGCGGTTGGCAATCAGTTTTTGTTGATAAACAAACAGCGCGCCCGCTACCAGAATTGACCAGTAATATCCCCAGCCTAAGCCATTTAACTCGCCAATAATCGCCATCAGTACCAGTACGCCGACCTGCAAAATGCCGATAATCAACTTATCGTATTGACCAAACAAGATTGCCGTGGACTTAATGCCAATCTTTACGTCGTCGTCACGGTCAACCATCGCGTACTGAGTATCGTAAGCCACCGCCCAGAGAATATTGGCGAGGAACATCAACCAGCAGCTTAACGGTACTGACTCACTCACTGCGGCAAAAGCCATTGGAATCGACCAGCCAAACGCCGCGCCCAGCACCACTTGCGGTAGATGGGTATAACGTTTCATAAATGGGTAAACCCATGCCAGCACCAGCGCAGCAATCGACAACAGAATGGTCATCGTATTCAGCGTCAGCACCAGTAAGAACGAAATTAGCACCAGCACCACAAACAGTGTGCGCGCCTCTTTCTCAGTCACCGCGCCACTGGGAAGCGGTCGGTTTGCCGTGCGCTTAACATGACCGTCAAACTTACGGTCAGCATAGTCATTCACTACACAACCGGCGGCGCGCATTAGCCAGACGCCAGCAACAAACACCGCCAGGATCCAGAGCTGGGGAACACCTGGTGTCGCCACCCATAGCGCCCACAAAGTTGGCCAGAGCAGCAGTAACGCGCCAATTGGCTTATCCGTACGCATTAAGCGGTGAAACGCCAGCAGCTTATTTTGCGTCAGACTCCACTCCATATTTTTTTCCTCTTAGTACAACGGTGATGCCGGTAAAAACAGTTCGGTCAGCAGCAGCGGCTTACCGCTTAATCGCAGGCGGGAACGTCGTCCCCACAGTCCGGCATCACGGCCTATCTCAATAAAGTCCCGGGTTAATGTCGATGATGTGAACAGATAGCGTCCTAACGGCGTTTTACCCAATTTTTGTAACGCCAGCTCAGGGCCACTTAACGTTGACACAGGAACGACGGTACGCCCGGCAAGCCAAGGTTCACCATCAGCACATAACAAAATTTCACGTAACCAGTAACGAGACTCTTTCGGCAGCAGCGGCAATTCTTCGGGGATTTCATTCTGCTCGACAAACCCTTCGCGGATCATCGTCACACTCACCGTTTTTCCCTGCTGTTCAAAACGTTTGGTCATGGAATCTTCCAGCAACAACCAGTCGAGCAGTTGCGGTTCCAGCGCAGGGATCTCTGCAAAATAGCGCAGCGCACGCAGTTGCGTTAACGCGGGGTGTGACATGCCGAACTCTCCGTTACATAACGTAAAGGCATTGTATCGCAGAAAAGCGTTAACGGGAGATGTAAAGCATATTAAGTGATCTAATACGCAACAATAACGCAACAATCACCAAGGGAGAGAAAAAAAGGTGCATCAGAAGACGCACCAGTTGTTGCAAAATCAGCACTGTGGGGCGTAATTACCCCTTGCCTTTTACACTGCTGATAAAGGTGGAACGGGCAGATGTCGATCCCAGACGTTCAGCTTCATCAAGCAGTTTTAACGCCTTATCAACATCACCTTTCGCGACAGCGTTTTTGATCGCGGTATTAAAATAACTTTCCGTGTCGTTGAGCATAGGTTCGCTTTTCTTCGCTGACACTGGAGCAGGCGCAGCTACGGCTGGCGCTGCCGTGTTGCCTACCGTAACCGGAGCAGGAGCGGAAGAACCAAACAGCGGCCCTACCAACACGCTGGAGCTGGAGTTGGTCTTCACTTTCAGCTTCAGCAAGCCATCAGTGGTATGACGGGCAACCGGATCTGGAATATCCGGTACCGAGTTACCAACGCCTTTGGCATAGGCTTTTGCCGGGTCGAGCAGTTGGGTCGTCTGCTGGAGATCTTTTTCAGTGGTAAAGACCAGAACATAAAGTTTTTGCTGCCCCAGTGCTGGCGTCAGGCGCATAACCCCTTCCAGGCGATCGGCACTCATGACGCCGGGTTCCTGATAGGTGAAATAACTGCTGGGGAAGAAGGCCGATGGCGTCATGTTTTGATCAAGAATCAGCACATTCGGCGCAAATACGCTGGTTTGTTTGTTCACTTCACTGGTCAGCGTCAGAGTAAGCTCGCCAATATTGGCCGGAACGCTGTATGCGGCAACCGGGCCACTGATACCAGGGATGTTCAGTTGTTGGCCGCCGGTCGCCAGTTGGGTCGTCTGAGTCTTAGATTGGTCGACCGGTGTCCAGGTTAATTGTTGCAGCGCGGCAGATGGAATGGCTGGCGCGTCGCTGGTGTTTTGCGGTACGTAGTTGACGTTGGCCAGGCTGATTCCAGGCGCACTCGCCAGCACCCCTGCTGATAAACAGAGGGCGATGAGACTTTTATTCATTTTCATTGTTTTCACCTCAAAATCTGGAGTTCAGCGGTGGCCAGGCAATAGCGCGCTAAACCCGATAAACAGAGGGGCTTACGCCCTTTATAGATAATGACAACCTGTTTTTATGCCGGATGCGGTGCAAGCACCTTATCCGGCCTACATTCGACAGCGGTTGTAGGCCTGATAAGACGCGACAGCGTCGCATCAGGCGTTGGTTGCCGGATGCGGTGCAAGCACTTTATCCGGCCTACATTCGACAGCGGTTGTAGGCCTGATAAGACGCGACAGCGTCGCATCAGGCGTTGGTTGCCGGATGCGGTGCAAGCACTTTATCCGGCCTACATTCGGCTGCGGTTGTAGGCCTGATAAGACGCGACAGCGTCGCATCAGGCGTTGGTTGCCGGATGCGGTGCAAGCACCTTATCCGGCCTACATTCGGCAGCGGTTGTAGGCCTGATAGGACACGACAGCGTCGCATCAGGCATTGGTTGCCGGATGCGGTGCAAACACTTTATCCGGCCTACATTCGGCAGCGGTTGTAGGCCTGATAAGACACGACAGCGTCGCATCAGGCGTTGGTTGCCGGATGCGGTGCAAGCACTTTATCCGGCCTACATTCGGCAGCGGTTGTAGGCCTGATAAGACGCGACAGCGTCGCATCAGGCGTTGGTTGCCGGATGCGGTGCAAGCACTTTATCCGGCCTACATTCGACAGCGGTTGTAGGCCTGATAAGACACGACAGCGTCGCATCAGGCGTTGGTTGCCGGATGCGGCGTAAACGCCTTATCCGGCCCAGGTTTTGCTATTACCACCAGATTTCCATCTGGGCACCGAAGGTCCACTCATCGCTATCGCCACGACCGAAGCTACCGCCTTCGAAGTTCGCCGGAACAGCTTTGCCGTAGTTCGGGTTAGAAGAGGAACTACCGTTGTAGTCATAACCCCATTTCTCATCCCACTTGGCGTAGGTTGCGAAGACACGAATAGCCGGGCGTGACCAGATGCTGTCGCCAGCCTGCCATTGTTGTGCGAGGGTGATTTTGTACTGGTTGTTCTTGTCGCCAGTGCGCTGGGATTCGACGTTGTCGTAGCCGATCTCCATCAAGGTACTCATGATAGGCGTCCACTTGTACATCGGACGAATACCGACGGTCCACCATTTGGTGCCGTTGTCGTTATCCCAGTTGATGTCCTGATACATACCCACGTACATCATGTCCCAATTGTCACCCATAGAAATCGCACCGTGATCCAGGATACGCAGCAGGTGACCGTTGTTGTTGATGTTGTAAGCAAAGTGTTCGTTATCAAATGCGACGCCAGACCCTTGCGACAGCCCTTTGCCCTGTGAGGTCATAGAGTCTGTTGCGTACTGAACAACAAACTTGTTAAAGCCTTTCAGGATGCTCTGGGTATGCTCGGCAGTGAACATCCAGCCATCTTTCGATGCGCCATCAACCAGACGATAGTTATCACGCAGGTTGGCACGACCGTAGTCGACACCCAGCTCTAAGGTTCCGCCCGGGTTAATTTCCATCTGCGCTAAACGCACGTCAAAGACGTCGTTCGCAGTTTCGTTGGTATAGTCATAAATATTGTTGCTGGCGAAAGAGGAAGAACCGCCCGCTTCAGAAGAACGCGTTGCTGCCAGGGAAAGTTTACCGAAACCAACGTCGATGTTTTCCAGACCGGCACCAGGACCAGAAATATCCCAGTAGTAGAAGTCGATCATATGAACGTCATGACGCTGATAGAAACGCTTACCAGCCCAAATGGTGGCACCTGGCAGCCATTCAATCAGGTTTTTCCCCTGCACATTCGCTTCACGGAAAGCCGGATCGGTGGCCTCCCAGTCATTCTGTTGTGCTACGGAATAGGCCACGTTAGTGTCGAAATAGAAGCTCTTATCGCCTTCTTTCCACACTTCCTGACCCAATTTTAATTCAGCATAAGTTTCACATTCGTTGCCAAGACGGTATTTACTTTGAGCGCCAGTGGTCTGGAAACACTGTTGTTCACCGCCGCTCCCTGTCCAGCCGATACCGGAACGAGCGTAACCGTGGAAATCCACAGCCATTGCCTGAGCAGACATTACGCCCGCTGCGACGGCAACCGCCAGAGGAAGTTTGCGCAGAGTAATCATCATTCTATCTCCTGAGTCATTGCTTTTCTTTTTTCACATCACCTGTCACAGGCTCTGTGTCTTTTGTAGGATGCTTAAACGCCCGGTTCCTGATGCAGTCGACGACATGCAGTGCCATCCTCACGGAACAGATGGCAACGCTCTGGCGGCAGGCCGATAGCGAATGTGGCACCTTCTTCTACCAACACCACGTCAGACTGGCGGTACACCAGGTTTTGACGAATAGAAGGGATCTGGATATGAATTTGCGTTTCGTTGCCAAGCTGTTCGACCACCTGAACCTCACCCTCAAGGATGACGTCAGCGATATCGCTTGGCAGTAAATGTTCCGGGCGAATGCCCAGCGACATGTTGGCACCGACCTGAACATCGCGGCTTTCAACCGGAAGCCAGACTTGCTGGAGGTTTGGCATCGGCAGCTCAACCTGGACCTGATCGATTGCGGTAGCGGTTACTTTCACCGGCAGGAAGTTCATCTTCGGTGAACCAATAAAACCGGCGACAAAGCGGTCTGCCGGATAGTGATACAGTTCAAGAGGCTTCCCGACTTGCGCCACGCGACCAGCGTCCAGCACCACGATTTTGTCGGCCAGCGTCATCGCTTCGACCTGATCGTGAGTGACGTAAATCATTGTGCGACCCAACCGTTTATGCAGACGGGAAATTTCGATACGCATCTGTACGCGCAGCGCTGCATCGAGGTTGGAAAGTGGTTCATCGAGTAAAAACACGCTTGGCTCGGCCACCAACGTACGACCAATCGCCACACGTTGACGCTGGCCACCGGAGAGCGCCTTCGGTTTGCGATCCAGCAAGTGCGCCAGTTGCAGCACTTCCGCTACCTGGTTAACACGCTGGTTGATGACCTCTTTCTTTGCGCCTGCTAATTTCAGGCCAAACGACATATTTTCTGCCACAGACAGATGGGGATAGAGCGCATAGGACTGGAACACCATGCCGACGCCGCGTTCTGCTGGCGGGGTGTCGTTCATTCGTTTTTCATCGATGAACAGGTCGCCGCTGGTGATCGTCTCAAGACCGGCAATCATGCGCAGTAAAGTGGATTTACCGCAGCCAGATGGTCCGACAAACACCACGAACTCACCTTCGTGGATGTCGAGATTGATATCTTTCGATACCACCACATCCCCCCAGGCCTTCGTTACATTTTGTAGCTGTACGCTCGCCATGCCCTTCTCCCTTCGTTACAACCTGTCATCGACAGCAACATTCATGATGCAGTGACTATGCGTCATCGGAAGATGGCTTAAATCCTCCACCCCCTGGCTTTTTTATGGGGGAGGAGGCGGGAGGATGAGAAGATGGTGTCTGCATACTAATCCGAGGAGAAGTAAGGAAATTCGTGATATTGCTTGCAAAAAACATGGCAACTTTGTGTGCGCCTCCCCGCAATACGGCTATTTCTGCGACGCAGATCACACAAAACGAGGGTGGGGCGTAGGGGCAAGGAGGATGGAAAGAGGTTGCCGTATAAAGAAACTAGAGTCCGTTCAGGCGTTTTCACAAGCACTTCACCAACAAGGACCAGAGATTATGAAAATAAAAACAGGTGCACGCATCCTCGCATTATCTGTTTTAACGACGATGATGTTTTCCGCCTCGGCTCTCGCCAAAATCGAAGAAGGTAAACTGGTAATCTGGATCAACGGCGATAAAGGCTACAACGGCCTCGCAGAAGTGGGTAAGAAATTCGAGAAAGATACCGGAATTAAAGTTACCGTTGAGCATCCAGATAAGTTGGAAGAGAAATTCCCCCAGGTTGCGGCAACTGGCGATGGTCCGGACATTATTTTCTGGGCGCACGACCGCTTTGGCGGCTATGCCCAATCTGGTCTGTTGGCTGAAATCTCCCCAGACAAAGCGTTACAGGACAAACTGTATCCTTTCACCTGGGATGCTGTTCGTTATAACGGCAAACTGATTGCTTATCCGATCGCAGTTGAAGCGTTATCGCTGATTTATAACAAAGACCTGCTGCCGAACCCACCGAAAACCTGGGAAGAAATCCCGGCTCTGGATAAAGAACTGAAAGCGAAAGGTAAGAGCGCGCTGATGTTCAACCTGCAAGAACCGTACTTCACCTGGCCACTGATTGCCGCCGACGGTGGTTATGCGTTCAAGTATGAAAACGATAAATACAACGTGAAAGACGTTGGTGTGGATAACGCTGGCGCGAAAGCGGGTCTGACCTTCCTGGTTGATCTGGTTAAAAACAAACACATGAATGCGGATACTGATTACTCCATCGCAGAGGCAGCCTTTAACAAAGGTGAAACTGCGATGACCATCAACGGTCCGTGGGCATGGTCCAACATCGATACCAGCAAAGTGAACTACGGCGTGACGCTGCTGCCGACCTTCAAGGGACAACCTTCCAAACCATTCGTTGGTGTTCTGAGTGCAGGCATTAACGCTGCCAGCCCGAACAAAGAACTGGCGAAAGAGTTCCTCGAAAACTACCTGCTGACCGACGAAGGTCTGGAAGCGGTAAATAAAGATAAACCGCTGGGTGCCGTGGCGCTGAAGTCTTACCAGGATCAGTTGGCGAAAGATCAACGCATTGCCGCCACCATGGATAACGCCAAAAACGGCGAAATCATGCCGAACATCCCGCAGATGTCCGCCTTCTGGTATGCCGTGCGTACCGCAGTGATCAACGCTGCCAGCGGTCGCCAGACTGTTGATGCCGCGCTGAAAGATGCACAGGGTCGTATCACCAAGTAATGCCGTTAAATGCCGGATGCGGCGTAAACGCCTTATCCGGCCTGGAAAACGAAACCTATGTAGGCCTGATAAGACGCACCAGCGTCGCATCAGGCATTGATTGCCGGATGCGGCGTAAACGCCTTATCCGGCCTACGAAACCGAAACCTATGTAGGCCTGATAAGACGCCTCAGCGTCGCATCAGGCAGTTGTTGTCGGATGCGGCGTAAACGCCTTATCCGGCCTACGAAACCGAAACCTATGTAGGCCTGATAAGACGCCTTAGCGTCGCATCAGGCAGTTGTTGCCGGATGCGGCGTAAACGCCTTATCCGACCTACGAAGCCGAAGCGTATGTAGGCCTGATAAGACGCGCCAGCGTCGCATCAGGCATTGATTGCCGGATGCGGCGTGAACGCCTTATCCGGCCTGGAAAACGAAACCTATGTAGGCCTGATAAGACGCACCAGCGTCGCATCAGGCAGTTGTTGCCGGATGCGGCGTAAACGCCTTATCCGACCGAAAAAACGAAACCTATGTAGGCCTGATAAGACGCCTCAGCGTCGCATCAGGCAGTTGTTGCCGGATGCGGCGTAAACGCCTTATCCGACCGAAAAAACGAAACGTATGTAGGCCTGATAAGACGCGCCAGCGTCGCATCAGGCAGTTGTTGCCGGATGCGGTGTAATCATTTATCCGTCCTGGAATGAGGAAGAACCCCATGGATGTCATTAAAAAGAAACATTGGTGGCAAAGCGACGCGCTGAAATGGTCAGTGTTAGGTCTGCTTGGCCTGCTGGTGGGTTACCTTGTAGTTTTAATGTACGCACAAGGGGAATACCTGTTCGCCATTACCACGCTGATTTTGAGTTCAGCGGGGCTGTATATTTTCGCCAACCGTAAAGCCTATGCCTGGCGCTATGTCTATCCGGGAATGGCCGGAATGGGCTTATTCGTCCTCTTCCCTCTGGTCTGCACCATCGCCATCGCCTTCACCAACTACAGCAGCACCAACCAGCTTACTTTTGAACGCGCCCAGGAAGTTCTGTTGGATCGTTCCTGGCAAGCGGGAAAAACCTATAACTTCGGTCTTTATCCGGCAGGTGATGAGTGGCAACTGGCGCTTACCGATGGTGAAACCGGCAAGAATTATCTCTCCGACGCCTTTAAATTTGGCGGCGAGCAAAAGCTACAGTTGAAAGAAAGCGTCACACTGCCTGAAGGCGAGCGCGCAAATCTGCGCGTGATTACCCAAAATCGTCAGGCACTGAGCAACATTACCGCCATTCTCCCGGATGACAACAAAGTGATGATGAGCTCCCTGCGCCAGTTCTCCGGTACGCAGCCGCTCTACACGCTGGGCGATGATGGTACGCTGACCAATAACCAGAGTGGTGTAAAGTATCGCCCTAATGACCAGACAGGCTTTTACCAGTCCATTACCGCCGACGGCAACTGGGGCGACGAAAAGTTAAGTCCGGGTTATACCGTAACCACCGGCTGGAAAAACTTTACCCGCGTCTTCACCGACGAAGGCATTCAGAAACCGTTCCTCGCGATTTTCGTCTGGACCGTGATGTTCTCACTGATCACTGTCTTTTTAACGGTGGCAGTCGGCATGGTGCTGGCTTGTCTGGTGCAATGGGAAGCGTTGCGCGGCAAAGCTATCTACCGCGTACTGCTGATTCTGCCCTACGCCGTCCCCTCATTTATTTCAATTTTGATTTTCAAAGGGTTGTTCAACCAGAGCTTCGGTGAAATCAACATGATGTTGAGCGCACTGTTTGGCGTGAAGCCCGCATGGTTCAGCGATCCAACCACTGCGCGGACGATGCTGATTATCGTCAACACCTGGCTGGGTTATCCGTACATGATGATCCTCTGCATGGGCTTGCTGAAAGCGATTCCAGACGATCTGTATGAAGCCTCTGCGATGGATGGCGCAGGCCCATTCCAGAACTTCTTTAAAATCACGCTGCCGCTGCTGATCAAGCCGCTAACACCGCTGATGATCGCCAGCTTCGCCTTTAACTTTAACAACTTCGTACTGATTCAACTGTTGACCAATGGCGGCCCGGATCGTCTTGGCACCACCACACCAGCCGGTTATACCGACCTGCTCGTTAACTACACCTACCGTATCGCCTTTGAAGGCGGCGGTGGTCAGGACTTCGGTCTGGCGGCAGCGATTGCCACGCTGATCTTCCTGCTGGTGGGTGCGTTGGCGATAGTGAACCTGAAAGCCACGCGAATGAAGTTTGATTAAGGGAGATAACAAAAATGGCAATGGTCCAACCGAAATCGCAAAAAGTACGTTTATTTATTACTCACCTGCTACTGCTACTTTTTATCGCGGCGATTATGTTCCCGCTGCTAATGGTCGTCGCCATCTCGCTGCGCCAGGGGAACTTCGCGACCGGCAGCCTGATCCCGGAGCAAATCTCGTGGGATCACTGGAAACTGGCGTTAGGTTTTAGCGTTGAACAGGCGGATGGTCGCGTTACGCCACCGCCGTTCCCGGTACTGCTGTGGCTGTGGAACTCGGTGAAAGTCGCGGGGATTTCTGCGATTGGTATTGTGGCGCTCTCCACTACCTGCGCCTACGCCTTTGCCCGTATGCGCTTCCCTGGCAAAGCGACGCTGCTGAAAGGGATGCTGATTTTCCAGATGTTCCCGGCGGTACTCTCACTGGTCGCGTTGTATGCGTTATTTGACCGCCTGGGTGAGTACATTCCGTTCATCGGCCTGAATACCCACGGCGGCGTTATCTTTGCTTACCTGGGGGGGATTGCGCTGCACGTCTGGACGATCAAAGGTTATTTCGAAACTATCGATGGCTCGCTGGAAGAAGCGGCGGCGCTGGATGGCGCGACGCCGTGGCAGGCCTTCCGCCTCGTCCTGCTGCCGCTGTCAGTACCGATTCTGGCAGTGGTGTTCATCCTGTCATTTATCGCTGCTATTACTGAAGTTCCGGTCGCGTCGCTGTTACTGCGTGATGTGAACAGTTACACCCTGGCCGTGGGTATGCAGCAATACCTCAACCCACAAAACTACCTGTGGGGTGACTTTGCTGCCGCTGCTGTGATGTCTGCATTACCGATCACCCTCGTCTTCTTGCTGGCTCAACGCTGGCTGGTCAACGGCCTGACGGCGGGTGGTGTGAAAGGTTAAAGATGTTGTTATGCCAATGTTATGCCGCTGCACCCTCAACTTACGTTATCCTAACTTGTGACTGTTATTCGGCGCTCTTCGGAGCGCCTCTTTTTTACTCCCGCTTCAGCCGTTTCGAATTACACAGCCATAGAGTGATCACCAGTAACAGGATCGCTGCAGAGTAGATCAACACATCCAGTGGCGATTTATGATCGACGATGATCAAGCGCACAATGGCGGTGATCCCGATATAGACAAAGTAACGTAAGGGAAAGTGAAATCCGGACTGAAAATACTTCACAATCAGGGCGATAAATTCGAAATAGAGAAAGTAAACCACCAGCCCTTCCACCAGCTCATATTTGCTGGTTTGTTCTGGTGCGAACAGCACATCAGCCAGATGCACCGTTTCTTTGCCGAGAAAGACAACCAGAATCAAGCCCAGGCACAACAGGCCAAGATTGAGTACGGTCTGCAAAATAGTGGAGATAAACTCCACGCGGGGACGAGATAGCGACGTCATAACAGCCCTCCAACTCAGTGGCGAGCTTCCTGTATAACGTAAAAATGTGACGGAGATCTATATTTTTTGTGTATGTTTTGTTCAACCTGGATTTAGATGGCTCCTCCCGCCAGCGCCGGATGCGGCTCCCCGTAGGCCGGATAAACCGCGCCTGACTGTGCCTCCGGCAAGACACGCGCCCCAAAAAATCACCCATTCAGGTGATTCCCAGCCACCAACAAAGCGCGAAAAATCGACAATGTTCCTCTGGAACAAATAAAACCTAACCTGATAAAGGTGGTAAAAATGAAGCCTTATTTTGCTGCTTTGTTGTTATCAGTCTCTGTTCTTCCTGCTTTTGCCGGTCCGCTCGGTACTGCTGATAAAGCCGACCTTCCGCAAAGCAATGTCTCCAGCCCAATGATGGCTCAGTCGCTCAGGCAACCAGACCTGCAACCTATATCGACGGACAGGAAGACAGAATGTTTTCGCCTTTACACACCAGATCGTAAACCGGGGGTGAACTGCGTTCCTGATGGCTCGACAGGCCATTAAGAATGAGGGTGCCAGTGATTGCGAAAGCTGGCACCTTTCCCATGACTTAACGGAAATTTACGCTACGATCGCTGGTCATATCATACAACTGGAACTTACGCCCAAGTTGCTGACCACCGTCGCGCGTCAGCGGTGTCCAACCAATTGCCGCACGACTGCGGGTCGGGCCGGACGAGAAGAGATCCAGCGGTACAGAGACATACACGCCTTTGGTGAAATCCCCTTCCCCGTACTCCTCTTTCGAAACGTTAGTGATCGTGGCATAGCCACCCACCACCACGCCGCTATCAAAACGTTTGGCAATCTCCAGCGTACCGCCTTTATCCCCTGCCAGATACTGCCCGACGCTCGCTTTGACTAACACATCCTGGGCGAAAGATGGCGTCCAGTACGCGGTCAGATGTCCGGTTTTCACGCTGTAATCGGTAAACTTCATCATATCTTTCGCGCTACGCCAGTCGCGCTGTTTCACATAGTTAGCATCCAGCCCAAACGCCCAGTTGCTATCCAGCGGACGATACAACACTTCTGCCCCCGCACCGCCAAACATGGTTTCGAGATAGCCGCCGTAGACCTGGCCATAGAAGCCGTTGCCCAGATGCTGGAAGTAGTTGGCTTGCAGGTTATTGACGTAAACATCGTTCTGCACATATTCACGAACATGAGTACGCACACGCGGCAGATGGGAGTCCTTCGGCGGGTTAGTGTAGTTAAACTTGTCGTAGTTATTCGCCAGGTTAGCAAACAGGCTGCCGGTAGTCAGCAGATGATCCGTTAGCCAAAAATCCGCCGTCCCCATCACGCCAAGCTGGTACATATAGAAATTTTCCGGGCCACCAACTGACTGATTCAGTACTGGATCGATATGGAAATCAAAGCGCGATTTGTCAAAATACCAGCCTTGTTCAGTGGACTTCGGCACCACCGGTTCGACGCGTTTTTGTGCCAACGTTGTTTCATGACCCAGCGGCTCTCCGGCAAGATGATTTTTCAGGCTGGCGACATCCGTTTCGGTGGTCACCTGCGGCATATTAAGCCGATTTTCCGTTATACGGATCATGCGGATCCCATCCGGCAGATCGTTCATCACGATCCGATTGGCACGAATGATCCCTTCGCGCGAATCGCGATATTTCACCTGCTCGCCGGTAACATACAGCGTATCGCCTTTCACCTGGATCTGCGGATCGGCAAGCCCGGCGTTGTATTTCAACAGCGTTAACTGATTCGCCACCACCGAATGCTGCAAAATGGCATCCTGCGGCTGCGGCTGGTATTGCGGTCGGGCGTTATCGTTGTACGACGGGCGCAGATCGTTAAAGTTGGTGCGCAGCGTGACGCCAAACATAAAGGTGTTGCCACGTTCATAGCTAAGGTTAACGTCGGCCCAATCGGTAACGCGATAAATCGCCCCGACGTTAAACTTACTTTTTTGCTCCAGCTTCCCAGCAAAATCCTGCTGATAATTATTGCCTTCATACTCCAGTTTCAGGCGCAGCGGCTGCCAGGGCGTCTGGTATTCCACTCCCCCAAACAGCGAGGCCGGGCCGTGGAACATCTGGCTGCCGTCGATAGAACCCGCCTGTTTATAGCTGTTATCGCGATAGCAATATTTGTCACTGGCTGAACAGAGCGGATTTTTCACGTTACCGCTGGTGCCCAGATATCCCCAACCCAGGCCGAGCGTGAAATCGAACGGCCCCCAGGCTTTGCTGGCGACCAGATATTCCGCATCAAACAGCCCCGTACCGCCGATATCCCGCGCGCCAACAGCCACCTGCGGCATCCAGTAACTCTCTTCCCACAAACGCAGTTTAAGATCGAAGGCTTTATCTTTATACGTTTGGTCGCCAGAGAACGCTTCGACGCTGCTGTACTGTCTGGTACGCACGTCGGTATAGCGCAGCGTCGTTTCCAGCCACGGGAAGAGTTGCACTGAAGCTGAGTAATAACGGTACTGATCGTTATCGCGGTAGTTGAGACTAAGCTCCCCTTCCCGCGCCATACGGGCGGTGGGCGTTTGCAACAAACCGACGCCGCCGAAATCTGATTGCGACGGCCCGATAGGCGCAGGATACGTTTCGCCGTAGCAGGCCGCGCTAATGCCCAGCGCCAGTACGCTAAGCAGATGTCTTTTTTTCATTATTGGGGTATCCGCTGCGTCAGAATCTGAAGAATGTCGGCGTTCAGGGCGTCTGGCGTCTTACTCCAGACGGAGTCCGCCAGGCCAACATAAATAATGCTGCCGGGCATCGGCTCTACGTGACGCTTGTTCCAGTAAGCCACCGGCGCTTTTTGCGTGCGACCGTCTGGATAAATAACCCATGCGTAGCTGCGATCCGCACCACTAAGCAGGTTCTGACCGGAGAGGTAACTCGCCACGTCACGACCTGGGGTAAATGGCTGATTGCCTGGACGACTAATAAGCCCAAACAACGTGACCGTTGACGGCGGAGATCCGACCCACAGCGTGTAGTTGCCCTGCAACGGCGGGTTACCGCGTTCGGCAACGCGCACCATATCGGGATCAAGATTGATTTTTTGCCTGCCCGTCACTTTCAACGCCTGAATTTGCTGGCGTAAGGTGTTAATGGCGGCGGCATCATCACCGCTGGAATCTGCGGCCAACGCCGCCAGTCGTGCCAGCAACGCCTGCTGTTGACGCAATGCCGCCGCCGTTGCCAGCTCTTCGCTAATCACCGCACCGGGCCACCAGCTATTTGCCAGTCGTGGTTGCCCCACCAGATCGATTAAATACTCTGCGCCCGTCAGCGTTTTTGCCTCGCGACTACCATTGCTAAACACCTTGACGGTTCCCGCCGCCAAGACCGATGACATCCCTACGCTCAAAAGCAACGCTGCAATTGTTTGTTTAATCATTGTTTTGCTGCCTTGATGAGCGTGGTTTTCACCGGGAAATAATCTGCACCGAGATACTGTTCCGACTGGCGAATTTGTCCTTCGCTGTCGATCCAGTAACGGTTATGCCAGCACGCCTGATCGGTGGAGACTTCTTCATCCAGCACGCGAACCGGGGTTTCATCGCTGCCGACTTTGACGGTGTCAGTACCATCCCATTTAAAGACTGAACGAGCTGTGGCGTAGCGCACCTGCTGGTACTCGGTCCAGCCCATCGTGCGAGTCCAGGTTGTGCCATCAACGATTTGTGCGGGTTTGGTCAGCGGATCGGCAGCAAGATTATTTACTTCAATCAGGTTGTCGCCACCGAGCAGGGTTTTCACCAGACGACCATGTTGCGTAACGAGGGTGGCCTGATCCTGAGTAACCCATTTTTGTTGTCCGTCTTCAGCGAAGGCCAAAACGACAAATAACTGTGGACCGCCATTAAGCTGCATATACTGGCTGGCGTAGGGCATATTTTGAATATCATCGTCCGTAAGCTGAACGCCCGGCGTACCGAACAGGCTGTCCCACAGTGAGTTGCCCAGTTCTTGAGTAGTGGCTGAACAGGCCTGTAATAACAGGCAGATAAGAATGAGTGCAGGTCGCTTCACGACTCTTCTCCAGAGGGGCAGAATAACCACACCGGAGTGTGGTTATGGTAAATCCCTTCATACCTCAAGCCACAGATGCGATGACTCGAATTATTTTGGGGATACATACTTTATTACTGAGTACTGGTGGTCGTGGTTGTTGTGGTCCCGGTATTAGAACCATCACCGCCACCGGTTGCCGCGAGCGCGACGCCCACCGCCGAGCTTACGGTGCTGACGCTGGTCGCAGAGGAACTACCCGCTGAAACCGACGTTGCTGCTGACCCTGCCGCTTCGCCCACCTGTACAGGTGCAGCCCACGCAGAAGTCACCGCAAGCGCAGATATGGCAAAAATGCCATACAGAACTTTTTTCATAATAATTTCCCTTCATTGAATGAATGGAGATTTACCCAAAAACATTTCGGGCGGGATCGAGTATACACAACTAAAGCATACGAATTACGCCGCGGGGAATTAGTGAAGGGGTTTTAGGATAATTGGAATGAATATCAACTATATATTTTTATAATATGAAAACAATCAGTTAAATCATTCAGTTAAAATAAATATAAAAATAAATTCCCTGCGTATCTTCTGAAATTAACACAGACTAAAAATATATTTTAGGATTAACCTCACGGTATGATTTTCGTTAAATCATCGGCAAGGGGATTTATCTGATAAAACAATGCCGACTTATAGTCGACATTGTTTTTAAGGTTATTTAGTCAATCGAGCTATGTATTAATTGCCGAATGCGATGTACATATCGGCATCGACCTGTAGGCCTGATAAGACGCGACCGCGTCGCATCAGGCACCGGTTGCCGGATGCGGCGTGAACGCCTTATCCGGCCTACATATCGGCATCAGAAATGCACGATGATTAACCGCGCCACGCTTTATAGCGGTTAATCAGACCATTGGTCGAGCTATCGTGGCTGCTGATTTCTTTATCATCTTTCAGCTCTGGCAGAATGCGGTTCGCCAGTTGTTTACCCAGCTCTACGCCCCACTGGTCAAAGGTGAAGATGTTCAGGATCACGCCCTGAGTAAAGATTTTGTGCTCATACAGCGCAATCAAGGCACCCAGACTGAACGGGGTGATTTCGCGCAGCAGAATGGAGTTGGTCGGGCGGTTGCCTTCGAACACTTTGAACGGCACAACATAATCGAGCGTCGCCGGATCTTTACCCTGATCACGGTATTCCTGCTCAACCACTTCGCGGGATTTACCAAACGCCAGAGCTTCGGTCTGAGCGAAGAAGTTAGACAGCAGTTTCTGGTGGTGATCAGAGAGCGGGTTATGGGTGATAGCCGGGGCGATGAAATCGCACGGCACCATTTTGGTTCCCTGGTGAATCAACTGGTAGAACGCGTGCTGACCATTCGTACCTGGTTCACCCCAAATAATCGGGCCAGTCTGGTAATCCACCACGTTACCGTTACGGTCAACGTACTTACCGTTGGATTCCATATTGCCCTGCTGGAAGTACGCCGCAAAACGGTGCATATACTGGTCGTATGGCAGAATCGCTTCAGTTTCCGCGCCAAAGAAATTGTTGTACCAGATGCCGATCAGCGCCAACAGTACAGGCAGGTTTTTCTCTGCCGGAGTAGTGGAGAAATGCTTGTCCATGGCGTGTGCACCGGAAAGCAGTTCAACGAAGTTATCAAAACCGATGGAGAGAACAATCGACAGACCAATCGCTGACCACAGAGAGTAACGACCGCCGACCCAATCCCAGAACTCGAACATGTTAGCGGTATCAATACCAAACTCGCCAACAGCTTTCGCGTTGGTGGAGAGCGCCGCAAAGTGTTTCGCAACGTGCTTCTCATCGCCAGCCGCTTTCAGGAACCAGTCACGCGCACTGTGGGCGTTGGTCATAGTTTCCTGAGTAGTGAAGGTTTTAGACGCCACCAGGAACAGGGTGGTTTCCGGATTCACTTTTTTCAGTACTTCTGCGATGTGAGTCCCATCGACGTTAGAAACGAAGTGCATGTTCAGGTGGTTTTTGTACGGGCGCAGCGCTTCAGTCACCATGTACGGACCAAGGTCAGAACCACCGATACCGATGTTTACCACGTCAGTGATTGCCTTGCCGGTATAACCTTTCCACTCACCAGAAATAATCGCTTCCGAGAAGGTTTTCATCTTCTCCAGCACCGCGTTGACTTCCGGCATCACGTCTTTGCCATCAACCAGAATCGGCGTATTGCTACGGTTACGCAGCGCCACGTGCAGTACAGCGCGGTTTTCGGTACGGTTGATCTTCTCGCCAGAGAACATCGACTTAATCGCGCCAGCCAGATCGCACTCTTTCGCCAGATCCTGTAATTTCGCCAGCGTCTCTTCGGTGATGCGGTTTTTGGAGTAATCCACCAGCATCTGATCGTCGAAGGTTGCGGAGAACTTAGAAAAACGATCGCCGTCTTTAGCAAAAAGCTCAGCGATCGTAACGTCTTTCATTTCATCGAAGTGTTTCTGTAGTGCCTGCCAGGCAGCGGTCTGCGTTGGATTGATATTTTTCATTAGCAATACTCTTCTGATATTGAGAATTGTGACTGTGGAAGATTGTAGCGCCAGTCACAGAAAAATGTGATGGTTTTAGTGTCTTTAGCTCGTTCAACCGCCGAAATGGATAAAACAGTATAGCTGTTATAAGCACAATTTCTGGCCACCAGCGCTGCATGAATAATCCGCATAATCCCAGCGTTGACACACTCCGCTACACCTTTTATTTATAAATACGGTCTGCGCCTGCACCGGTTTCTGTTTTGCCTTTGTGCCATGGTCGCTTCTTTCATTCCCTGACACGAGGTTGTTATGCCCGATATTGTTGTCTCCAAATTTGGTGGTACTAGCGTGGCTGATTTCGACGCCATGAACCGCAGCGCTGACATTGTGCTTTCTGATGTGAATGTGCGTTTAGTTGTGCTTTCCGCTTCCGCAGGGATCACCAATCTGCTGGTAGCACTAGCCGAAGGTCTGGAACCGGCTGAGCGTTTCGAAAAACTCGATGCCATTCGCAATATTCAGTTCGCTATTCTGGAACGCCTGCGTTACCCGAACGTCGTCCGTGAAGAGATTGAACGTCTACTGGAGAACATTACCATTCTGGCCGAAGCAGCGGCACTGGCAACCTCTCCGGCGTTAACAGATGAACTGGTCAGCCACGGCGAGCTGATGTCTACTCTGCTGTTTGTTGAGATCCTGCGCGAACGCAATGTTCAGGCACAATGGTTTGATGTGCGTAAAGTGATGCGTACCAATGACCGATTTGGCCGTGCGGAGCCGGATGTTACTGCACTGGCGGAACTGGCTGCGTTGCAGTTGGCCCCACGACTCAGTGAAAGTTTAATCATCACTCAGGGATTTATTGGCAGAGAAAGTAAAGGCCGTACCACAACACTTGGTCGTGGCGGCAGCGATTATACGGCAGCCTTGCTGGCGGAAGCTTTACACGCATCTCGTGTGGATATCTGGACTGACGTCCCCGGCATCTACACCACCGATCCGCGCGTGGTGCCCGCAGCAAAACGCATAGATGAAATTGCTTTTGAAGAGGCCGCTGAAATGGCGACCTTTGGCGCGAAAGTGCTGCATCCGGCAACGTTGTTGCCTGCAGTACGCAGCGATATTCCGGTATTTGTCGGCTCCAGCAAAGATCCGCGCGCTGGCGGTACGCTGGTGTGTAATACCACCGAAAATCCACCGCTATTTCGCGCCCTGGCCCTGCGCCGTAAACAAACGCTATTAACCCTACATAGCCTGAATATGCTGCATTCCCGCGGCTTCCTCGCGGAGGTTTTCGGCATCCTCGCGCGACATAATATTTCGGTGGATTTAATTACGACGTCAGAAGTAAGCGTGGCGTTAACTCTCGACACTACCGGATCAACATCTACCGGCGATACGTTGCTGACGCAATCCTTACTGATGGAGCTTTCGGCACTGTGCCGGGTAGAAGTGGAAGAAGGTCTGGCGCTGGTGGCACTGATTGGTAACGACCTGTCAAAAGCCTGCGGCGTCGGCAAAGAGGTCTTTGGCGTACTGGAACCGTTCAACATCCGCATGATTTGCTACGGCGCTTCCAGCCATAACCTGTGCTTCCTGGTGCCAGGCGCAGACGCCGATCAGGTGGTGCAGAAACTGCATAGTAATTTGTTTGAGTAAAAACAGTATGGCCCGGATGATATGCCCCGGGCCGTATTTATTTCCCCATCACTGTCGTCATCAACAGACGATCCAACTCCCTGACATCGCCTTCCCTGCTGTCCGGTAACACTGGTGGAATTTCCCCGCGCGCCAGTTCCGCACGAATAAACGCATGTAGCAATGGACGGCGCGGTCCATATTCCGCTTCTCCCGCGCGCTGTTTACGTTCCAGCAATTCATCTATTTCTGCACGTAAGGCCGCATCCAACTCACTTCCCGCCAGTAACTCAGCAAAGCGCATTGGCGGTACGCCTTTACCCGCTTCGACCCAGCGCACGGCCAGCAGCGGGCGCAGCACGTAAAAATATTTTTTCAGCCGAACTTCGTCGCCCTGCAAATAGCCTCGGAAGTTTTTCTGCGCCATCGAATAGTAATGCCAGCGTGCACGTAGCGGAGAAAACCACTTCGGCACCATCGCCTTAAGCGCCGTTATCGTTTCTTCATCCTGCTGATAGACCACCGGCGAATTCAGCCATTCAATCAGCGTCGGGTTCGCGCCTTTCAATAATCCCAGCGCCTTGCGCCACTCCCAACCTGAAACATCCAGCTCGTCGTCGATGGGCAGTTCGATAACATCGCGTGGTGACTCTACCCGCAGATACCATTCCAGCGGGTGAACATACAAAAAACGCACATCGTAATCGCTGTCTGGCGAGGCAAATCCCCAGCAGCGACTCCCCGATTCGCAGGCGTACAGCACTTTCACGCCATACCGCCATTCAATTTCCTTTAACTGCTGCGATACCCGTTCACGCATCGCAGCACTGACTCCATTTAATGGCATTTGACTCATCCTTTGATATTAACTAACCCGCGCCAGACCACTGAAAACAGAAATGTTATCAATGCGATAGCGTTATTGCGAGAAACGAGCCAGAAATGGACTCTAAGATTTAACACCTTGAATAATAAAAGATTAATTAAATTTGAACAGTTACCAGTGAATTATTTCCGTTAAATTTTTATATGTATTTATCGCTAATTAGCTAAAAACATAAAAATAAAAGAGAACGCAAATGAATCTTATCGGTTCTGCTCGCAAATGAATTCCCGTACACTGAGCTATCCGATTAACAGAGGGCACCATCATGGCACTCCCCCGCATTACTCAAAAAGAGATGACTGAGCGTGAACAGCGCGAACTGAAGACGCTGCTGGATCGAGCGCGTATTGCACATGGCCGCGTGCTGACCAACGCCGAAACCAACAGCATTAAGAAAGAGTACATCGATAAATTAATGGTTGAGCGTGAGGCTGAAGCGAAAAAAGCCCGCCAGTTGAAGAAAAAGCAGGCTTATAAACCGGATCCTGAAGCGTCATTCAGTTGGTCGGCAAATACGTCGACGCGTGGCAAACGCTGATTAACGACCTTTTTTCTTCCGCCCCGGCGAGGCGAAACGCTTGCCGTTTGATGCCGGGCGGCCACCTTTTTCCGCTGTTTTCTCCACCTTCACCACCGGGCGTTTGATGCCTGCCGTTTTCGGTTTGGCCTTCGCTTTGGGCTTCGCCTCGGAAGAGGAATTTTCAATGAGTTTAAAGAGATCGATAAGCTCATCGTCGGTTAAATCACGCCATTCACCCAGCGGAATGCCGCTTAAGCTGACGTTCATAATGCGCGTACGTTCCAGCTTTTTCACTTCGTAGCCAAAATGTTCACACATACGACGGATCTGACGGTTCAACCCTTGCACCAGGGTAATACGAAAGACAAACGGTGCTTCTTTTTTAACTTTGCACTTTTTGGTCACTGTCCCGAGGATTGGCACCCCCGCACTCATGCTGCGAATAAACTCCTCGGTAATCGGTTTATCGACCGTCACCAGATATTCTTTTTCATGGTCGTTGCCAGCACGAAGGATCTTATTGACCAGATCGCCGTGATTAGTGAGGAAAATCAGCCCCTGGGAGTCTTTATCCAGGCGACCAATCGGGAACACGCGCTTGCTGTGATTGACGAAATCGACGATGTTATCGCGCTCGCCATCTTCCGTAGTGCTGACAATGCCCACGGGCTTATTCAGGGCGATAAGCACTAAATCTTCGGCTTCCCGCGGCTCGATCAACTGACCGTTTACTTTTACAACGTCACCGGGCTTTACCTGATCGCCAATAGTGGCACGCTTGCCATTAAGGAACACATTGCCTTGCTCGATATAGCGATCCGCTTCGCGGCGTGAGCAAATTCCGCTTTCGCTGATGTATTTATTTAAACGGACTGATGAGTCGGGCAGCATAAATTCTCCTCTGAAACGCGGAATATACCTTACCTCTTAGCGAGGAAAAACAGGATTTATGCGGAATACGATAAGTTACGTACCAGCATTAATAGCCGTTTAATAGAAAATCGATAGCATCACGCAGTTCGATTCGCTGTTGACTAAGATCAGCTATACGTTCTCCCAACTCTTTTAGCGGTATTCCTGTCATCACCATGTGGTCCAGGCCAGCAATTGAAACCACCGGACAAACTTTTACAGGTGGTTTACCGCCAGATAGCTGAGCAAGTCTGACCGCCGGACAACAATGGCATGCTTTAATACATCAGCGACAGGATTTACGTGCCTCTTCCAGAATCTCGGGGGGCAGCGAAACATTGACAGATTTTTTCACCTTCGACATTGTGCGCATAATTCCCTCCATCATGATGCGCATACTCTGTCTAAAAGTAGCGTAATTAGCGAGCATTTTTCCTCCAGTTTCCTTAGAAATTTGTCGGAAAATACCGCTGTTGCGAATACCTGTCACGCCTGAACATTCAAACTTGCGAGACGCTTTCCAGAAGCAATACGCGACATCGTGAGCCATGTCAGTAAGCGGTTAAATTCACAGTGGTAGCATGCCTTCCGTGATTTCTTACTAACCGGAGAAGTAATGGAACTGCTTTTATTGAGTAACTCGACGCTGCCGGGAAAAGCCTGGCTGGAACATGCGCTGCCGCTGATTGCTGAACAGTTGCAGGGGCGCCGTTCCGCGGTGTTTATTCCTTTCGCTGGCGTAACGCAAACCTGGGATGATTACACAGCCAAAACGGCTGCAGTTCTTGCCCCACTTGGCATTTCTGTCACCGGTATTCATAGCGTTGCCGATCCTGTTGCCGCGATTGAAAATGCGGAGATCGTGATTGTCGGCGGTGGCAACACTTTCCAGTTACTGAAAGAATGCCGTGTGCGCGGTCTGCTGGCACCGATTGTTGACGTAGTGAAACGCGGCGCGCTGTATATTGGCTGGAGCGCAGGCGCTAACCTCGCTTGCCCAACCATTCGCACGACCAACGATATGCCGATTGTCGATCCGCAGGGCTTCGATGCGCTGAATCTGTTCCCGCTGCAAATCAACCCGCACTTCACCAACGCGCTGCCGGAAGGTCACAAAGGTGAAACGCGCGAGCAGCGTATTCGCGAATTACTGGTGGTAGCGCCAGAACTGACGATTATTGGTCTGCCGGAAGGTAACTGGATCACCGTAAGTAAAGGTCACGCTACGCTTGGCGGCCCGAATACCACTTATGTGTTTAAGGCCGGTGAAGAAGCCGTGCCGCTGGAAGCGGGTCACCGTTTTTAAGTGAATTGCCGGATGCATGATCCGGCATCTTGTACATAGTGCCTGATGCGACGCTTAACGCGTCTTATCAGGCCTACAGGATTCACAATATTAATACTCGTCCCGTCCCTCATCTTCATCTGGCTGTTCCAGTACGCTGTAAGCCACCGAACAAAACAGCGAGTTCAGACGCTGCATATCTCCCAATAAACCTAAATGTAGCGAACTGGTTTCAATACTCTGCACGTTTTGCTGATGCAGGCGATCGACGTGGGCATGGGAATAGCGGCGATTAAGAATGCGAAAGCGATGCTTACTGCGACGTAAACGGCGAGCGCTGGTGACATCGCCAGAGAAGAACACCGACATTGCCAGTTTTAAATTGCTGAGCAATTGCTCATAGAGCGCATCCAGTTCCTTCAACCCATCAAGCGAAAACGCCCGCCGTGCTGCCAGTGATTTGTCGGCAATTTCGCTGCCCATGCGCTCGACAATATCGGAAGCCTGCTCAAGGTTGAGCGCCATTTCGATAATCTCCGCCCAGCGACGTGATTCTTCTTCCGCCAACTCTTCTTTTGGCATCCGCGCCAGATAAAGTTTAATCGCGGTGTAGAGGACGTTGATATCATCCGCCAGCTTGCGCAACTCCTTCTCTTCACGCGGTTCGCCGTGCATCACTTTATTCAGCCCTTCCATCATCTGTTCCATCGCGTCACCGATGCGCAGTGTTTCACGGGCGGCATTCGCCAGAGCAAGGGTCGGCGTATCCAGCGCGCTGACATCCAGATGTTTTGGTTTCAGATGGGCATCCAGTTCGGGTTCATCGCGAATAATGGTTTTGCAAAACCGTGCCATCGGGTCGACAAATGGCAGCATCGCCAGACAGCGCACAAGGTTATAGAAGACGTGGAAATAGATAACCAGTTCCGCTTTCGGCAAAGGCAGTTTATCCATTGATTCTGCCAGAACGTGGACAAACGGCAGGATAATCAGGCTCCCCACCAGCTTAAAAAGCAGGCTGCCCAACGCGACACGACGTGCGGCAGCATTAGCGGCGCTATTGTTGAGCATCGCCAGCAAGCCGGAACCAAGGTTAGCGCCAATAACCAGGCAGAGCGCCACCGGGAAAGAGATAATGCCCGCAGCAGTCAGAGTCGCAGTCAGCAGTACCGCGGCAAGGCTGGAGTAGCTGATAATGGCGAACATCGCGCCAATCAGCGCATCCAGCAGAATATCGCCGGTCAGCGAGGCAAAGATCACCTGAACACCGTTCGCCTGGGTGATCGGCGTTACGGCCTGCACAATCAACTCCAGTGCCAGCAAAATCAACCCAAGGCCAATACCGACGCGGCCCAGTTGCCCGGCGCGCGACTGCTTGCGTCCGAGGAAAAAAATTACGCCGATAAAAATAAGTAGCGGCGACAACCAGGATAAATCGAAGGTGAGAACCCGCGCCATCAGCGCCGTTCCGACGTCGGCCCCCAGCACAATCACCAGCGCAGGCGCGAGAGCAACCAGATCCTGGGCAACAAACGACGTCACCAGCATGGTGGTGGCATTACTGCTCTGCACCAGTGCCGTAACGCCAATCCCCGCACAGAAGGCGAGCGGCTTTTTTTCGACGCTCCGGCTAAGGACAGTACGCAGCCGTGCGCCAAAGACACGCATTACGCCTGTTCGAACAATATGCGTCCCCCAGACCAGCAGGGCGACGGCAGAAAGCAGGTGAAGCAGTGTTAACACGAGTTCAGGTTCTCCTTATCGTTATATGTGCCTGAAACAGTTCCGGAAGCGCTTTTCCGGTCTGATATAAGTCCAGTATATGTGTTTACTATCAATAAAGAGACAGGGCACTCCGTGAGTGCCCTGTTTGTTGTAAAGAAAAGTGACAGATTTGTGAATCAGTCGGCGTCATACCCCAGATTCGGCGCCAGCCAGCGTTCAACATCAGAAACGCTCATACCTTTACGGCGGGCATAGTCTTCAACCTGATCGCGCTGAATTTGTGCCACTGCGTAGTACTTGCTGTCCGGATGGCTGAAGTACCAACCCGAAACTGATGCGCCAGGCCACATAGCGAAAGATTCCGTGAGTTTCATGCCGGTGTGTTTTTCCACTTCCAGCAGCTCCCAGATGGTGGCTTTTTCCGTATGTTCCGGGCAGGCCGGATATCCTGGTGCCGGGCGGATGCCCTGATAGTTTTCGCGGATCAGGTCTTCGTTGCTGAGATTTTCATTCGGCGCGTAGCCCCAGTAGACTTTACGCACGCGCTCATGAAGATATTCTGCAAAGGCTTCGGCTAAACGGTCGGCAAGCGCTTTCACCATGATTTTATTGTAATCATCGTGCTGCGCTTCGAAGGCATCAGCCAGCGCGTCCTCTTCCAGCCCGCCAGTTACGGCAAATGCACCGATGTAATCCGCTTTGCCGGAGAGTTTCGGTGCCACAAAATCAGCGAGGCAGTAGTTAGCAAAGCCGGTTTTTTCCGTCTGTTGGCGCAGATGGTGGCTGATATTAATCACATGCGTGCGTGTTTCATCACGATAGATTTCAATGTCGTCACCCACCCGGTTTGCCGGGAACAGGCCAACCACGCCGCGCGGATTCAGCGATTTTTCAGCGCTTAATTTATCCAGCATGTCGTTAGCGTCTTTAAACAGGCGTTTTGCCTCTTCGCCCACCACTTCATCTTCCAGAATGCGCGGATACTTTCCGGCCAGCGACCAGGTCATAAAGAACGGCGTCCAGTCGATATAGTTACGCAGCGTTTCGATGCTGGCTTCGACTTCCTGCACGCCGAGACGGTGCGCTACAGGCGGCGTATAGGCCTGCCAGTCAAAAGCGAAATCGTTATCGCGCGCCACTTCCAGCGTGACCGGTGGCGTGCGCGGTTTCTTGCGCCCGTGCTGAATACGCACGGTTTCGTACTCTTTGCGGGTACGAGCGACAAAGTCGTCACGCTGAGTGTCGGAAAGCAGCGCCGCCACAACACCAACGGTGCGCGAGGCGTTTTGCACGTAAACCGTCGGGCCGCTGTAGTTTTGCTCGATTTTCACCGCTGTATGCGCTTTTGAGGTAGTCGCGCCGCCAATCAGTAGCGGAATGGTGAAGCCCTGACGCTCCATCTCTTTCGCCACGTTGACCATTTCGTCCAGCGACGGCGTGATCAGCCCCGAAAGACCAATCAAATCAGCATTCACCTCTTTGGCAGTGCGGAGGATTTTTTCCGCTGGCACCATCACGCCGAGATCGACAATTTCATAGTTGTTACATTGCAGCACCACACCAACAATATTTTTACCGATATCGTGCACGTCACCCTTCACGGTGGCGATCACCATCTTACCGTTGGTTTTACCCTGCTCTTTGCTGGCTTCAATATACGGTTCGAGATACGCCACCGCCTGCTTCATAACGCGTGCCGATTTCACCACCTGCGGCAAAAACATTTTCCCTTCACCAAACAGGTCACCGACGACGTTCATTCCGTCCATCAGCGGCCCTTCAATCACTTCAATCGGGCGAGCGGCTTGTTGACGAGCTTCTTCGGTGTCCTGTTCGATAAACTCAGTAATGCCTTTGACCAACGAGTACTCCAGGCGTTTCTTCACGTCCCACGAGCGCCACTCCGCCTGTTGGGCGTTGGCGGTGTCGTCGGTTTTACTGCCGCGATATTTTTCGGCAAGTTCCAGTAAACGCTCTGTACCATCGTCGCGACGGTTAAGGATCACATCTTCCACCGCGTCGCGCAGTTCCGCAGGCAGATCGTCGTAAATCGCCAGTTGTCCGGCGTTGACGATCCCCATATCCATACCGTTACGGATGGCGTAGTAGAGGAACACCGCGTGAATAGCTTCGCGCACCGGGTCGTTGCCACGGAACGAGAAGGAAACGTTGGAGACGCCACCGGAGATGAGTGCGTGCGGCAGTTCGCGTTTGATGTCTTCGCACGCGCCGATGAAATCCTGCGCGTAATTGTTATGCTCTTCAATCCCGGTGGCGACAGCGAAGATGTTCGGGTCGAAAATGATATCTTCCGGCGGGAAGCCGACTTCCTCGGTGAGGATTTTGTACGCCCGACGGCAAATCTCGATTTTCCGTGCGCGGGTATCGGCCTGGCCCTGTTCGTCAAAGGCCATTACCACCACCGCCGCACCGTAACGGCGTAATAATTTGGCATGATGGATAAAGGTTTCAACGCCCTCTTTCATCGAGATAGAGTTAACAATGCCTTTGCCCTGAATACACTTCAGTCCTTTTTCGATGACGTCCCATTTCGAAGAATCGATCATAATCGGCACGCGAGCGATATCCGGCTCGCCAGCAATCAGACTGAGGAAACGCACCATCGCCGCTTCGGCGTCGAGCATCCCTTCATCCATGTTGATATCGATAATCTGCGCGCCGTTTTCCACCTGCTGACGCGCCACGTCCAGCGCCTCGCTATATTTCTCTTCTTTGATCAGGCGTTTGAACTTAGCGGAACCGGTTACATTAGTTCGTTCACCAACGTTAACAAACAAACTATCGTCGCCAATGTTCAGCGGCTCCAGTCCGGACAAACGGCAGGCTACGGGGATATCAGGCAGCTTGCGCGGTGCTAATCCTTCAACTGCACGGCTCATCGCAGCAATATGTTGTGGCGTCGTGCCACAGCAGCCGCCGACAATATTCAGGAAACCCGATTCAGCCCATTCGCGAATCTGTTTCGCCATTGTGTCAGCATCGAGATCGTATTCACCAAAGGCGTTTGGCAGTCCGGCATTCGGGTGCGCGGTGACGTAGCATTCGGCAATACGCGAAAGTTCCTGCACGTACTGACGCAGTTCGTCTGGCCCCAGTGCGCAGTTGAGGCCAAAGGTCAGCGCTTCGGCATGCCGCAGGGAGTTGTAAAATGCCTCGGTTGTCTGACCGGAGAGCGTGCGCCCGGAGGCGTCGGTAATGGTGCCGGAAATCATAATCGGCAACTCAACACCCAGCGCTTCAAACTCGGTTTTCACCGCAAAGACCGCCGCTTTCGCGTTAAGAGTGTCGAAAACAGTTTCAATCAGAATCAGGTCTACACCGCCTTCCACCAGCGCTTTGGTGGATTCACGATAAGCCGCCACCAGTTGGTCAAAGGTGATATTGCGAAATGCCGGATCGTTTACATCCGGAGAAATAGATGCTGTGCGATTGGTTGGGCCGAGAACACCAGCAACGTAGCGTGGTTTCCCCGGCGTGCGGGCGGTCCACTCGTCAGCGCAGGCACGTGCCAGTTTCGCTGCTGCAAAGTTGATTTCTGCTGACAGGGATTCCATCTGGTAATCCGCCATCGCAATAGTCGTGGAGTTGAAGGTGTTGGTTTCGATGATATCCGCGCCCGCTTCAAAGTAAGCGTTGTGGATCGCGGCAATCACATCAGGTTTACTGAGTACCAGCAGGTCGTTGTTGCCTTTTAGATCGCACGGCCAGTCGGCAAAACGCTCACCGCGAAAATCGGCTTCGTTCAGACGATAATTCTGGATCATGGTGCCCATACCGCCGTCCAGCACCAGAATACGTTCATTTAACTGCGCACGCAGTTGTTCAACTTTGCTGCTCACACTTGCTCCCGACACGCTCAACCCAGATTTAATAAAAATTCAACAAACCATACTGGCACAAACGCATCAGTGGTAAAAGCGACCACTACGCAACATGAGATTTGTTCAACATTAACTCATCGGATCAGTACAGCAACTGTTGCATTAGTTAACAATAGAAATGAAAATGATTTCCACGATACAGAAAAAGGAGGCTGTCATGGTCGCACCCATTCCCGCAAAACGCGGTAGAAAACCTGCCGCAACCAGCGCCCCCGCGACTGGACAGGTTCAGTCTTTAACGCGTGGCCTGAAATTACTGGAGTGGATTGCCGAATCCAATGGCAGTGTGGCACTAACCGAACTGGCACAGCAAGCCGGATTACCCAATTCCACCACCCACCGTCTGCTAACCACTATGCAACAACAGGGCTTTGTGCGTCAGGTCGGTGAGCTGGGTCACTGGGCGATCGGCGCGCATGCATTTATGGTCGGTAGCAGTTTTCTCCAGAGCCGTAATTTGTTAGCTATTGTCCATCCTATACTGCGCGATCTGATGGAAGAATCTGGCGAAACGGTCAATATGGCGGTGCTCGATCAAAGCGATCACGAGGCGATTATTATCGATCAGGTGCAGTGTACGCATCTGATGCGAATGTCCGCCCCTATTGGCGGTAAATTGCCGATGCATGCTTCCGGTGCCGGTAAAGCCTTTTTGGCTCAACTGAGTGAAGAACAGGTGACAAAGCTGCTGCATCGCAAAGGGTTACATGCCTATACCCACGCGACGCTGGTTTCTCCTGTGCATTTAAAAGAAGACCTCGCGCAGACACGCAAACGCGGTTATTCATTTGATGATGAAGAACATGCGCTGGGACTGCGTTGCCTGGCTGCGTGTATTTTCGATGAACACCGCGAACCGTTTGCCGCAATTTCAATTTCCGGGCCGATTTCACGTATTACCGATGACCGCGTGACTGAGTTTGGCGCGATGGTAATTAAAGCGGCGAAGGAAGTAACGCTGGCGTATGGTGGAATGCGGTGACTTTTCGCCTCTGATTTATACAAACCGCACGCTAAACCGCTGTCTGCGCCGATATGCATAAACATCTTCCACATGTCCTTCGCGGATGCGGTTTTGTAGAGCGCGCCAGTAATCGGCGCGGAACAGGTCGGCGTGCATTTCCTCGAACAGTGGACCAATGCGTGGGTCGGCGCATAGCCAGTGGCGGAACTCTTCCGGGAAAACATCGCCCGGCGAGACGCTATACCACGGTTCGCTGGCGAGTTCGTCTTCCGGGTAGCGCGGCGGTGGGATGTCGCGGAAATTCACTTCCGTCATGTAGCAAATTTCATCGTAATCATAAAACACCACGCGCCCGTGTCGGGTGACGCCAAAGTTTTTAAACAGCATATCACCGGGGAAAATATTGGCGGCGGCAAGCTGGCGAATAGCGTTGCCGTACTCTTCTATAGCATCACGCAGTTGCTGACCCTCAACCTGTTCAAGCCAAATATTGAGAGGCACCATCCGCCGTTCGATATAGAGATGGCGAATCACAATTTGTTCGCCCAGATCGGTGATTTTTTCTGGCGCTTCCTGAAGCAGCAAATCCATTAATGACGGGGAAATATGTCGCTTCTCCAGTACAAAGTTTTCAAACTCCTGGGTATCCGCCATCCTTCCTACGCGATCGTGCTCTTTTACCAGTTGATAGCAGGCGCGGACGTGAGCCGCTGACATCTCTTTCTGCGGGGCGAATTTGTCTTTGATGACTTTGAATACCCGATCAAAGCCCGGCAGCGTGAACACCAGCATGACCATCCCACGAATGCCCGGCGCTTCAATAAACTGCTCATTACATCCTTGTAAATAAACGAGATATTCACGGTAACTTTCGGTTTTGGCATGCTTCTGGCAACCGATAGCCATATACAGTTCTGCGGTAGTTTTACCCGGCAGAATCTCCCGTAGCCACTCGACCAGTGCGGCAGGCAGCGGCGCGTAAACCATAAAATAGGATCGCGCGAAGCCAAAGACGATGCTCGCTTCGGCGGTCGTCGTCAGGCAGGTATCAATAAACAACTCGCCGTCGTCCGTCTGGTGGATCGGCAGCAAAAATGGCAACGTGCCGGAAGGCGTTATCAGTTTGCCCACCAGCCAGGCGGCTTTATTACGGTAAAACAGTTCGTTCGCCACCTGTAGATGACTTTCAGCGAGGTTATCTGTCCCCAGCGTTTCCGTCAGATGAAGAATGATATAGTTGATATCACGGCTTTTATTCTGCCAGCACAGGCGTAGCGGCAAGTCGCTAATAACGCGCATCAGCAGTGATTCCCAGCTGTGATCGGGGTAAAAGTCTTTGGCCAGCGGGCGCGGAATGGTACGAAAGCGGCGTTCCGGCTGGGAGCTAAAGATAAAAAGCCGCTCGGGAGTAAGCGAGCGGTGGTCAAATAACCGACAGTATACGGAGTTGAAAAAACTCTCCGCAATCTCGAAGCGCGGGTAGTCCGGCAATAGCCGGGTGTAATGCTCTTTGACGTGCAGTAAAAATGCCGCATTCGTGCTTTGGCCGTTGGTAATGCAGCGTAACTGCTCCACCACCAGACCCACGTGATGATCGTAAAGATGGATACGATTTTTCATCGCCTGCTGGACAGCGTGCCAGTCGGCCTGTTCGAAACGCTGCTGCGCCCCGGAAGTCACTTCGAGGAATCGACCATACTGGGCATCGAAACCCTGCAAAATTGTTTGTGCAATCAGTAATTCCAGGCCACGCGGCATTTGTTGCCCTCATCGGGAGCTGTGAATTGCCGGATAAGACGCACAAGCGTCACATCAGGCGTTGATTGCCGGATGCGGCGTAAACGCCTTATCCGGCCTACGCGTCTGCAACATTTGTAGGCCTGATAAGACGCGCAAGCGTCGCATCAGGCGCTCATTGCCGGATGTGGCGTGAACGCATTATCCGGTCTACGAGTCTGCAACATTTGTAGGCCTGATAAGACGCGCAAGCGTCGCATCAGGCGCTCATTGCCGGATGCGGCGTGAACGCATTATCCGGTCTACGCGCCTGCAACATTTGTAGGCCTGATAAGACGCGTCAGCGTCGCATCAGGCGCTCATTGCCGGATGCGGCGTAAACGCCTTATCCGGCCTACGCGTCTGCAACATTTGTAGACCTGATAAGACGCGCAAGCGTCGCATCAGGCGCTCATTGCCGGATGCGGCGTGAACGCATTATCCGGTCTACGCGCCTGCAACATTTGTAGGCCTGATAAGACGCGCAAGCGTCGCATCAGGCGCTCATTGCCGGATGCGGCGTAAACGCCTTATCCGGCCTACGCGTCTGCAACATTTGTAGACCTGATAAGACGCGCAAGCGTCGCATCAGGTGCTCATTGCCGGATGCGGCGTAAACGCATTATCCGGTCTACGCGTCTGCAACATTTGTAGGCCTGATAAGACGCGCAAGCGTCGCATCAGGCGCTCATTGCCGGGTGCGGCGTAAACGCATTATCCGGCCTACGCGTCTGCAACATTTGTAGGCCTGATAAGACGCGCAAGCGTCGCATCAGGCGCTCATTGCCGGATGCGGCGTAAACGCATTATCCGGCCTACGCGTCTGCAACATTTGTAGGCCTGATAAGACGCGTCAGCGTCGCATCAGGCGCTCATTGCCGGATGCGGCGTAAACGCATTATCCGGTCTACAGCCAACAACAATTGTCGGTTGCTTAGAACTGCGATTCTTCGGTAGAGCCGGTCAGTGCGGTAACCGACGATGTGCCACCCTGAATAATGGTCGTCACTTTATCGAAATAACCCGTACCCACTTCCTGCTGGTGAGAAACGAAGGTGTAGCCATCTTTCGCAGCAGCAAATTCCGGCTGCTGCACTTTCTCAACATAATGCTTCATCCCCTCGCCCTGCGCATAGGCGTTTGCCAGGTCGAACATGTTGAACCACATGCTGTGGATACCCGCCAGGGTGATAAACTGGAATTTGTAACCCATATCCGACAATTGCTGCTGGAAGCTGGCAATAGTTTTGTCGTCGAGATTTTTCTGCCAGTTGAACGACGGCGAGCAGTTGTAGGCTAACAGCTTGCCTGGATATTTCGCATGAATAGCGTCGGCAAAACGGCGCGCCAGTTCCAGATCTGGCGTAGAGGTTTCACACCAAACCAGGTCAGCATATGGCGCATAAGCCAGGCCACGGCTGATAGCTTGTTCAATGCCCGCATGGGTACGGAAGAAACCTTCATTAGTGCGTTCACCAGTGATGAATTCGCTGTCGTACGGATCGCAATCGGAGGTGATCAGATCCGCCGCATCGGCATCGGTACGAGCAACCAACAGGGTCGGAACTCCTGTAACATCCGCAGCCAGACGCGCCGCGACCAGTTTCTGGATCGCTTCCTGGGTTGGCACCAGCACTTTACCGCCCATGTGACCGCATTTTTTCACTGACGCCAACTGATCTTCGAAGTGAACTGCCGCTGCACCGGCTTCAATCATCGCTTTCATCAGCTCAAAAGCATTCAGGACACCACCAAAACCGGCTTCAGCATCGGCAACGATCGGCAGGAAATAATCAACATAACGCGGATCGCCCGGCTCAATACCTGCGGACCACTGGATCTGATCAGCTCGACGGAAGGTGTTATTGATCCGCTCCACTACCGCTGGCACTGAATTTGCCGGATAAAGTGACTGGTCCGGATACATGCTGGCCGCCAGGTTAGCATCCGCCGCTACCTGCCAGCCAGACAGGTAAACCGCTTCAATACCCGCTTTCGCCTGTTGCAGCGCCTGACCGCCAGTCAGTGCGCCGAGGCTGTTGATATAGCCTTTTTTCGATTCACCGTGCAGCAGTCGCCACATTTTTGCCGCGCCCAGTTGTGCCAGCGTGCATTCCGGATTGACCGAGCCGCGTAATTTCACCACGTCCTCCGCGCTGTATGGGCGGGTAATACCTTCCCAGCGCGGTTGAGTCCACTCTTTCTGTAATTCTTCAATTTGTTGTGTACGGGTTTTCATGTGCAGATGCTCCATAGTTATGTGGTGGTTTACGCTAACAGGCGGTAGCCTGGCAGGGTCAGGAAATCAATTAACTCATCGGAAGTGGTGATCTGTTCCATCAGGCGAGCAGCATCATCGAAGCGCCCACTATTGAAACGTTGTTCGCCCAATTCATGGGCAATCTCTTTCATCTCTTCAGCCAACATCTGGCGGAACAGTGCTTTGGTCACCGGTTTGCCATTGCTCAACGTTTTTTGATGGTGGATCCATTGCCAGATAGAGGTGCGGGAAATCTCTGCCGTTGCTGCGTCTTCCATCAGACCATAAATCGGCACACAGCCGTTGCCGGAGATCCATGCTTCGATGTACTGCACGGCCACACGAATATTGGCGCGCATGCCTTCTTCGGTACGCTCACCGTCACAAGGAGCCAGCAGTTGTTCGGCAGTAACCGGTGCATCTTGCTCGCGCAGGACTTCTAACTGGTTTTTACGAGAGCCGAGGATGTCGTTAAATACCGCCATTGCGGTATCAGCAAGGCCTGGATGGGCGATCCACGTACCATCGTGACCGTTGTTGGCTTCTAGTGCTTTATCCGCTTTTACCTTGTTGAGCACCTGATTATTGCGCTCTTCATCTTTACTCGGGATAAAGGCCGCCATGCCGCCCATCGCGAATGCACCGCGTTTATGGCAGGTTTTAATCAGCAGACGTGAATAGGCACTGAGGAACGGTTTATCCATTGTCACTGCCTGGCGGTCTGGCAGGACGCGATCGGGATAGTTTTTTAATGTTTTGATATAGCTAAAGATGTAATCCCAGCGACCGCAGTTCAGACCGACAATATGGTCGCGCAGTGCGTGAAGGATTTCATCCATCTGGAATACAGCAGGCAAGGTTTCAATGAGTAACGTTGCCTTGATGGTGCCGCGCGGCAGGTTAAAGCGACCTTCTGCGTAAGTGAAGACTTCGCTCCACCATGCAGCTTCCTGCCAGGACTGAGTTTTTGGCAGATAAAAATAAGGACCACTGCCCTTTGCCAGCAGCGCCTGGTAGTTGTGGAAGAAGTAGAGAGCAAAATCAAGCAGGCTGCCAGGGATTGCTTCACCACGCCAGGTAACATGTTTTTCCGGCAAGTGCAGGCCGCGTACCCGACAAATCAAAACCGCCGGATTGGGCTTGAGTTGATAAATTTTACCTGCTTCGTTGGTGTAACTGATGGTGCCGTTAACCGCATCGCGCAGGTTAATTTGCCCGTCGATCACTTTGTTCCAGTCCGGGGCCAGTGAATCCTCGAAGTCAGCCATGAAGACTTTCACATTAGCGTTTAGCGCGTTAATCACCATCTTGCGCTCAACGGGTCCGGTTATCTCTACCCGGCGATCTTGTAAGTCCACAGGAATTCCGCGAATCTTCCAATTACTTTCTCGAATGGAAGTTGTTTCCGAAATAAAATCAGGTAACGTCCCGTTATCGATATCCTGCTGTTGCTGAATGCGCGCTGCCAGAAGTTTATTGCGTTGTGGCGTAAAATGCGTCACCAGCTCAGTCAGAAATTCTACCGCTTCGGCGGTGAGAACTTGCTTCTCCTGCTCGCCATACGGCCTTATGAAAGCCAGTTCATCGGTTGTTGTTGCCTGTTGAGTCATCGTGCAGCTCCTCGTCATGGATCCGAATACTTCCCCACTGTGAACGAAGGATCGTTGTGCGCTTTTCGTTCAGCACAACTAAGACTACTCATTTAAAATGCAAAATCAAAAACAATTTCCATTTTTACTTTAATTATCAATTAACCTATTGATAACAATAATAATAAAATTAATTCACTTGATGAGTGACGTTTCAGAAATAAAAAAGGCACCCGAAGGTGCCTGATGTAATGTGCTGAATCGCTTAACGATCGATCGCCGCAGAAGATTAATCCAGCGTTGGATTCATGTGGCGTAGATCGTATGGCGTAATCTGGTAGACGTAATAGTTGAGCCAGTTGGTAAACAGCAAATTACCGTGACTACGCCAGCTCGCACACGGTTTGTTTTGCGGATCGTTATGCGGGAAATAGTTATACGGTACATCCGGAGTTAGTCCGGCTTCTACATCGCGGAAATATTCCTGCGCCAGTGTTTGCGCATCGTATTCGGGATGGCCCGTCACAAAGGCAATGCGCTTGTCTTTGCTGGCAAACAAATACGCATCCCCTTCTTCTGTCTCTGCCAGAATCTCCAGATCGGTGTAATCACGAATCAACGCTGCAGGAAAGTCTGCATATCGCGAATGCGGTGCCAGAAATGAATCATCAAATCCACGCGTCAGAAGCGCATGAGGATGGAGAATGTGGTGCTCGTATACACCCGAAAGTTTGTCGGTGCGGGTTTGCTTGGGTATACCGTAGAGAATATTAAGCGCGGCCTGAACCGCCCAACAGACAAATAATGTCGAGGTGACGTGATCTCTCGACCACTCCAATACCTGTTTGATCTGCGGCCAGTAAGCGACGTCATTAAACTCCACCAGACCCAGCGGCGCGCCAGTTACAATCAGACCATCAAAGTTCTGTTCCTGTATATCTTCAAAGTTGCAGTAGAAGTTGTTCAGATGCTCTGCAGGCGTGTTGCGCGACTCGCGAGAATCGATGCGCAACAACTGAATATCGACCTGCAAAGGAGAGTTTGAAAGCAGGCGTAAAAACTGATTTTCAGTTTCGATCTTCTTCGGCATCAGGTTAAGGATAAGCACCTTTAGCGGACGAATTTCCTGACCAGACGCGCGCGAAGTTGTCATCACAAAGACGTTTTCTTCACGCAAGAAATTGACGGCGGGTAGCTCGTCCGGCACACGAATCGGCATAACCTGATTACCTCACTACATACGTTTAAACGTTTAGACATCCAGATAGCTGAAGATAACCAGAAAATTCGCCAATGTCGAGCCTGCATGTTCAAGGTGAGAAAGTTTCAAGAAAAAGGCTGAGTTAGAATATAAGCATGAATAAAAGGAGTGGAAATGGTTATTAGAATTCGCCTGAGGAAGGGGAAAAACTGGTTTCGATCTGGTGTCGTTCTGTCGATGCTACCCACCATTTTTTGTCTGCAGGCTATCGGGTCGAACTGGAAGAGCTGGTGAGTTCGTTTCTGCCAGAAGCACCGCTGTGGGTTGCGGTTAATGAGCGGGATCAACCGATTGGGTTTATGTTGCTAAGCGGGCAGCATATGGATGCGCTATTTGTCGATTCTGATGCGCGCGGGTATGGCGTAGGTCGACTACTGGTGGAACATGCGCTCTCGATGGCCACGGAACTGACAACCAACGTTAATGAGCAAAATGATCAAGCAGTAGGATTCTATAAGAAGATGGGATTTAACGTTACCGGGCGTTCGGAAGTCGACGAGCTGGGGAAACCGTATCCGCTACTGAATCTGGCGTATGTGGGGGAATAATGCGCTGCTGACCCCTACCGTAACCCTGCGCAGGACAGATAAGGCTCGCCAGCATCGCATCCGGCATTTTTTCCGCACCA
>NZ_PYQM01000136.1:0-333 GCF_003027595.1 Escherichia sp. 20412-1 | reverse complement strand
AATCGTAACGGGATACCAGATCAAGGGCCTGTCCAATGTGCATAAAAAAATCCGGAAACGAGTGAGCGTTTCCGGATTCTTACACAGCCACTGGATCGGTCAACTGATCCTTAACTGATCGGCATTATCCCTTTTGGGGCCGTTTTTTGTTTTTGTCATAAACCGATACTATGCAAGATCAAATAACTCAGCAGCGTTAGTATTCTCATTAGACTAGCCCCCAGAATCTCCAGACAACCAATATCACTTAAATAAGTGATAGTCTTAATACTAGTTTTTAGACTAGTCATTGGAGAACAGATGATTGATGTCTTAGGACCGGAGAAACGCAGA
>NZ_PYQM01000135.1:0-374 GCF_003027595.1 Escherichia sp. 20412-1 | reverse complement strand
ATCCGGCAATATGCACCGATGCCGGATGCGCTTACGCTTATCCGGCCTACAAATCGTGCTTTAACCGTAGGCCGGATAAGGCGTTCACGCCGCATCCGGCAATATGCACCGATGCCGGATGCGCTTATGCTTATCCGACCTACAAATCTGTGCTTTAACCGTAGGCCGGATAAGGCGTTCACGCCGCATCCGGCAATATGCACCGATGCCGGATGCGCTTACGCTTATCCGGCCTACAAATTTGTGCTTTAACCGTAGGCCGGATAAGGCGTTCACGCCGCATCCGGCAATATGCACCGATGCCGGATGCGCTTACGCTTATCCGGCCTACAAATTTGTGCCTTAACCGTAGGCCGGATAAGGCGTTCACGCCG
>NZ_PYQM01000021.1:0-78105 GCF_003027595.1 Escherichia sp. 20412-1 | reverse complement strand
TTTTAACATAGTCGGCGTGCCCCGGGCAGTCTACGTGTGCGTAGTGACGGGTCGGGGTGTCGTATTCAACGTGAGAAGTGTTGATGGTGATACCACGAGCTTTTTCTTCCGGCGCGTTATCGATCTGGTCGAATGCACGAGCAGCACCGCCGTAGGTTTTAGCCAGTACGGTGGTGATTGCAGCGGTCAGAGTAGTTTTACCGTGGTCAACGTGGCCGATAGTACCAACGTTAACGTGCGGTTTTGTACGTTCAAATTTTTCTTTAGACACGGCTATATTCCTTACTATAGTGCTCTCCCCTTCAGGAGAGAGCACGGGACTTTGGTATTAACCCTGAGGCTTATTTACCACGGGCTTCAATTACGGCCTGAGCAACGTTACTCGGCGCTTCATCATACTTCAGGAATTCCATAGTGTATGATGCGCGACCTTTGGTCAGAGAGCGCAGCTGAGTTGCATATCCGAACATTTCAGACAGCGGTACTTCAGCGTGGATCTTAACGCCAGTAACTTCAGATTCCTGACCTTTGAGCATACCACGACGACGGCTCAAGTCACCGATAACGTCACCGGTGTTCTCTTCAGGAGTTTCTACTTCAACCTTCATGATCGGCTCAAGCAGAACTGGTTTCGCTTTCTTAAAGCCTTCTTTAAAGGCGATAGAAGCAGCCAGTTTAAACGCCAGTTCAGAGGAGTCAACGTCATGGTAAGAACCGAAGTGCAGACGAATACCCATGTCTACTACCGGGTAGCCTGCCAGCGGGCCAGCTTTCAGTTGTTCCTGGATACCTTTATCAACGGCCGGGATGTATTCGCCAGGGATTACACCACCTTTAATGTCGTTGATGAACTCGTAGCCTTTCGGGTTTGAACCCGGCTCCAGCGGGTACATGTCGATAACAACATGACCATACTGACCACGACCACCAGACTGTTTCGCGTGTTTACCTTCAACATCGGTAACTTTCTGGCGGATAGTTTCACGGTAAGCAACCTGCGGTTTACCTACGTTCGCTTCAACGTTGAATTCACGCTTCATACGGTCAACGATGATGTCGAGGTGCAGCTCACCCATACCCGCGATGATGGTCTGGTTAGATTCTTCGTCAGTCCATACACGGAAAGACGGGTCTTCTTTAGCCAGACGGCCCAGAGCCAGACCCATTTTTTCCTGGTCAGCTTTGGTTTTCGGTTCTACTGCGATGGAGATTACCGGCTCAGGGAATTCCATACGTTCCAGAATGATCGGCGCATCCGGGTCACACAGGGTGTCACCAGTGGTTACGTCTTTCAGACCGATTGCAGCAGCGATGTCGCCCGCGCGAACTTCTTTGATCTCTTCACGTTTGTTAGCATGCATCTGAACGATACGGCCGAAACGCTCACGTGCAGCTTTCACGGAGTTCAGTACGGTATCACCAGAGTTAACCACACCGGAGTACACACGGAAGAAGGTCAGGTTACCAACAAACGGGTCGGTAGCAATTTTGAACGCCAGTGCAGAGAACGGCTCGTCATCACTTGCGTGACGTTCAGCCGGAGTGTCTTTACCGTCGTCCAGGATACCGTTGATCGCAGGTACGTCAACCGGGGATGGCAGGTAATCAATTACCGCATCCAGCATCGCCTGAACACCTTTGTTCTTGAACGCAGAACCACAGGTTACCAGGATGATTTCGTTGTTCAGAACGCGCTGACGCAGAGCACCTTTGATTTCTGCTTCAGTCAGTTCTTCACCACCCAGGTATTTTTCCATCAGCTCTTCAGAAGCTTCAGCCGCGGATTCGATCAGGTTCTGGTGCCATTCGTTAGCCAGTTCAACCATGTCTGCCGGGATATCTTCGTATTCGAAGGTTACGCCCTGGTCAGCATCGTTCCAGTTGATAGCTTTCATTTTCACCAGGTCAACAACACCGGTGAAATGTTCTTCAGCACCAATCGCCAACTGCAGCGGAACCGGGTTCGCGCCCAGACGGGTTTTGATCTGGTTAACAACTTTCAGGAAGTTCGCACCCATGCGGTCCATTTTGTTAACGAACGCAATGCGCGGAACTTTATATTTGTTTGCCTGACGCCATACGGTTTCAGACTGCGGCTGAACACCACCAACTGCGCAGTAAACCATTACCGCACCATCGAGAACACGCATGGAACGTTCTACTTCGATTGTGAAGTCAACGTGCCCCGGGGTGTCGATGATGTTGATGCGATGCGGCTCATACTGCTTAGCCATACCAGACCAGAATGCAGTAGTCGCAGCGGAAGTGATGGTAATACCACGTTCCTGCTCCTGCTCCATCCAGTCCATGGTTGCAGCGCCGTCATGAACTTCACCGATTTTATGGTTTACACCGGTGTAGAACAGAATACGTTCGGTAGTAGTGGTTTTACCGGCGTCGATGTGCGCACTGATACCGATGTTACGGTAGCGTGCGATGGGTGTTGTACGAGCCATTTGTTTCCTCGTTTATCTTTTAGGCGTTCAATTTAAGTAGCCCAAAGCGGGCTGCTTACTGGAAGCGCCCGCCTGGTGACTAAAACTCCGAAGGGATTACCAACGGTAGTGTGCGAACGCCTTGTTGGCTTCGGCCATACGGTGAACGTCTTCACGTTTCTTAACTGCAGTGCCTTTGTTTTCTGCAGCATCGGAAAGTTCGTTCGCCAGGCGCAGAGCCATGGATTTATCACCGCGTTTACGAGCAGCTTCAACGATCCAACGCATTGCCAGAGCATTACGACGAACCGGACGGACTTCAACTGGGACCTGATAAGTAGAACCACCAACGCGGCGAGACTTAACTTCGACAGTCGGGCGCACGTTTTCGAGAGCTACTTCGAATGCTTCCAGTTCAGATTTACCAGAACGCTGAGCCAGGGTCTCCAGCGCGCTGTATACGATAGATTCAGCAGTAGATTTTTTACCATCTACCATCAGGATATTTACAAATTTAGCCAGCAGTTCTGATCCGAACTTCGGATCTGGCAGAATTTTACGCTGACCAATGACGCGACGACGTGGCATGGAAATACTCCGTTGTTAATTCAGGATTGTCCAAAACTCTACGAGTTTAGTTTGACATTAATTTAAAACGTTTGGCCTTACTTAACGGAGAACCATTAAGCCTTAGGACGCTTCACGCCATACTTGGAACGAGCCTGCTTACGGTCTTTAACGCCGGAGCAGTCAAGCGCACCACGTACGGTGTGGTAACGAACACCCGGGAGGTCTTTAACACGACCGCCACGGATCAGGATCACGGAGTGTTCCTGCAAGTTGTGACCTTCACCACCGATGTAGGAAGTCACTTCGAAACCGTTAGTCAGACGAACACGGCATACTTTACGCAGTGCGGAGTTCGGTTTTTTAGGAGTGGTAGTATATACACGAGTACATACGCCACGTTTTTGCGGGCATGCTTCCAGCGCAGGCACGTTGCTTTTCGCAACTTTGCGAGCACGTGGTTTGCGTACCAGCTGGTTAACTGTTGCCATTAAATAGCTCCTGGTTTTAGCTTTTGCTTCGTAAACACGTAATAAAACGTCCTCACACAATATGAGGACGCCGAATTTTAGGGCGGTGTCGAAAAGGTGTCAAGAAATATACAACGATCCCGCCGTCACCAGGCCATCTGACTGGTGTGCTTAACCGTAAGTCTGACGAAATCAGTATAGTCAATTCGGATGATATCGTTCGAAATTTGACCACTCAAACCGCGAGCAATGAGGTCTTCGTTCAGGGCATAGACCTTAATGGGGGCATTACGTAGACTTTCAAGGTAGCGGTTACCGTCAACTGCGGCAGTTACGCCATCCTGCAATAACAGCAGTTCGTCGCCCTCACCGAGCAGACGCAGCAGTGCAGAAAAATCCGTCAACCAGGGGGAGCGATGTAATGTGTGCAGCATGGACGCCTCAAAATCTTAAAATAACATCATAATTGCCAAGCTCACGACGTAATGTTTCAGCTTCGAGCGGCGTGGCTTCCACGACCAATGGTGTCTCCGGATTTAACCCGCGTTCACGTAGTGAAGCCGCACAAACCCAACACTGTTCAATGTCGTAAAGCCCCAGCAGTTTAAAGGTAGCGATGTAATCACGCGCCAGCACTACATCGGGCTTTTGGCCTGGCAGAATTTGAAAAACACCATCGGCAATAAAGAAAACTGCAATATCGTCAGTTAATGCGGAGGTTGCGAGTAATGCATCTAATCCTTCACGGCCAGCCGCTGTGCCGTGGGGTGCAGTAGAAAAGACAAACGCAATTCGTTTCATCAGAACTGTACCACCCTGTCGCAGGTCAGCGAGGCTTCCGCCAGAGCGCCAAGGCCACTTAAGGTAAAGCCCGGCTGGAGATTAGCTGATGCCAGACCTAATCTTCCAGCCTCAGTTTCATCGACAATACCGCGACGTAATGCTGCCGCCACACAGATATTCAGCATCACGCCGTGTTGTGTATTCAATTGCTGCCAGCCGCGCACAAGGTCAAATTCATCACTCGCGGGAGAGGTCAACTGGTTGGCGTTGTAGACACCTTCCCGGTAGAAAAAGACGCTACTCAGCTCATGACCTTCGGCTATCAGCGCCTGCGCAAACTGAAAAGCACTACTCGCCTGTTGCGTACCGTATGCTGGCCCGGTTACCACGATGGCAAAACGCATTACTTATCTTGCCCCTGGAAATCACCGCTCTTGAACTGACGGATATAGAGATAGACAGTATGTTTGGAGATATTCAGACGGTCAGCCACCTGGTTGATCGCGTCTTTGATGTCGAAGATGCCTTTCTCGTAAAGATTCAGCACGATCTGGCGATTTTTGGCGTTATTAGAAACATTGCGATCGGCGTTCACTTCTTCAATGGTGAACTCCAGCGTTTGGGTAACCAGATCTTCAACAGAAGAGGCAAAGTTGACGCTTGAACCGACATCCGGGGTTTCTGGCGGCACAAAAGTGCTCATAATCTGCGAGAAAGGAACATCAAGATTCATATTGATACATAGCAGACCAATCACTCGCTGTTCGCGGTTACGAATGGCGATTGTCAGGGACTTCATTAATACTCCGCTTTTGGCGCGAGTAAAGTAGCATTTAGAAACGCTGCTATCCGCCCCTGTCATATCGTGCAGCATACGCAGCGCCAGATCGGTAATTGGCGAACCAATCTTCCGGCCTGTATGTTCACCGTTGGCAATACGAATGGCTGAACATTTTAAATCCTGCAAAGAGTGCAAAACGATTTCACAGTGGGAGCCAATGAGCATCGCTAACCCGTCCACCACCGCTTCGTAGGATTTCAGAATATCAAAATCGGTCTGGTCGAAAGGACGTTGATCCAGTAAATCCAACTCACTGGTTTCGTTGGTTAAAAGCGACCTGGACATGAAAAAAAACACTCCTTTTCAGGAGCCTGTCGTTAACTTTTCAGGGCAGGCTCATTAATGATGCGGGTAATTAAATTAATACAGCGGAGGTTCCGCTTTCCAGCACTAATTATATCCGGCCTGCAATAAAAAAACCGCCGCCTGGTCAGGCGGCGGTTTTTAATGCTTATTTTTTAGCAGAATCTGCTGCTTTAGTATCTGCTTCTGGCTTCGTATCAGCCTTCGGCGCTGGTTTCACATCCAGCAGCTCTACGTCAAACACCAGGGTAGAATTCGGTGGAATCCCCGGAACCCCCGCTTTGCCGTAAGCCAGTTCTGGTGGAATAACCAGCTTAATCTTGCCGCCTTTCTTAATGTTCTTCAGACCTTCAGTCCAGCCCGGGATTACACCATCCAGACGGAAGGAGAGCGGTTCACCACGGGTGTAAGAGTTATCGAACTCTTTACCGTCGATCAGCGTACCTTTGTAGTTCACCACAACAGTGTCGCTGTCTTTCGGTGCTTCACCTTTACCGGCATCCAGGACTTGATACACCAGGCCAGTAGAAGAGGTTTTCACACCTTTCTCTTTGGCAAATTTCTCGCGGTACTCTTTACCTTTCGCTTCGTTATCAGCCGCATCTTTTTCCATCTTCGCCTGAGCGGAGGATTTCACGCGTGCTTCAAACGCTTGCAGAGTCTGTTCGATCTCTTGATCGGAAAGTTTGCTCTTATCAGCAAATGCATCCTGAACGCCAGCGATCAGCTGATCTTTATCCAGTTTAATGCCCAACTTTTCTTGTTCTTTCAGAGAATTTTCCATGTAACGACCCAGCGAAGCGCCCAGTGCGTAAGCTGATTTCTGATCGTCATTTTTGAACGCTGCTTTGCTGTCAGCAGTTGTAGCAGGTTTCGCCGCTTCGGCAGCAAAAGTGATTGGTGTATGCAGGGCAACAGCCATTGTGGTCGCCAGCAGCGTTACTTTAAACAGTGATTTCATCCATATCTCCAGGATCGGGGCATCTCACCCCAGGGTTAACTATTATCAGAAGGGTACTATAAAGCGTTGTCGGATAAATCTACATACAGACACGCCCTATTATCATCTATTTTCAGACTCTTTTTGTTTAAATTAGTTTCGATGCCACAAAATGAGTGCTGTCTCTGGCAACAAAGTTAAGTAGAATCCGCGGCGACCATTCGACAAAAGAGGTGAATCATGCAGGATTTATCAATGGAAGCACGCCTGGCAGAGCTGGAGAGCCGACTGGCTTTTCAGGAAATCACCATTGAAGAACTGAACGTCACGGTGACCGCTCATGAAATGGAGATGGCAAAACTGCGCGATCATCTGCGTCTGCTGACCGAGAAGTTAAAAGCCAGTCAGCCGTCGAACATCGCGTCACAGGCTGAAGAAACGCCACCTCCGCACTATTGAGGCGAAAAAAAGCGGGGAATTCCCCGCTTTTTTGTCACCTGTTCTGCCTTAGTGGCAACCGCAACCGCCGTTACCTTTACCGCCACAGCAACCTTCGCCACCGTGTTCATGACCGTGATCGTGGCCATGACCGCCGCAGCAACCGTCGTGGTCGTGATCGTGGTGATGATCGTGCGCACCATGAACGTGACCGTGAGCCAGTTCCTCTTCGGTCGCTTCACGAATCGCCACAACTTCAACGTTGAATTTCAGATTCTGACCAGCCAGCATGTGGTTACCGTCAACCACAACGTGATCGTCTTCAACGGCAGTGATTTCAACCGGTACTGGACCCTGGTCGGTTTCAGCCAGGAAGCGCATACCCACCTGCAGTTCGTCAACGCCCATAAATACGTCTTTAGGAACGCGCTGAACCAGGTTTTCGTCGTACTGACCGTAAGCGTCGTTCGCGCCAACAGCGACATCAAATTTGTCGCCAACTTCATGACCTTCCAGCGCCGTTTCCAGGCCAGAGATCAGGGAACCGTGACCATGCAGGTAGTCCAGCGGCGCACTCACCGGAGACTCATCAACCAACACACCGTCTTCTGTACGTACCTGATAGGCCAGGCTGACCACCAGGTCTTTTGCTACTTTCATGATATCTCCTGAGCATGGGAAGAATTGTGGCGCAGATTGTAGCGGAATTCTGCAGCCGTGTACTCACTAGCTTAAAAAAACTCAGCGCATATCGCTAGTCCGGATAAAAAATCCCGATAACTTGCTCATCTTTGCGAACGTGATCGCGGGCTTCTTTATCCGCTTCCCGCATTTGGTGTCCGCACTTAACGCATTCAACTATATCAATATTATTTTCGCGCCACATCGCCATTGAATCCTGCGCCTGACAGGCTGGACATTTTGCACCAGCGATAAAGCGTTTTCGTATTGCCATATTCACCCTCTACTCAAATTCATCCCAGCCGTCGAGCTGACGTCGTTCTTGTTGCATCTCACGCTGGAAAATCTCTTCCAGTTCGCGTCGGGCTTCCCTGGCGCGAGAAATTTGTACGGTATCGGCATGCATCGGGATTAACTCCCGCAACATACGCATATCCAGGCGACGAAAATGGAGCTGTGCCCGCTGTGCCTGATGCGGGTGCATCCCAAGCGTAACCAGCGTTTTGCGCCCCAACTCTAACGCACTGGAGAATGTTTCACGGGAAAACTGCGTCACCCCTGCCTGTAATAACTCATGCGCTTCCACACGTCCGCGCGCTCGCGCAAGAATATGCAAATGCGGGAAGTGTTGCTGGCATATTTCCACCAGTTTCATGGTGTCTTCCGGTTCATTGCAGGTAATGACGATGGATTCTGCGGCTTCTGCACCCGCAGAGCGCAACAGGTCAACTTGCGTAGCGTCGCCGTAATATACTTTGTAGCCATATTTGCGCATCAGGTTAACCGCGCTGATATCCCGCTCCAGCACGGTAATGCGCATTTTATTCGCCATCAGCAAACGACCAATCACCTGACCAAAACGTCCGAAGCCCACCACAATCACTTGCGGTTTATCATCGTTTACCCACGGTTTTTCATCCTCTTCTTCCGGGACGTTGAACTGGCGGGATAGCCACTTATCCACAAGCTTCATCAACAGCGGTGTGGTCATCATGGAAAGCGTAACTGTCACCAACAACAGCGCCATCTGATCGCCCTGAAACAATCGTTGTGAAGAGGCTGTAGAAAAGAGCACAAAGGCAAACTCACCGCCCTGACTCAGCACACCAGCAAACTGCATCCGCTCGGAGCTGCGCACGCCATACAGCCTCGCCAGCAGATACAGCACGAGAATTTTCACCGCTACCAGCACAACCACACTTATCACCACCCACAGAAGATGGGTATAAAGCACCCCAAGGTTGAGCGACATCCCGACGGAGATAAAAAACAGTCCAAGCAGCAAGCCTTTAAACGGATCGATAGCCGTTTCCAGTTCATGGCGATATTCGCTCTCCGCCAGCAACACGCCCGCAATAAACGTACCGAGCGCCATCGACAGCCCCAGCGCATCCATAAATAACGCAGACCCCAGCACCAGCAGTAACGTCGCGGCGGTGAATACTTCCCGCACACCTGAAGCCGCAATAAAGCGAAATACCGGGCGCAGCAAATAGCGCCCGCCGATCAACATGCCGACAAACGCCAGCACCTTCATGCCGACCTTCATCCAGTCGAAATGTTCGTCTGCCGATCCCGCCAATAACGGCACTAACGCCAGCGCCGGGATCACCGCCAGATCCTGAAACAGCAACACCGAGAAACCTAACTGACCGGATTCGCTGCGATTCATCCCTTTCTCGCGCATTAGCTGCAACGCCATTGCGGTTGAAGACATCGCCAGACCAATTCCCCCCACAACTGCCGCCTGCCAGGCGAAATCCGTCAGCATCAATAATCCTGCCAGCAACGCCGCGCTTAACAGCACCTGCGCTGCGCCGACGCCAAAAATGGAGCGCCGCAATTGCCAGAGCTTGGAAGGATTCAACTCGAGCCCGATGATAAACATCAGGAACACCACGCCAAGTTCCGAAAAGTGGAGGATCTCATCGACGTCGCTAATAAACCCCAGTCCCCACGGACCAATCGCAATTCCAGCCAGCAAATATCCCAACACCGCACCAATGCCCAGCCGCGATGCCAGTGGCACCGCAGCCACCGCCGCGAAGAGAAACAGCACTCCTGCAAGTAAAAAATCGGAACCTTCCATCAGCGACCTCCCACGGGCAGCGGATTTGCCAGCCAGTCGCTGTAGGCTCTGGCGTGACTCGCCAGCTCCTGTGCGCTTTGCCGTCTCGCCCAGTAAATAATGATGGGGCTTAACCAATGCATCCGGCACATGCCCGCCGCCAGTTCAAAGGGGCGCAGAACATCGCTCATCGGATAACGATTCAGCGCGTCATAACGGTAGGCACTTTCTGGTTCGCCGGTGGTGATCACGCTACGCCAGTACTTTCCCGCCAGTTGGTTTCCTCCCGGCCCGCTGGCAAACCCACGGCTTAACACCCGGTCAAGCCACTCTTTCAGTAACGCCGGGCAACTGTAGGTATAAAGCGGATGCTGAAAAACAATCACCTCGTGCTCACGCAGTAATGCCTGCTCACGGGGAATATCAATAAAAAAATCGGGATAGTGCGCGTAAAGGTCGTGCACGGTAACATTGCTGAGCTGCGTGGCCGGTTTAAGCAGTACCCGGTTTGCCACCGAGTCCTGAGATTCCGGATGGGCATACAGCAGCAAAACTTTCGCTGGCTGAGACATCATCCCCCTCCCGGTATGGTTTTGTGTATAGTCGCTGTTTTGGGCTACCATTGCGCCCGGAGCGGCAGCTCGCCCATACACTACATTATCATAATGATAATTTAACATAGTCTGAACATACGGCGCCTTATGATTGTTTTCTCCTCGTTACAAATTCGTCGCGGCGTGCGCGTCCTGCTGGATAATGCCACCGCCACTATTAACCCTGGCCAGAAAGTCGGCCTGGTGGGTAAAAACGGCTGCGGTAAATCTACCCTACTGGCATTGCTGAAAAATGAAATCAGCGCCGACGGCGGCAGCTACACCTTTCCTGGTAGCTGGCAACTGGCGTGGGTGAATCAGGAAACGCCGGCGCTACCGCAAGCGGCACTGGAATATGTCATTGATGGCGACCGCGAATATCGCCAACTGGAAGCGCAACTTCAGGATGCTAACGAACGTAACGACGGACATGCCATTGCGACCATTCACGGCAAGCTGGATGCTATCGACGCGTGGAGTATTCGCTCCCGCGCCGCCAGCCTGCTGCATGGCCTCGGTTTCAGCAATGAGCAACTGGAGTATCCGGTGAGCGATTTCTCTGGTGGCTGGCGAATGCGCCTTAACCTCGCCCAGGCACTGATTTGCCGTTCAGACTTGCTGCTGCTCGACGAACCGACTAACCACCTCGATCTCGATGCAGTTATCTGGCTGGAAAAATGGCTGAAGAGCTATCAGGGCACGCTGATCCTTATCTCTCACGACCGCGACTTCCTCGATCCGATCGTCGATAAAATCATTCATATCGAACAACAAAGCATGTTCGAGTACACCGGCAACTACAGTTCGTTTGAAGTGCAGCGCGCCACCCGTCTGGCGCAGCAACAGGCGATGTACGAAAGCCAGCAGGAGCGCGTGGCGCATCTGCAAAGTTATATCGACCGTTTCCGCGCCAAAGCCACCAAAGCGAAGCAAGCCCAGAGCCGCATTAAGATGCTCGAGCGCATGGAGCTGATTGCCCCCGCGCACGTCGATAACCCTTTCCGTTTTAGCTTCCGCGCGCCGGAAAGCCTGCCTAATCCATTGCTGAAGATGGAAAAGGTCAGCGCGGGTTATGGCGATCGCATTATTCTCGACTCGATCAAACTGAATCTGGTCCCCGGTTCGCGCATTGGTCTGTTAGGCCGCAACGGCGCAGGTAAATCAACATTAATCAAATTGTTAGCCGGTGAACTTGCGCCGATTAGCGGTGAAATTGGCCTGGCGAAAGGGATTAAACTCGGTTACTTCGCCCAGCATCAACTGGAATACCTGCGCGCAGATGAATCGCCCATTCAACATCTGGCGCGTTTAGCACCGCAAGAGCTGGAACAAAAACTGCGAGACTACCTCGGCGGCTTTGGTTTCCAGGGCGATAAAGTAACGGAAGAAACCCGCCGTTTCTCCGGTGGGGAAAAAGCACGGCTGGTGCTGGCGCTGATCGTCTGGCAGCGTCCGAATCTGCTGCTGCTCGACGAACCGACCAACCACCTTGACCTCGACATGCGCCAGGCACTAACCGAAGCGTTGATCGAGTTTGAAGGCGCGCTGGTTGTCGTTTCGCACGACCGTCACTTACTGCGTTCCACCACTGACGATCTCTATCTGGTTCACGATCGTAAAGTCGAACCGTTCGATGGCGATCTGGAGGATTATCAACAGTGGTTGAGCGACGTTCAGAAGCAGGAAAACCAATCTGACGAAGCGCCGAAAGAAAACGCTAACAGCGCCCAGGCACGTAAAGATCAGAAGCGTCGGGAAGCAGAGCTGCGTGCGCAAACCCAGCCACTACGTAAAGAAATCGCCCGTCTGGAAAAAGAGATGGAAAAGCTGAATGCACAACTGGCACAGGCAGAAGAAAAATTGGGCGACAGCGAGCTATACGACCAGAGCCGTAAAGCAGAACTGACCGCTTGTCTGCAACAGCAAGCCAGCGCCAAATCCGGGCTGGAAGAGTGCGAAATGGCATGGCTGGAAGCCCAGGAGCAACTGGAACAAATGCTGCTGGAAGGCCAAAGCAACTAATGGCGCAAGTAACGACGACCGATCTTAACGACGCCAGCAGTAGTGCTGAATTCACCCCCATGCGCGGCTTCAGTAATTGCCATTTGCAAACCATGCTACCGCGTCTGTTTCGTCGTCAGGTGAAATTCACCCCACACTGGCAGCGGCTGGAATTGCCTGACGGTGATTTTGTCGATCTCGCGTGGAGTGAAGATCCCACACAAGCGCAACATAAACCGCGTCTGGTGGTTTTTCATGGTCTCGAAGGCAGTCTGAATAGCCCTTACGCACATGGTCTGGTCGAGGCAGCGCAAAAGCGTGGTTGGCTTGGCGTAGTGATGCATTTTCGCGGTTGTAGCGGTGAACCAAACCGGATGCACCGCATTTATCACTCTGGTGAGACGGAAGATGCCAGTTGGTTTTTACGCTGGCTACAACGCGAATTTGGTCATGCGCCAACGGCTGCCGTGGGCTATTCGCTTGGCGGTAATATGCTGGCTTGTCTGCTGGCTAAAGAAGGCAATGACGTCCCGATTGAGGCGGCGGTAATTGTCTCCGCGCCGTTTATGCTGGAAGCCTGTAGCTATCACATGGATAAAGGCTTCTCCCGCGTTTATCAGCGTTACCTGGTGAATCTGTTAAAAGCCAATGCAGCGCGTAAACTGAAGGCGTACCCCGGAACACTGCCGATAGATCTCTCGCAGTTGAAATCGGTGCGCCGCATCCGCGAATTTGACGATCTGATCACCGCCAAAATTCACGGCTATGCCGACGCCATCGACTATTATCGTCAGTGTAGCGCCATGCCGCTGCTCAATCGGATCGCCAAACCGACGCTAATTATTCATGCCAAAGACGATCCGTTTATGGATCATCAGGTGATCCCTAAACCGGAAAATTTACCCACGCAGGTGGAGTATCAACTGACCGAACATGGCGGTCACGTTGGCTTCATTAGCGGTACGTTACTCCACCCGCAAATGTGGCTTGAGTCACGCATTCCTGACTGGTTATCAATGTATCTGGAGGCGAAATCATGTTGATTCCCTGGCAAGACCTCTCCCCCGAAACGCTGGAAAATTTAATTGAAAGTTTTGTGTTACGCGAAGGCACAGATTATGGTGAACATGAGCGTACACTTGAACAGAAAACCGCCGACGTCAAACGCCAGCTACAATGCGGAGAAGCGGTGCTGGTATGGTCGGAGCTGCACGAAACGGTCAATATCATGCCGCGTAGTCAGTTTCGCGAATAACCTGCAACCGTCGGCGGACAAGATAATAATGATAGCCAGGTCATGGAGTTACTATGTCTGCCAAACATCCGGTCATTGCAGTAACAGGATCCAGCGGCGCGGGGACCACCACCACCAGCCTCGCGTTTCGTAAAATATTCGCGCAGTTAAATCTGCATGCAGCCGAGGTGGAAGGCGACAGTTTTCACCGTTACACCCGCCCGGAAATGGACATGGCGATCCGCAAAGCGCGCGATGCCGGGCGGCATATCAGCTACTTCGGTCCCGAGGCCAACGACTTCGGCCTGCTGGAACAAACCTTCACTGAATACGGGCTGAGCGGCAAAGGCCAGTCGCGCAAATATCTGCACACCTACGATGAAGCCGTGCCGTGGAACCAGGTGCCCGGTACGTTTACCCCGTGGCAGGCGCTGCCAGAACCGACCGATGTGCTGTTTTATGAAGGATTGCACGGCGGCGTGGTTACGCCACAACATAACGTCGCGCAGCATGTAGATTTATTGGTTGGGGTCGTGCCTATCGTTAACCTGGAGTGGATTCAAAAACTCATCCGCGATACTGGCGAGCGCGGACACTCACGAGAAGCAGTGATGGACTCGGTAGTGCGCTCAATGGAAGACTATATCAACTACATCACGCCGCAGTTTTCCCGCACTCATATCAACTTCCAGCGCGTCCCCACTGTTGACACGTCTAACCCTTTCGCTGCAAAAGGCATCCCGTCGTTGGATGAAAGTTTTGTGGTGATTCATTTTCGTAATCTGGAAGGGATCGATTTCCCCTGGCTGCTGGCGATGTTACAAGGCTCATTCATTTCCCACATCAATACGTTAGTGGTGCCGGGAGGTAAAATGGGTCTGGCAATGGAGTTAATTATGCTGCCGCTGGTACAACGACTGATGGAAGGGAAGAAAATCGAGTAAATGTTCTTATATGCCGGATAAAATAATATCCGGCATCATATTTTAATCATTAAATCACGCGGCTATCACTTCATAGGAGTGGGTAATATTCACGGCTTTCTCTAGCATCAGCGCTACCGAACAATACTTCTCGGCAGAGAGATCCACCGCTCGCGAAACCGCCGCGTCCTTCAGGTCGTGACCTGTGACGATAAAATGCAAATTGATGTGCGTAAACAGGCGCGGTGCCTCTTCGCGGCGTTCAGAGGTTAATTTTACTTCACAATCGACCACATCCTGACGCCCTTTTTGCAGGATAGAAACCACATCAATGGCGCTGCAACCGCCTGCCGCCATCAACACCATTTCCATCGGACTTGGCGCTTTATCGCCAGAGTTACCGTCCATTAAAATCTGGTGACCCGAGGCGGACTCGCCCAAAAAAGTTAACCCTTCGACCCACTTCACACGCGCTTGCATAATCGGAACTCCATTGCGTCAATTTTCCTGACAGAGTACGCGTACTGACCAAATCGCGCAACGGAAGGCGACCTGGGTCATGCTGAAGCGAGACACCAGGAGACACAACGCGAAAGCTATGCTAAAACAGTCAGGATGCTACAGTAATACATTGATGTACTGCATGTATGTAAAGGACGTCACATTACCGTGCAGTTCAGTTGATAGCCCCTTCCCAGGTAGCGGGAAGCACATTTCGGCAATCCAGAGACAGCGGCGTTTTCTGGCTCTGGAGAAAGCTTATAACAGAGGATAACCGCGCATGGTGCTTGGCAAACCGCAAACAGACCCGACTCTCGAATGGTTCTTGTCTCATTGCCACATTCATAAGTACCCATCCAAGAGCACGCTTATTCACCAGGGTGAAAAAGCGGAAACGCTGTATTACATCGTTAAAGGCTCTGTGGCAGTGCTGATTAAAGACGAGGAGGGTAAAGAAATGATCCTCTCCTATCTGAATCAGGGTGATTTTATTGGCGAATTGGGCCTGTTTGAAGAAGGCCAGGAACGTAGCGCATGGGTACGTGCGAAAACCGCCTGTGAAGTAGCTGAGATTTCCTACAAAAAATTCCGTCAATTAATTCAGGTGAACCCGGATATTCTGATGCGTCTCTCCGCACAGATGGCGCGTCGTCTGCAAGTCACTTCAGAGAAAGTGGGCAACCTGGCATTCCTCGACGTTACAGGTCGTATTGCACAGACACTGCTGAATCTGGCGAAACAACCCGATGCCATGACTCACCCGGACGGTATGCAAATCAAAATTACCCGTCAGGAAATCGGTCAGATTGTTGGCTGTTCTCGTGAAACCGTGGGACGTATTCTGAAGATGCTGGAAGATCAGAACCTGATCTCTGCACACGGAAAAACCATCGTCGTTTACGGCACCCGTTGATCCCATCGGAGTGGCGCGTTACCTGGTAGCGCGCCGTTTTGTTTAAGCCGATGTGGCGCAGACTGATTTATCATCCCGACATCAACTACGCACTACGACAAACACTGGTGCTATGTTTGCCCGTGGCCGTTGGTCTATTGCTTGGCGAATTAAGACTCGGGCTGCTCTTTTCTCTCGTCCCCGCCTGTTGCAATATTGCGGGGCTTGATACTCCTCATAAGCGTTTTTTCAAACGCTTAATCATTGGTGCGTCGCTGTTTGCCACTTGTAGCTTGCTAACGCAACTGCTGCTGGAAAAAGATATCCCCCTACCCTTTCTGCTGACGGGGTTAACGTTGATACTTGGCGTCACTGCTGAGTTAGGGCCATTGCATGCAAAATTACTTCCCGCATCGCTACTCGCCGCCATTTTTACCCTCAGTCTGGCGGGATATATGCCGGTCTGGGAACCGTTGCTCATCTACGCGTTAGGCACGCTCTGGTATGGACTGTTTAACTGGTTCTGGTTCTGGCTCTGGCGTGAGCAACCGTTACGCGAGTCGCTTAGCCTGCTGTACCGTGAACTGGCGGATTACTGTGAAGCCAAATACAGCCTGCTTACTCAGCACACCGATCCCGAAAATGCTCTGCCACCATTGTTGGTGCGTCAGCAAAAAGCGGTCGATTTAATTACCCAGTGTTATCAGCAAATGCATATGCTTTCCGCGCAAAATAATACGGACTACAAGCGGATGCTGCGTATTTTCCAGGAGGCGCTGGACTTACAGGAACATATCTCGGTCAGTTTGCATCAGCCGGAAGAGGTGCAAAAGCTGGTCGAGCGGAGCCATGCGGAGGAAGTTATCCGCTGGAATGCACAAACTGTCGCCGCCCGCCTGCGCGTGCTGGCTGATGACATTCTTTATCATCGCCTGCCGACACGTTTTACGATGGATAAGCAAATTGGCGCGCTGGAAAAAATCGCTCGCCAGCATCCGGATAACCCCGTGGGACAATTTTGCTACTGGCACTTTAGTCGCATCGCCCGCGTGCTACGAACGCAAAAACCACTTTATGCCCGCGATCTGCTGGCAGATAAACAGCGGCGAATGCCGTTACTCCCGGCGCTGAAAAGCTATCTTTCCCTGAAATCGCCAGCGCTGCGTAATGCCGGACGATTGAGTGTGATGCTAAGTGTTGCCAGCCTGATGGGCACCGCGCTGCATTTGCCGAAATCCTATTGGATATTAATGACGGTATTATTGGTGACGCAAAATGGTTATGGCGCTACTCGCCTGCGGATTGTGAATCGTTCTGTGGGAACCGTGGTCGGGTTAATCATTGCGGGTGTTGCGCTGCACTTTAAAATTCCCGAAGGTTACACCCTGACATTGATGCTGATTACCACGCTCGCCAGCTATCTGATATTGCGTAAGAACTACGGCTGGGCGACGGTCGGTTTTACCATTACCGCTGTGTATACCCTGCAACTGCTGTGGCTGAATGGTGAGCAATACATCATCCCACGCCTCATTGATACCATCATCGGCTGTCTGATTGCCTTCGGTGGCACGGTATGGCTGTGGCCGCAGTGGCAGAGTGGTTTACTGCGCAAGAACGCCCATGACGCCTTAGAAACTTACCAGGAGGCTATTCGTCTGATCCTCAGTAAAGATCCGCAACCCACGCCACTTGCCTGGCAGCGAATGCGGGTGAATCAGGCGCATAACACCCTGTATAACTCGCTGAATCAGGCGATGCAGGAACCGGCGTTTAACAGCCATTATCTGGCAGACATGAAACTGTGGGTAACACATAGTCAGTTTATTGTTGAACATATCAATGCCATGACCACACTGGCGCGGGAACACCGGTCATTGCCGCCGGAACTGGCGCAGGAGTACTTGCAGTCTTGTGAAATCGCCATTCAGCGTTGTCAGCAACGACTGGAATATGATGAACCGGGTAGTTCTGGTGACGCCAATATCATCGACTCGCCAGAGATGCTGCCACACGAAGGTGCGTCCGGCACGCTGGAGCAGCATTTACAACGCGTTATTGGCCATCTGAATACGATGCACACCATTTCAGCAATGGCCTGGCGGCAGCGACCACACCACGGGATTTGGTTGAGTCGCAAGTTGCGGGATTCGAAGGCGTAATTTATTCATCGCCAGAACAAAATCGAGGGTCAGATAAGGCACATACGCCGTATCCGACGCCCTTTGCCTGGTGCGACGCTTACCGCGTCTTATCAGGCTTACTCCCGTTTTACGCCGCAATCACCTTCGCCACTGCGCGGGCAAAACGCTGCATCCCTTCGTCGATATCCGCATCTTCCACCACCAGCGACGGCGCAAAACGCACCACATCTGGTCCGGCGTTCAGCACCATTACACCTGCATCCGCACCCGCATAAAGGAAATCACGCGCCTTACCTTTGTATTGTGGTTTCAACTCCGCACCAATCAACAGCCCCATGCCGCGAATATCGCTAAACACATCGTACTGCTGATCAATCTTCTGCAAATGCTCAACAAAACGCTGACGTTTCGCCTGAATGCCTTCCAGCACGACCGGCGTATTGATGATATCAAACGCCGCCCCAGCGACCGCACAGGCTAGTGGATTACCACCGTAGGTGGAACCGTGCGAGCCAGGATGAAACGCAGACGCAATCTCCGCCGTGGTCAGCATGGTGCTAATCGGGAAACCACCGCCTAACGCTTTGGCGGAGGTCAGAATATCCGGCGTCACGCCGTAGTGCATATAGGCAAATAAATCGCCTGTCCGCCCCATCCCGCACTGCACTTCATCAAATACCAGCAATGCCTGATGTTGATCGCACAGTTCACGCAAGCCCTGCAGAAACTCCGGCGTCGCAGCCGTCACGCCGCCCTCGCCCTGAATCGGCTCAACAACCACTGCGCAGGTATGATCATCCATCACTGCTTTCACCGCGTGGAGATCGTTAAAGGGAACATGAATAATGTCTGCCGGTTTTGGCCCAAAGCCGTCAGAATATTTCGGCTGGCCGCCCACCGAGACGGTAAACAATGATCGGCCATGAAAGGCGTTATGGAAGGCAATAATTTTGGTTTTGAACGGGCTATGGCGCACACAAGCGTAATGACGTGCCAGTTTAAAGGCAGTTTCGTTGGCTTCCGTCCCGGAGTTCATAAACACCACTCGTTCGGCAAAGGTCGCCTCAATCAGTTTACGCCCAAGACGTAATGCTGGTTCATTGGTGAAAACGTTGCTGATATGCCACAAGGTTTCGCCCTGGGTTTTTAACGCTTCCACCAGCGCCGGATGGCAATGACCTAACGCCGTAACCGCAATCCCCCCCGCGAAATCGACATACTCCTTACCCTGTTGATCCCAGATTCGGCTACCCTGGCCTTTTACCGGAATAAACTCTGCCGGTGCATAAATCGGCAGAATCACTTCATCGAAAGTCGCGCGTGTAATTGCTGTTTGTTCAGTTGCCATCTCATGATCACCCTGTTACGCATAAATCATTATGAAATTATAATCACAAAATATGCATAAAAAATCATTAAATGGCAACCAGAAATCAGCGATGCAGGAAATTAGCCAGCAACTGATGCCCCTGTTCGCTAAGAATACTTTCCGGATGAAATTGCACCCCTTCGAGATCCCACTGGCGATGGCGAATCCCCATAATCTCGTGGGTCTCGCTCCAGGCGGTCACTTCAAAACACTCCGGCAGCGAGTCGGGGTCCACCACCAGTGAATGGTAGCGCGTCACGGTTAATGGATTTGCCAGCCCCTGAAATACGCCTTCGCCGTTATGCGTAATGGGTGAGGTTTTGCCGTGCATTACCTTTGCGGCGCGTACCACTTTAGCGCCGAAAACCTGCGCCATCGCCTGATGCCCCAGGCAAACGCCAAGAATCGGCAACCGTCCGGCATAGTGACGAATAACCTCAAGGGAAATCCCGGCTTCATCTGGCGTACAGGGTCCAGGCGATATGACAATTTTCTGCGGTTTAAGGGCGTCAATATCCGTCAGCGTCAACGCATCGTTGCGCTTAACCAGCACATCCGTCCCCAGTTCACAAAAATACTGGTAGAGGTTCCAGGTGAAAGAATCGTAGTTATCAATAAGCAGGATCATGGCGGCTCCGGTACGAAAGAACCGCGCTATTTTACTCAGATTCCCCGGCTTCGCTTACCACTTTGCTAAATATCGTCTTCAGCGCAGAGAGATCGCCCATTGCCCCGCTCTGATTAGCCTGATTCCACACCTCTTTTTCGATGCCCTGCCAGCTCAATTGATAGCCAGCATGAATCGCCAGTTGTTCGAAGAAGATACGCTGCGCAAGGCCACTTCCCGCGCGGAATGGGTGCAGGACGTTGATTTCACAATAGTAGTGTGCCAGCCGCTCAACGAACTTCTCTTTCTCAAGGCCGACCAGATAACCTTCTTCCTCCAGATCCTGCATCAGGGCATTGCCCTCTTTTTCGATATAGGCAAAGTGGCAGAATGGTGTATCTCCTTGATAAATGTCAACTTCGCGTAATTGGCCCGCCCAGTCGAAAATATCCTGATAAAGCTGGCGATGAATAGCACGCAAATGGGGTAAACCGCGCATCAGCGGACCAAGCTCAATGGTCGCGGCGCGCAGCGCCGTCATTTCGTAAGCGGCCTGCTCCAGTCGCTGCTGTTGGCGGATATTCAGTCGGTTACGCATGATGTCGAGGCCAGGATAAAGATACGGGTCGCGCCCTTCTCCGAACTTATCGCTCATAGTGCCTCCTTAGCTCTTCAAGGCGCACCAAAGCCTCAGCGGCAGTAAGCGTCACCAAGGGGCTCTCGACACCTTCGAGACGGCGGCTGGCCTGGAAATTACGATTACGCTGAAGTTCCCAAAGACGGGACTTTTGCTTATCGGTGAGTTTCTTCACTTGATGCCTCCCTGAACGTGTCCGTTTGCCACAAGTATAAGCGGCAAATGCAGGTTACGCCGGGAGAGCAGATGCGCGGACAATATTGCCCGCGCGAGAAATCGTTACGGCAGGACTTTAGCGGAAAGGATAACGACCGGCTTTGACGGCACATTCTGGTATGGACCAACATCATGAGTCGGCACCTGGGAAATCTTGTCTGCGACATCCATCCCTTTTACCACTTTACCAAAGACGGCGTAGCCGAAATCACGCTGGCCGTGGTCGAGGAAGGCGTTATCGGCAACGTTAATAAAAAACTGGCTGGTTGCGCTGTCTTTATCAGCAGTACGCGCCATAGCAATCGTGCCGCGCGTGTTGCGCAGACCGTTATCAGCTTCATTTTTGATCGGCGGATTCGGTTTTTTCTGCTGCATCTGCTCGGTGAAACCGCCGCCCTGAATCATAAAGCCCGGGATCACCCGGTGAAAAGTGGTGTTGTTATAAAAACCGCTGTTCACATAATCGACAAAGTTTTGCACTGATACCGGTGCTTTCTGGCTATCCAGCTCCAGTTCGATATTACCAGCAGAGGTTGTTAACAATACGTGCGGGTCCCCTTTCGCTGCCATTGCTACAGGTGAGAGAGCAGAAAGAGCGAAAACAGCTACAAAAGCTGCCAGGGTCGATTTGAACATGAGATTTCCTTAACAGAGCAGAAAAAAAGCAAGTGAAGAGATTCTAAATAGCCTTCAATGACAAGGCCATTCCTTTACCTAATTTTACGTACTTGAAATATATGTAACCTGATGATCACTTATATTCCGTGATCAGAATCACTTTAAATATTGCAAATTAGCAACCGTTTGCAATTAGATATTTAATCAGATCACAAAATCACCTAAAATCGCCCGCTCGCGGCATACCCACTATGCCATTTTCTCTTTCAACGCAGGCCAATCATGACTAACAGCAATCGCATTAAGCTCACATGGATTAGCTTTCTTTCCTACGCACTCACCGGTGCGTTGGTTATTGTCACCGGGATGGTGATGGGGAATATTGCAGATTATTTCCATCTGCCCGTTTCCAGTATGAGTAACACCTTCACCTTCCTCAATGCCGGAATTTTAATCTCTATCTTCCTCAACGCCTGGCTGATGGAAATCGTCCCGCTGAAAACGCAGTTACGTTTTGGCTTTCTCCTGATGGTGCTGGCGGTTGCTGGTTTGATGTTCAGCCACAGTCTGGCGTTGTTCTCGGCGGCGATGTTCATCCTCGGGGTGGTCAGTGGTATCACTATGTCGATTGGTACGTTCCTGGTTACACAAATGTATGAAGGGCGTCAGCGCGGTTCTCGCTTGCTGTTTACCGACTCCTTCTTCAGTATGGCCGGGATGATTTTCCCGATGATCGCGGCATTTTTGCTGGCACGTAGCATTGAGTGGTACTGGGTTTATGCCTGCATCGGGCTGGTGTACGTCGCTATTTTTATTCTGACCTTCGGCTGTGAGTTCCCGGCACTGGGCAAACATGCGCCAAAAAATGACGTTCCGGTAGTGAAAGAAAAATGGGGAATTGGCGTGCTGTTTCTCTCCATTGCGGCGCTGTGCTACATCCTCGGTCAGTTAGGTTTTATCTCCTGGGTGCCGGAGTACGCCAAAGGTCTGGGCATGAGCCTGAACGACGCAGGAACGCTGGTAAGCAACTTCTGGATGTCGTACATGGTCGGCATGTGGGCCTTCAGCTTTATTCTGCGTTTCTTTGACCTGCAACGTATTCTGACCGTGCTGGCAGGACTGGCCGCGATTCTGATGTATGTCTTTAACACTGGAACACCGGCACATATGGCGTGGTCTATTCTCGCTCTGGGCTTCTTCTCCAGCGCGATCTATACCACCATCATCACCCTGGGTTCACAGCAAACCAAAGTGCCGTCCCCAAAACTGGTTAACTTCGTCCTCACCTGCGGAACCATCGGCACCATGCTGACCTTTGTGGTTACTGGCCCGATTGTAGAGCATAGCGGTCCACAGGCGGCGCTGCTCACTGCAAATGGTCTGTACGCTGTGGTATTCGTGATGTGCTTCCTGCTGGGTTTTGTCAGCCGTCACCGTCAGCATAACACCCTGACCTCTCATTAATTGCCAATATCGGGCGGCGCTTTCGTCGTCCGGTTTTTTCCTCTCTTCCCCTCAACCTATCCTCATATCTTTAAACTCTCTTATTTTGTCTATTTTTTGCACACACACGAAATGTCAGACAATTCCATAACTTAAGAATATTTATACAAATCAGTAATATACTCCTTAAGAGGTATATAAAGGTGAATTTGATTTGCATCAATAAGTGGGGTTGCTGAATCGTTAAGGTAGGCGGTAATAGAAAAGAAATCGAGGCAAAAATGAGCAAAGTCAGACTCGCAATTATCGGTAACGGTATGGTCGGCCATCGCTTTATCGAAGATCTTCTTGATAAATCTGATGCGGCCAACTTTGATATTACCGTTTTCTGTGAAGAACCGCGCATCGCTTATGACCGCGTACACCTCTCGTCTTACTTCTCTCACCACACTGCCGAAGAGCTGTCGCTGGTGCGCGAAGGCTTTTATGAGAAACACGGCATTAAAGTTCTGGTCGGTGAGCGCGCGATTACCATCAACCGTCAGGAGAAGGTGATCCACTCCAGCGCCGGACGTACCGTTTATTATGACAAGCTGATCATGGCGACCGGTTCCTACCCGTGGATCCCGCCGATCAAAGGTTCTGATACCCAGGACTGTTTTGTCTATCGCACCATTGAAGACCTCAACGCCATTGAATCCTGCGCCCGTCGCAGCAAGCGCGGTGCCGTTGTTGGTGGCGGCCTGTTAGGTCTGGAAGCCGCTGGCGCGCTGAAAAACTTAGGCATTGAAACCCACGTTATCGAATTTGCCCCTATGCTGATGGCGGAACAGCTTGATCAGATGGGCGGCGAACAGCTTCGTCGCAAAATCGAAAGCATGGGCGTGCGCGTTCACACCAGCAAAAACACCCTCGAAATTGTGCAGGAAGGTGTCGAAGCACGTAAAACCATGCGTTTTGCCGACGGTAGCGAGCTGGAAGTTGACTTTATTGTCTTCTCTACCGGTATCCGTCCGCGCGATAAGCTGGCGACTCAGTGTGGCCTGGACGTGGCTCCGCGTGGGGGTATCGTTATTAACGATTCCTGCCAGACTTCCGATCCGGATATCTACGCCATCGGTGAATGCGCAAGCTGGAACAACCGTGTGTTTGGTCTGGTAGCACCGGGCTACAAAATGGCTCAGGTGGCTGTTGACCACATTCTTGGTAGCGAAAACGCATTTGAAGGTGCAGATCTTAGCGCCAAGCTGAAACTGCTGGGCGTAGACGTGGGCGGTATTGGCGATGCGCATGGTCGTACACCAGGCGCGCGTAGCTATGTTTACCTCGACGAAAGCAAAGAGATTTACAAACGTCTGGTTGTCAGCGAAGACAACAAAACGTTGCTCGGTGCGGTACTGGTGGGCGATACCAGCGACTACGGCAACCTGCTGCAACTGGTACTGAACGCCATTGAACTGCCGGAAAACCCGGACTCGCTGATCCTGCCTGCCCACTCTGGCAGCGGTAAACCGTCTATCGGTGTTGATAAACTGCCGGACAGCGCGCAAATCTGCTCCTGCTTCGACGTCACCAAAGGCGATCTGATTGCTGCCATCAACAAAGGCTGCCACACCGTTGCAGCGCTGAAAGCCGAAACCAAAGCGGGTACAGGCTGCGGTGGTTGCATTCCGTTGGTTACTCAGGTGCTGAACGCCGAACTGGCGAAACAGGGCATCGAAGTCAACAACAACCTGTGCGAACACTTCCCATATTCGCGCCAGGAACTGTTCCATTTGATTCGCGTTGAAGGCATTAAAACCTTCGAAGAACTGCTGGCAAAACACGGCAAAGGCTACGGTTGTGAAGTGTGTAAACCCACCATCGGTTCGCTGCTGGCGTCCTGCTGGAACGAATACATTCTGAAACCGCAGCATACTCCGTTGCAGGATTCTAACGATAACTTCCTCGCTAATATCCAGAAAGACGGCACCTATTCGGTGATCCCGCGTTCTCCGGGCGGTGAAATTACCCCGGAAGGTTTGATGGCTGTAGGTCGTATCGCACGTGAATTTAATCTCTACACCAAAATCACCGGCTCCCAACGTATTGCGATGTTTGGTGCACAGAAAGACGATCTGCCGGAGATCTGGCGTCAACTGATTGAAGCGGGATTCGAAACCGGTCATGCCTATGCGAAAGCGCTGCGTATGGCGAAAACCTGCGTGGGTAGCACCTGGTGCCGCTACGGTGTTGGCGACAGCGTCGGCCTCGGCGTAGAACTGGAAAACCGCTACAAAGGCATCCGCGCACCGCACAAAATCAAGTTCGGTGTCTCTGGTTGTACCCGTGAATGTTCAGAAGCGCAGGGCAAAGACGTAGGTATCATCGCCACTGAAAAAGGCTGGAACCTGTACGTTTGCGGTAACGGCGGCATGAAACCGCGTCATGCGGATCTGCTGGCAGCGGATATCGATCGCGAAACGCTGCTCAAATATCTCGACCGCTTCATGATGTTCTACATCCGTACTGCCGACAAACTGACCCGTACCGCACCGTGGTTAGAAAACCTCGAAGGCGGCATCGATTACCTGAAAGCGGTGATCATTGATGACAAACTGGGTCTGAACGCACATCTGGAAGAAGAGATGGCGCGCCTGCGTGAAGCTGTAGTGTGTGAGTGGACTGAAACGGTCAATACGCCGTCTGCACAGACTCGCTTCAAGCACTTCATCAACAGCGACAAGCGTGACCCGAATGTGCAGATGGTGCCTGAGCGCGAACAGCACCGTCCGGCAACGCCGTATGAACGTATTCCGGTAACTCTGGTGGAGGACAACGCATGAGCCAGTGGAAAGACATCTGCAAAATCGATGACATCCTGCCTGAAACCGGCGTCTGCGCGCTGTTAGGTGACGAGCAGGTGGCGATTTTCCGTCCGTATCACAGCGACCAGGTGTTTGCTATCAGCAATATCGATCCGTTCTTCGAATCCAGCGTACTGTCACGCGGGCTGATTGCGGAACATCAGGGTGAGCTGTGGGTAGCCAGCCCGCTGAAAAAACAGCGTTTTCGCTTAAGCGACGGCTTGTGCATGGAGGACGAACAGTTCTCCGTCAAGCATTACGAAGCACGAGTGAAAGACGGCGTAGTACAACTGCGCGGTTAATGTTTTAACGGGAGGCGCAATGCCTCCCCTTTTTGCATTGTCCTGTAATAACCTTCGGTATATTGCAGGACATTTTTTAAACTCTTTGTTTTATTTTTTATTTTTATTTTTTAAGGATAATCAAATGTTTACAGACACTATCAATAAGTGTGCGGCGAACGCTGCGCGCATCGCACGCCTGTCGGCAAATAACCCGCTTGGCTTTTGGGTCAGCTCCGCAATGGCGGGAGCTTATGTGGGTCTTGGGATCATCCTGATTTTCACGCTCGGCAATTTGCTCGATCCGTCCGTGCGTCCGCTGGTGATGGGGGCAACTTTTGGTATCGCCTTAACGCTGGTGATTATCGCCGGTTCTGAACTGTTCACCGGACACACCATGTTCCTCACCTTTGGGGTGAAAGCAGGCACCATCAGCCACGGGCAAATGTGGGCAATTCTGCCGCAAACCTGGCTGGGTAATCTGGTCGGTTCCATCTTCGTAGCGATGCTCTATAGCTGGGGCGGCGGTAGCCTGCTACCGGTGGATACCAGCATCGTCCATTCTGTCGCGCTGGCCAAAACCACCGCACCGGCGATGGTACTGTTCTTCAAAGGCGCATTGTGTAACTGGCTGGTTTGCCTGGCAATCTGGATGGCGCTGCGCACCGAAGGCGCGGCGAAATTTATCGCTATCTGGTGGTGTCTGCTGGCGTTTATCGCCTCCGGCTATGAGCACTCCGTTGCCAACATGACGCTGTTCGCCCTCTCCTGGTTCGGCAACCATAGCGAAGCCTACACTCTGGCGGGCATTGGTCATAACCTGCTGTGGGTGACGCTGGGTAATACTTTATCTGGCGCCGTATTCATGGGATTGGGTTATTGGTATGCTACGCCGAAAGCTAATCGTCCGATTGCGGACAAATTTAATCAAACTGAAACGGCTGCAGGTTAATCAGTAAGGGGTTTTACGTGGATCATTTGCCTATATTTTGCCAATTACGCGATCGCGACTGTCTGATTGTCGGCGGCGGTGATGTCGCGGAACGCAAAGCCAGGTTGCTGTTGGACGCAGGCGCTCGCTTAACGGTGAATGCATTAGCGTTTATTCCGCAGTTTACCGCATGGGCAGATGCTGGCATGTTAACCCTCGTCGAGGGGCCATTTGATGAAAGCCTTCTCGATACCTGTTGGCTGGCGATTGCGGCTACTGATGATGATGCGCTTAACCAGCGCGTCAGCAAAGCCGCTGAATCTCGTCGTATCTTCTGTAACGTGGTAGATGCACCGAAAGCCGCCAGTTTCATTATGCCGTCCATTATCGACCGCTCACCGCTAATGGTAGCGGTCTCCTCCGGCGGCACATCTCCAGTCCTGGCGCGCCTGCTGCGCGAAAAACTCGAATCACTACTGCCTCTCCATCTGGGTCAGGTGGCAAAATATGCCGGACAGTTACGCGGTCGGGTGAAACAGCAGTTCGCCACAATGGGTGAGCGTCGCCGTTTCTGGGAAAAACTGTTCGTCAATGACCGTCTGGCGCAGTCGCTGGCGAACAACGATCAGAAAGCCATTACTGAAACTACCGAACAGTTAATCAATGAGCCGCTCGATCATCGTGGTGAAGTGGTGCTGGTTGGCGCAGGTCCAGGCGATGCCGGGCTACTGACGCTGAAAGGCCTGCAACAAATTCAGCAGGCTGATGTGGTGGTCTACGACCGTCTGGTTTCTGACGATATTATGAATCTGGTACGCCGCGATGCTGACCGCGTTTTCGTCGGTAAACGCGCGGGATACCACTGCGTACCGCAGGAAGAGATTAACCAGATCCTGTTGCGGGAAGCGCAAAAAGGCAAACGCGTGGTGCGTCTGAAAGGCGGCGATCCGTTTATTTTCGGGCGTGGCGGCGAAGAGCTGGAAACGCTGTGCAATGCAGGCATTCCGTTCTCGGTGGTTCCGGGCATTACCGCAGCTTCTGGTTGCTCTGCCTATTCGGGTATTCCGCTAACACATCGCGATTACGCCCAGAGCGTGCGCTTAATCACCGGGCACTTAAAAACGGGTGGCGAGCTGGACTGGGAGAATCTGGCGGCAGAAAAACAGACGCTGGTGTTCTATATGGGGCTGAATCAGGCCGCGACCATTCAGCAAAAGCTGATTGAATACGGAATGCCAGGTGAAATGCCGGTGGCGATTGTCGAAAACGGTACGGCGGTTACGCAACGCGTGATTGACGGTACGCTCGCGCAACTCGGTGAACTTGCGCAGCAAATGAACAGCCCGTCTTTGATTATTATTGGTCGGGTCGTTGGCCTGCGCGATAAATTAAACTGGTTCTCTAACCATTAATTTAAAAAAATTATCTAAGGCCGGATATTTCTGGCCTTTTTATTTACAATAATCACCATATTAATTTTTATTTTCAGCAGACATAAAACAACTTTTTAACTAATTTGTTTTTTAACAACTCCCCACAGTTACATTGGCTTACAAATATAATTGAATTATTAATAGTCCACTCACTGACGTGTCATAGATATTCCTGTATTGTCTCTAACGAGCTGTTTGCTTATATTCACATAATTAATGAATATTACTCGATATATTTTACATAGGGAATGAGAATGAACAAGTTTATTAAAGTAGCATTGGTAGGTGCGGTACTGGCAACGTTAACTGCATGTACTGGTCATATTGAAAACCGTGACAAAAACTGCTCTTATGATTACCTTCTGCATCCGGCAATTTCTATTTCTAAAATCATTGGCGGCTGCGGTCCGACTGCACAGTAATCTCTTAACAGAGATCGGTTAATGCTGTTTTAATTACCTGACGCCCTCTATTTTTACCAGAGGGCGTATTTGTTTTTACCTTGCCTTTAAAAATATCGTTCACAGCAGTTAAATACAGGCAATACTCTCGCGCAAAATACGCAGCACTGTCTCCTCACCACTACGATTAGGATTAATACGAATCGCACAATGTTCTAATTGTGGATTCGCCTGACGAAATGTCCCGGAAAGACGATAAAAGAGCGGCGGAATTTCATATTTCGACTCCGCACCAACTGGATATGGCAATGCACCGCGTTTCTGCGCTTCTTCCAGTACCCTTGCAGCAATCGGCTGATGGAACTCCACAATCAACACCTTCGACTGCGCATTGGCAATGACGGCGCTTTTAACTTGTGGCACTGCGCCACCGTTGAGCAAGGTCAGCAACCTTTCAGATACCCTCGCCTGTACCGCATGCATCACCGGCGCAAAAACCAGTCCGCGCAAGACTTCCAGCGCCTGAGCGCCCTGAATCTGGCTGCCTCCGGAGTAAAGCGTGGCACGAATACGGTTGATGGCATCAGCATCGCCTACCACCGCACCAACACCCTCCGGCCCAAACAGCTTGAAGCAGGAAAAAGTTGAGACATTCGCCCCGCATTCGCAGCCAATCCGCGCCACCTTCATCACCGCATAGTTGTCATCAGTTAACGCTGGAACACCCGCCAGGCGCAACGTTGCCAGCACATCTGCCAGAATGTAACGATCCTGCGGCTGCTGGCGTGTATGTTGCACCAGTGCTGCATCTGGTTGTTGCTCTTCGACGATTTGCTTAAGTGCCGACAGGTCATTGAAATCAGCGGTAATAAGCGTCAGCCCCATCTGCTCAATAATGACCCGCGTAGTCGGATAAACAGGCGCATCATGTACCAGAAGACGCTGCCCGGGCTTGAGCAAAGCTGCCAGCCCGGCACGGATCGCCCCAGTGCCAGCGCCTTGCACCAGCGCCGCCGCTTGCGCATGAAACACACCCGCCAGTACCTGTTCCACACGTTGAGTAATGCGCGGTTGATTCAACCCCGGCGTTAATCCCAAATCACCACAGGTAAGGAACTCACCGCCAGGGAAATAGCGGCAAATCGTGTCCACCAGCGCAAACTGCTTTTGCTGTGCTTCAGCAAGAGTCAGGCTTTGCAAGGGAAACGTCTTCATAAGTGCATTCCTTAAGCCGGAACAAACAAGCCAAGCCAGTAAAGAACATTCAGCAGAATGCCGGTGATCATCACTGCCACCACAGGTGCCGCCATTTTCTGTACCGGACGCCCCAGAGATTCGTTGAGGAAGTAAATGGCGACCGCAATAGAGAATCCGGTATAACCCGCCATTTTGATTGCCGCGAAAATCGAACCGACCAACAGAGCCACTTCCATCAGCATATTCATGGCGTTACGAATGTTATCCGACGCATTACGCACTGACGGGTAGCGCCCCAGCCATTTACCTATCGACCGTAACAACAAAACTTCCGCCGAAATAACCACTGCGCCCAATACCGCCGCAACCATCGGATTAGGCGAGAGATAGCCCACCGCATAGACAAAGGTAAAGCCAGCAACCGCATACACCCCCGTGGCTAACGCAGTGGTGGCAATCAACGGCACAAAACCCAGCCCGCGCATAAATTCTGCCAGCGCCGCCTGATTGATCAGCGTTTGCGATTGCTCCGGCGTGACGCCTGCGGAGTACGCTTTCTCAAGGGTGAAGATCGACACTTCGCTACCAGCAAAAATTTTCATACTGGCAACAGCAGCGATCAGCGCTCCGACAATGGCGATATACGGAAGATTTTTGATAATCCGCGACGTGCGCTCTTCAAAGACCGAAAATCCGCTGGCATCGATATCATTTTCATCACGATGACGCAGGTCGTGAGTTATCGCGATCCCCAGCAGCATTACCATGCCAATAAAGATTTCGATGGATTCCGGATTAAGATGCGGGAAATAACGCACCACCACGACGCGAGTCATCAACACGACGGCGGCAGCGATCAGGCTTTGCTTCCAGCCAAACTGGTAGAAAATCGCCACCAGCGGGAAGAGTGCAAAAGCAGAAACTACCGGAGAGCTTAATTCCCCCAGACTACCTAAAACATCAACCGGCAGCGCAGTCAGCAACTGGTTTACCGGCAGCAGGCAGGTGAGGATCAGTATCCCCCAGATTGCGCCAAGGCCAAACGCCATCAGGCTGTTTATCGCCAGTACGCCGAGGATATCGGTAGGAAGAAAAAGTAACCATGCGTTGAGCAGGCCGGTTTTCAGGGTAAAGGAGATCCCCACCGATGCCACAAAACCAATACTCAAACCGAAAGCGATACTCCCCGCCTCGCGACGGTTCATATAGCCTTCAATCAATTGTGGCAGGATCGGGCGAATACCATCATGAAATACGGCCGCCGAGCGATGTGCCAGAAGTGATGTCATACCGGTCAGGCACGCCACCACGATAATCTGAATATACAGATCCATAGTCGTGCCTTTTATTTCAGATGGTTAATCAGCATCGGAATCGCGTGTTCAACGTGCTCAACGGAAAGCCCAAACGCCACCTTTCCTTCAGCGATCATTTTGGCGATATGCTCGTCTTTCGCTTTAATACCAGGCCTGGCAATGGTGCAACTTTTGTTATAACCAATCACCGCGATAGCAATCGACAATGCCGCACCTGCGCCGGTATTACACGCGCCGATGTAGTAATCCAGTTGCCCGGATTTCACTTTCATTGCCGCTTCCATGTCGTTATAAATGAAAACTTCAAAACAGCCAGGAGCCGTCGTTTCAATGGTTTTTTTAATCTGCTCACGCTGTAAGCCTGCAACGCCAATCTTTTTCATGAGTCTGTCCTTATTGGAAAAATTGAGAGGGAGTTTCACGTAACATCACATCCACATCGGCCTGACTGAATCCTGACTGGCGCAACTGCGGAATAAAGGTGGTAAATAAAAAGTCATAGCCATAACCACCGTTGGCTTTTAAATGGGAACGACGAGTAATATCCATCGACAGCATGACGCGGTTAAGCAATCCACGGTCGCGGAGCGCGTGAAGCATCGCAATACGCTTCTCATCCGGGTAGTAACTGTTCTTGCCAATGGTGTCGAACTGCACATACGCGCCGAGATCGATCATCTTTAAAATGTTGTCGAGGTTGTCTTTAAGATCGCAGTGCCCTAGGGTGACCCGCGAAAGATCGACACCGTGGGATTGCAGTAGAGCCAGTTGTTCCAACCCCATAGTGCTAAAAGATGTATGAGTGGAAATGGGCCGTCCGGTCTGGTTATGCGCCAACGCGGCGGCAATGAAAACTTTCTCTTCCAGCGGCGTGATTTTGCCCTCACTGGAGCCAATCTCCGCGATGACCCCGGCTTTCAGTTCCGTGCCATCGATACCCTGTTCAATTTCATCGACCATCTCTTGCGCCAGCTCCTGCACGCTGCGGGTCGCCACATGCTCCGGGAAAAAGGCATCCTGGTAATAACCAGTACAAGGCACCACGTTGATTCCCGTCTCACGCATCACATCGAGCATAAATTGCGCATTGCGGCCCATGTAACGATTGGTCATCTCAATCACATTACGAACGCCCTGCGCCATCAGGTCGTTCATCTCCTGGCAAATGAAAGCATATTGATCAAGGCGGCAATCCACGTTGTTTTTAAAGCCGGAGAGATCAATATGCAGATGCTCATGAGCAAGGGTGTAGCCGGTCGAATCGATGGTCATAAAGAGTCACCCTGAAAGCGAAGGGAAGATAAAAAAGAGCTGCCGTTTTGTGGCGGCGAAGCACGGAAAAATTCACATACCGTGGCTCCAACATCAGAGAGCGTGGGATACACACCCAGACGAGTGGCAGCCAATCCACGCTGATAAACCAGCACAGGCACTACTTCGCGGGTATGGTGGCTGTGGCCGATAGTCGGGTCGTTACCGTGATCAGCCATGACGATCAGGCAATCATCCGGCTGCATCGCCTCAACAAGCCGGGCAAGATTACGGTCAACGACCTGCAAACGTTCGGCATAACGTGCGACGTCTTCTGCGTGGCCGGCGAGGTCGGTTTCCTGAATATTGGTGCAAATAAAGGCTGTCGGATGGGCGTTAAATTCGTCGAGAGTGATATCCATAATCCGTTGGCTATCCACCAAATTTTGCCAGCTCATTCCATGAGGATTGCTGACGATATCCGCCACCTTACCCACCAGCACCGTAGGTACGCCTACCTGATGCAGTTGTTGCGGCACCTGCACTTTTTCATCGACACCGTAGCCCATATGTACAACCTGGAAACCGCTGTCATAAGCGCCGGAACGCGGTGCATTTATGCCAATAAAACGCCCCTCCTTGCTTTCTGCGGCATCAAGAATGCGCTGGCTGTCCTGCAACAGGCCGCCAAAAGTAATAACCCTGCCAACCTGTACCTGCTCACGCACCACACGACCAATCTTGACAACTTCATCGAACGGTATCGCAGAGAGATTGGCGGTAACGTTATAGACCTGGCCTAAATCCGCTTCGAGATTGTCGCCAACTGCCACGGCCTGGTTTACCCACAGAAATTGCAACGCATCGCCACGGCGTTCGACCTGCCAGCCCGCAGCCATTAAGGCTCGTTCAACACGATCAATAACGTCGCGAAAGGGCATCCGCAGCGGCGGCAAGGGGCGCGTACCTAAAATTTCCTGATGCCCCATAAAGGTATCGCCACCTTCATGTTGCAGTTCTGCTACGCCCCAGACTGCGCAATCCGATGGCTGCATATCACCCGGCGCATAACCCAATGCATTGATTAGCCCCAGCTTCTCAAGAGTCGGCAACTGTAAATGCGGCAACTGGCTAAGAATGTGACCACAGGTATTCGCCCCGGCATCCTGTGGGCGTACCCGCGCAACATCTTTCATTGCGCCTACGCCAAAACTATCGATCACTAACACCACAAATCGCGCCATTTACGCCTCCAGAAGGTTGCCGAGGCTGTCATAGCGACCAACAATTTCCGCCGCGCCGCGCTGAATACCGGACACCAACACCACATCGCTACGGGTGACAAAAATCTGCGTACGAAAACAGAGCACCACCGCGCTACTTACCGGAAACTCACTAGCCAACGGCAGGTAATAGTCGATACTGTTGTCATCCACTGTTTTGAGAAGTGTTTCTGTGATGCTTTGATTTTTTGGAGTAAAAATAAGAGCGTGATGTGCATGACCACGGCGATAGTAACCACCGCCATAGCAATAACTGTCGCCACGGAAGTGGTGGGAAATTTCACTTAACCAAAGCATGGCGATACGTTCGGGTTGATCGCCCTGCTGGTTTGCCGGAATAGTGCCGGTCAGCGCATGACCAGGTTCGGCATGGGTAACACCATATTGCGCTAACACCGGCAACGAAGTGCAACTGGTCGCTGAAGGCGCGTTTAGTTGCTCAAGGGCAGTGCCAGATTTAGCCAGTTGATCCCGCGCCTGTACCAGCGTGTGAAGATTCGGCGTGGGTAAAACTTTCCCGCTTGTTTCATCCCAAAGCAGGCAAGGGAAATGGGTAAGTCCCGCTAAATGTAGTCCTGGTAGTTTTTGGATTTCAGCGACAATGTCATGCAGCGTATTTTGGGTAAAACCGCTCTCCTGCCCTGGATAAAGGAAATCATCGTCGCTATAAACTTTGAGCAGCACAGACTGTACGCATCCAGCCTTCACCGCTGCCGCAGAAATTTCCCGTGCTTTATCGAGGGTAAACACAGTGATAACACCGGTTCCCTGTTCAACGGTGTCAGATACCTGGTGACAAGGGATTTGTACCAGATGCCCCTGATGCGCCACCGGCAAACCGGCGCGACGCATCACTCGTGCCTCTTTGTAGTCCACCGCCACAATGCCGCTGTAGCCCAGCGCCAGCAGCTTTTCCGCCAGCCACGGGTTACGACCGAACTGCTTAGTCATCAGATACAGTTCAATACCGTAAAGCCGTGCTGTCTCAATGAGTCGCTTACCGTTTTCCAGTACCTGATCCACGTCGATCACCCAACAGTCCGGGGCGATCTTGCCCTGCTGCCACAGGCTTAATGCGGCAGAAATCAGCGCCGGGTTCTGGCGTTTCAATGCTTCTACAAACATCTTGTTGCCTCGTTTCTGTTCCTTAATTCAAATATTCATTTTTTTGAATATTTAAGATGTACGACGTGGATTTGCCATGTGCTTCAAAGGTCTTCGTTAGCGGCCATCCATAATCCATAAAGGTTGGCCAGCAGATATCCTTCTTCACACGGGTTAACTTCCAACGCGAATCCCTGCAATAACACCCGATGCAACTGCATGATCGCTGGCCAGTGGCTGGATTGCGCCAGTTCCGTCAGTAATTCGTCATCCAGCGGCAGTATCTGTTCACCGCGACGGCTGCGCATCAGCGCACTCGCCATATGCGTCATCGCCATCGTTCCCTGCTCGCTACGTATGGGCAGATGACATTCTGTTTCCAGAATCTTGACAACCTGCATCATGCCTTTACAGATGTCCTTATCTATGACCCCTGCATCGCAAAGCAGGTTGAGTCTGGTTTCCATTTTAGATGCCTTTTATTTAATAACTGGGTTCCTGTTCCCCGCTGACCACCCGCTGTTGATGGGCAAGCAGGGCGTGTTTATCAACAACCGCACGCAGTAATTGTTGCATTGGGTAATCATCAGCTCGCGTCAGGATCACGGCTTCGGTGGCCTGCAAAAATCGCGGATCGTCTGTGAGCGGCGTCGCTTCTAATCCAAGCATGGCCAGTTCGCTTTCTGCCACCACATTCCAGATCACCGCATCGACATCACCTTTGACAATGCGCTGCAAACTCTCGTGATAGGAGAGATCGACGCGCTCCACACTGCGATCACCAAAAAAGACATCGGTCATGATTTTCTGATCCGCCGAGCGACTATCCAGCCCAACACGCTGCACATTACCGGATTCACCTTTGCGACAAATCAACTGGTGCTCACCAACGTAGGTGTGCGGCCCCAACTCCAGTGCGAGGCATAAACCTTTTTGTGTGAGATAACTTTCTGCCGCCAGCCGGGAAACCACTGCCATGTCATACACACCGTTAAGCAAACACTCCACGCGAATATCCGCGCCGCGCATATGCGCATAGTAAAAAGGAATGCCATCAAACTGGGCTTTTAACCCGCTCGCCAACCCTTCGTACAGACGGGTATAAGGCAGAGGCATCGCACAGACTACATTGTTGATATCGACATGGCTCAACAGCGCTTTGTTATCCATCTCCGCCAGGAAACTGCCATTACGCCCGCGACGTTCAATGCGTATCGCGCCGCTTGATTCCAGCGTTTTTAGCGCGGCCTGCGTCAGGCCAACGGACGAGCGGCATTCAGTTGCCAGCTCATCAATCGTTTTCAGGCGATTACCGCATTTTTCACCCAACAAATAACGGGCCAGCGTCGTGATGACGACACCTTCTTTTTTGATAAACGTTCGGCGCATAGTAAATTTTCAATAAAGTGAATATTTATATATTCATTAAAATGAAGATAAGTGGCAACCACGAGAGATGGAAACGGCGAGATGCTTCACATTTTTCCGGATTACTGCGAAAAAGGGACAAAAAAACCGGGTTTCCCCGGTTTCAGAGTGATGATAAAAGCAAAACTGCATGATGCGCTACGCTTTCCTTCAACATGTTGAATTACGGCTTCGCTACAAAACCAATTGCTTCGTAAACCGCTTTCAGCGTGCGGGAAGCGTGTGCGCTGGCTTTTTCTGCGCCGTCTTTCATCACCTGTTGCAGGAAGGCTTCGTCATTGCGGAAACGGTGATAACGCTCCTGCAATTCAGTCAACATTCCGGAAACCGCTTCTGCCACTTCGCCTTTCAGATGACCATACATTTTGCCTTCGAACTGTTTTTCCAGCTCCGGGATGCTCTGGCCAGTCACTGCAGAAAGGATATCCAGCAGGTTAGAAACCCCCGCTTTGTTCTGCACGTCGTAGCGAACTACTGGCGGCTCGTCGGAATCAGTGACCGCACGCTTGATTTTCTTCACTACCGATTTCGGATCTTCCAGCAGGCCGATAACGTTATTGCGGTTATCGTCAGACTTGGACATCTTTTTGGTCGGCTCCAGCAAAGACATTACGCGCGCGCCAGATTTCGGAATATACGGCTCTGGCACTTTAAAGATATCGCCATACAGCGCGTTGAAACGCTGGGCGATATCACGGCTCAGTTCCAGGTGCTGTTTCTGATCCTCACCGACCGGCACCAGGTTGGTTTGATACAGCAGGATATCTGCTGCCATCAGCACCGGATAGTCAAACAGACCAGCGTTGATATTCTCAGCGTAACGTGCAGATTTATCTTTGAACTGAGTCATCCGGCTCAGCTCACCGAAATAGGTATAGCAGTTCAGCGCCCAACCTAACTGTGCGTGTTCCGGTACGTGGGACTGAACAAAGATGGTGCTTTTCTCAGGATCGATGCCACAAGCCAGATACAGTGCCAACGTATCCAGCGTCGCTTTACGCAGCTTCTGTGCATCCTGGCGCACGGTAATAGCGTGTTGGTCAACGATACAGTAAATGCAATGGTAGTCATCCTGCATGTTTACCCACTGACGCAGCGCACCCATGTAGTTACCAATGGTCAATTCACCTGAAGGCTGTGCGCCACTAAAAACGATGGGCTTAGTCATTTTTCGATTCCTGATTTTCGCTTTGCGGAAGCCCTAATGCGGGCAGAAGGTCATTGAGAGACTGATAAATTACATCAGGCTGGCTAAGTTCGATAGCCTCGCCGTAGTTATATCCATAGGTTAAGCCAACAGAAGGACAACCGGCCGCTTTTGCCGCCTGAATATCATTGCGAGAGTCGCCAACAAACAGCATTTGTTGTGGAGCAATGCCCATACGTTCAGCCACCAGTAACAGCGGATCCGGATGCGGCTTTTTGTTTTGTACGTCATCGCCACCGATGACCACGCTAAAGTATTTGGCGATATCTAAAGCTTCAAGCAATGGCGCAACAAACGGCGTCGGTTTGTTCGTGACCAGACCTAACGGCAAGCCTTTGGCCTGCAACGCACCGAGCGTATCGGCAACGTGTGGAAACAAAAACGTCCCTTCTTCAGCAACCTCGCCATAGTAGCGGTCAAACAGCTTACGCATAATACGCACCTGTTCTTGCAATGGGATGTCGTCATCAACAGGCGGCTTACCCATCGTTTTACGCAGGGTCGCACGTTCCTGACGCGCCCAGGTCAGTGCTCGTTCCATCAGAACATCTGCGCCGTTACCAATCCAGGTAATAACTCTTTCTTCGCCTGCGACAGGTAACTCCAGCGCGTACAGCGCCATATCTACCGCGGCAGCAAGACCGGGAGCACTGTCAACCAGCGTGCCATCGAGATCGAAGGCAACGCCCCGAATATCTTCAAACTTATTCATGACTTACCTTTGCCAGTTCACTGCGCATTTCATCAATGACTTTTTTGTAGTCTGGCTGGTCGAAAATGGCCGAACCAGCGACGAACATATCCGCACCCGCCGCAGCGATTTCGCCAATGTTATTAACCTTCACTCCGCCATCCACTTCCAGGCGGATATCGAAACCAGACTCGTCGATGCGGCGACGCACTTCGCGTAGTTTATCTAACGTTTGCGGAATGAAAGACTGACCGCCAAAACCGGGGTTAACTGACATCAGCAGGATCACATCCAGCTTATCCATCACATAGTCCAGATAACTCAACGGCGTGGCCGGGTTGAACACCAGACCCGCTTTACAGCCATTTTCTTTAATCAGTTGCAGCGTGCGATCAACGTGCTCTGAGGCTTCAGGATGAAAGGTAATGATGCTGGCACCTGCGGCAGCGAAATCCGGCACAATGCGATCAACCGGTTTCACCATCAAATGTACATCAATAGGGGCGGTAATGCCGTAGTTACGCAAGGATTTCAGCACCATAGGTCCAATCGTCAGGTTGGGAACGTAGTGGTTATCCATGACATCAAAATGCACGACATCAGCGCCGGCTGCCAGGGCTTTTGCGGTATCTTCACCCAGGCGGGCAAAATCAGCCGACAGAATTGAGGGGGCAATCAAATACTGTTTCATCCGCTTCTCCTTGAGAATTATTTTTTCGCGGGTGAAACGACTCCTGGTTTGTACAAAGCCAGCAGTTCGTCCACCTTTTTACGTGTGCCGCCGTTGCTGCTTATACTGCGTCGAACTTTGACGACATGCAATTTTGCGCGCTGATACCACTCGCGCGTTAGCGCAGTATCATGATTGGAAATCAGTACCGGGATCTGGCGATCAACCAGACCTTCAGCAATCTCCGCCAGATGCGCTTGTTGTTCAAGAGTAAAACTATTTGTGTGATACGCCGTAAAGTTGGCGGTTGCAGAAAGTGGTGCATAAGGCGGATCGCAATAAACGACGGATGCATCATCCGCGCGCGCCATGCTGTCGGCGTAAGACTCACAATAGAAAAAGGCATTCTGCGCTTTTTCGGCAAAGTGATACAACTCTGCTTCCGGGAAATAGGGTTTTTTGTAACGGCCGAATGGCACATTAAATTCACCGCGCAGATTGTAACGGCACAGACCGTTGTACCCGTAGCGATTCAGATATAAAAACAGTACCGCCCGGCGGAAGGGATCCTGACTTTTGTTGAACTCTTCGCGGAACTGATAGTAGACCTCAGCGCAATTTGTCTCAGGAACAAACAGCTCGTGAGCAGCCTGTACGTACTCATCGGTACGCGTCTTCACAATGTTGTAGAGACTGATCAGGTCGCTATTGATATCAGCAAGGACATAACGAGAAAAGTCGGTGTTGAGAAACACCGACCCGGCACCCACAAAAGGCTCAACCAAACATTCGCCCTTAGGCAAATGTCGTTTAATATCATCAAGCAGGGGATATTTGCCCCCTGCCCACTTCAAAAAAGCGCGATTTTTCTTCATGCTGACTAACTAATTACACCTTCTCCGGCTGTGGAGAAAGCTCCGACAGCATCCAGCGCTTCAGGCAGTTCCCGCAACGGTAAACCATTGCGGGAAATAGCCTTGATTACTTCAAATCGGCCTGTACCTGACGCAGCGGTTTCGCCCACGGGTTTTTGGCCTGAACATCGGCTGGCAATGTAGATACCGCTTTTTTCGCTTCTTCTTTCGAAGCGTACACGCCAGAAACCAGGACATACCACGGCTGACCGTTACGCGTCGTTTCATAGACAACGTAGTTTTTCAGATTCTCTTTCTTCGCCCAACCGTTCAGGTTGTCGTAGTTAGAAGAACTGCTTAGCTGCAGAGTGTAATGGCTGGACGGTGCCGATTTCAACGAGCCGACATTGCCTGTGGTCTTCGCCCCAGCGGCTGGTGTTGCCGTGGTTTGCGCCGGAGATGCCGTTTGTGCAGGCTCCGTGCTGGCGGTCGCTTTTGGCGCAGGCGTTGCTACTGGCGTAGAAGTCGCAGCAGGTGCCCTGGTGCTCACCACTGGCGCAGCCGGTTCAGTATGCTTCGGCTGTTGTGCTACTGGCTTCGGTTCCGTTTTCACGGTTGCTTGCGGTTTCTTCGGTTCAATCACCGTCTGCTGACGTGCCGGACGCGTGGTGGTCGGACGTTCAGCAGTTTGCGTTTTCGCCGTATCACGCGATGCATTGCCATTGCGAACTGGGGCTACAGTCGCAGGTTCGGTCGGCAGCGTGGAGTTGACCGCCACATTGTTCAACTGCTGCTGATTTTGTGGTTGTGTCAGCGCGTTATTCAGATCGCCCTGCACTTCAACACGTTGCTGCCCATCCATTGCCGCCGGGGATTGCCCCTGGGTCGGCGTAGAAGAGATCGGTGGCAGAGAAACATCCTGCTGGGTATTTTGCGCAGACGTGGTTCCCGGCGCTGGCTGCACACCATTCGCCTGATCGACCGCATTACCAGAAAGATCAATACTCTTCTCACCAGACGCAGTTTGATCGCTGGAAGAGGTCGAGGGGGCTTTTAGCGCAGAACCGATACCGATGATCAACAACAACAGAACCAGAATGCCGACGCCCATCATCATATACTGACGAGAAGCCGGTTTGCTGGCTGCTTTTTTACGCTTACGCGGACGACGCTCTACGCGCTCTTCATCCACAGCTTCATCTTCGGAATCATCAATTTCTTCTTCGATTTCCGGTTCCTCATTGCGCTCTTTTTGCGCACGAGTCGGACGGCGATCGTCAGTGTCATCAAGTTCAATATCATCAAAATTGATCTGCGGTTCGCCACGTTCAGTACGTTCTGAACGCTCAGAAGATTGACGAGAACGACCAGTACGACGATCGCTGGGATCGGGTTTCAGCTCGTCTTCTGGTTTGAATTCATCCATTTAACACCCCACTAAAAGGTTAATGCTTACCACGTTGCAATTAACCTGAAGCTAATAGACCACTTAATAAGCGGCCTGACCTTTCTTGTTGTTACGCTGATTGACAATCGGCAATAGCATTAAGAACAAGCTCGTGCGATACGCCGCCGCGAACTTCGCTCTTACCAATTGCCAACGGAAGAATTAAGCGCATTTCTCCCGCAAGGACTTTCTTGTCACGCAGCATATGCGGTAAATATGCCTGCGCGGACATTTCGCGCGGCCCATTAACCGGTAACCCAGCCCGCGTGAGCAGAGTAATAATACGCTGCGTTTCGGCAGAACTGAACTGCCCAAGACGTTCCGACGTCCGCGCCGCCATCACCATACCTGCAGCAACCGCTTCGCCGTGTAACCAATTGCCATAGCCCATTTCAGCTTCAATGGCATGACCAAAGGTATGTCCCAGATTCAGTAAAGCACGTAAGCCGGATTCGCGCTCGTCGGCAGCAACAACTTCTGCTTTCAGCTCGCAACAACGACGAATACAGTACGCCATTGCCGAACCATCCAGACCGAGCAATGCATCCAGATTATCTTCCAGCCAGTTGAAAAACTCACCGTCAAGAATAATGCCGTATTTGATGACTTCCGCCAGCCCCGAAGCTAACTCTCGCGGGGGAAGCGTTTTCAGACAGTCGAGATCCACCACCACGGATGCTGGCTGATAAAAAGCGCCAATCATATTTTTACCGAGGGGATGGTTGACTGCGGTTTTGCCGCCGACGGAAGAGTCCACCTGCGACAGCAGTGTCGTCGGGACTTGAATGAAGCGAACACCGCGCTGATAGCTCGCCGCTGCAAAACCGGTAAGATCGCCCACTACACCGCCGCCAAGCGCTACCAGCGTCGTATCGCGACCGTGCGGCTTTTGCAACAACGCCGTAAAAACGGTGTCGAGCACTGCCAGGCTTTTATACTGCTCGCCGTCAGGAAGGATAACGCTATCAACGTTAACACCCGCCTGTTCAAGTACGCCGCGAACCTTATCGAGATACAAGGGAGCCAGGGTTTCGTTGGTGACCAACATCACCTGCTCGCCCGATTTCAGCGGTAAGAATGAAGCTGGTTCGTTAAACAAACCAGATGCGATGGTAATTGGGTAACTACGTTCCCCGAGAGTAACGACTATCCTCTCCATAACGCGACATCCACCTTAATTACTGTACCCGCAGACGAGTGTATATAAAGCCAGAATTAGTTGCTTTCCAGCATGTGAATAATCTGGTTTGCGACCACTTTGGCGCTTTGATCATCAGTACGAATGGTCACGTCGGCAATCTCTTCATACAGCGGATTGCGTTCATTAGCCAACGCTTCCAGAACTTCACGCGGCGGCGTTTCAACGTGCAGCAACGGGCGTTTTTTATCACGCTGCGTGCGCGCAAGTTGCTTTTCGATGGTCGTTTCAAGATAAACGACAACACCACGTGCGGAAAGACGGTTACGCGTTTCGCGGGATTTCACAGAGCCGCCGCCAGTAGCCAGCACAATACCCTGCTTCTCGGTCAACTCATTGATGACCTTTTCTTCGCGTTCGCGGAAGCCTTCTTCGCCTTCTAAATCGAAAACCCAGCCCACATCAGCTCCGGTTCGTTTCTCAATCTCTTGATCGGAATCGTAAAATTCCATATTGAGTTGTTGAGCTAACTGGCGCCCAATAGTGCTTTTTCCGGCACCCATAGGCCCAACCAGAAAGATATTGCGTTTCTCTGCCATTTTTTCGGTACTACTAAGACTATTCGTTAATGATAAACCCGCTTCGCTCAGAGAGCGCCGCAGGACATGAACTGAAACCTCATAAGATATTGCGAGAGTCAGACTGAAAATTATCTCAATACTCCAGCGGGTTTGGCAACTGAATAAATCGCCCCTCCCTCTGCATATCTGGTCGTTGCAGGTGCACTGCCTTGCTATCACCGCTCTGGCGATAAATCACCGGGTAAGATTAGCGTAAAAAAGACAGCAAAATGCCGCGTGAAAGATAAATCACCATCATATAACGCAGGCAGCAAGGAACACCGACTCTCAAATCGGTACTCCTTGTATGCTAAATACCTGCGCACGTCAAATAGATGAAACATGTTCAGCATAAAAACATCGCCGTTTTGCGGTGATTTACTCACTGGAAACCAACCGTGGCGTGATAAACACCACTAACTCACGTCGTTCATCTTCTTTTCCGTCATGACGAAATAATTGCCCGAACCAGGGGATATCGCCCAGCAGCGGTACGCTATCCTGTCCCGATTTATTTTTACGGGTAAAGATGCCGCCCAGTGCCAGCGTTTCTCCGCTTTTGACTTCAACCTGCGTTTCGATCTCCTGTTTATCAATCGCCAGCACTTCGCCATCGGCCTGTTGTAGTACTTGCCCCGGCACGTTCTGGCTGATGTGTAATTTCAACCGGATGCGGCCTTTTTGTAACACTGTAGGCGTGACCTCCATTCCCAGTACGGCCTCTTTAAATTCCACCGACGTCGCGCCGCTTTCACCGCTGGAAACCTGATACGGGATCTCGCTTCCTTGTTTAATGCTGGCAGGCTGGAGATGCGAGGCCAGCAGACGCGGGCTGGCGATAATATCCAGTTGCTGTTTTTGTTCGAGTGCGGAAAGCTCCAAATCCAGTAAACGCCCGTTGATGCGCCCAATGTTAAACCCGATATGCGTCGTCGCCGTCGCCACGGAAAGATCGCTTCCAAGTGCGGTCACTTGCCCAACGCCGCCAGCTTGTTGCGCATCTGCCAGCGTCCATTTCACCCCCAATTCCCGCAAACTTTTTTTATTAATAGTGACAATGTGCGCCGACAGTTCAACTTGCCCGACCGGCAAATCCATTTGCGCAACCCACTGTTCCAGCGCAGTTAACGCAGCTTTGTTATCACGTAGCAAAAGGCGATTGGTGCGTTTATCGACGGTCATACTGCCTTTGGCGCTAAGCAACTTCTCCCCTGCTTTCGCCAGCTCTCCGGCATCTGCGTATTGCAGAGTAATATTGCGATTTTCCAGCGGAAGATTCGCCTGCGCCCGCGCCTGTTCAGCCTCCTGACGGGCGATATTGTCATTCTGCCAGGCAACAGAATGCACCGAGAGAATGTTGCCTTCCTGGCGCGTTATCAGCCCGGCGCTTTTCACTACGGTTTGTAGTGCCTGCTTCCAGGGAACGTCAGTGAGATGTAATGACACCGTACCGTTGACGTCAGGCGAGACCACCAGGTTTAACTTTTCCTGTTCAGCCAGTGCCTGTAAAACCTGAGCTACCGGAACATCATCCACCATCAGCGTGACTTTTTGCGGCTTTGCCGCCTGTACGATGGGTATCATGATTATCAGCAGTAGCGCGGCTATCCATTGCTTCATTTTTATCTCCTTGCCGTTGCCACAACCACTGTGGCGGTTCGCAGTTTTTTCCGGTTCTCAGCGTTAATGTTTCTGGCGTCAGTTGAAAAATCGTCCAGCCATTCTCCAGCACATCGTTTTGCTGTACCCGTCGCCATTTCTTTTGGCCATCTTTTATTACGCCAATAACGCGGTCGCCTCGCCCTATTATTCCCTGATAACGCCACTGGCTGAGTTCGCTAATCCGGCATATATCCTCCGACGGTTTAAAAGGGTCACGCATCCCCGTTAAAAGGCATAATGCAACACCCGCCAACAACCAGCGTTTACCCCTCATGTGGCGTCTCCAGTTGTAGCGTGAACAAAAGTTCATCACCTTCCACGCTTAACGAAAAACGGCTCACGCTGACATTGCGTTCTGCCAGGCGTGTAAATGCAGACGGCACCGCTTCCCAAAGCGTTTTCAACGCCAACTCGCCTCCCTGGGCGGACGGGTGCCAGTAAACCAGTTGCGCGCCGGGCAACTGAAAATCCAGCGGCGAAAATGGCAATGTCTTTTCTTCGCTGATGAGAGTGGTATCTACCAGGCGATACAGTGCGACGGATTGCTGGTGATTCGTTGCTCGCAGTCGGGTTAATGCATCGCTCTCTTCCTGGCGTGCCAATGAAAGAAAGAGGAGCGTGAATAACACCAGCAACCAGAGCGTCCACCCAAACAGGCGGATACGGGGTGATGTGGCATACCACCAGTCAAAGAACGTGTTCATCGCTAACTTTCCTTGTTAACCGATACTCAAATTGCCAGCGTCCTTGTGCATCCTGCTGCGTGGCCCCACGCTGGTTGAGCTGAAAAGTAGCATCCTGACGAAGTGACGTTTCCAGCGCATTTAACGCGGTAATGTTCGCCGTAAGTCCCTTTACCTCCAGCGTTCCCTGCTGCCAGCTTATCGTGGTCAGCCAGGCGTGCTCCGGTAAAAGCGTCGCCAGTGACTCCAGTGCAGATTGCCAGTCGCGGGTAAATTGTCGCTGGCGCTGACGTTGCAAACGCTGTTCGCGAAATTGTTGGCGCTCCAGCAAACGCGGCTTAGTAACCTGTAAGCCACGGGCAATTTGCTGTTCTGCCTGAAGTAAAACAGCATCTACGCGAGCTTCGGCGTTGCTTGTCAGACGCAGCATTTGCGTTATCACAACAGCCAACAGCAAAGGAGCAACGAACATCAGCAACCAGAAGCGAAAAAAGGTTGTCCGGCGTTGCTGTCGCCAGGGCAAAAAATTGATTGGCGGATTCATCAGCGCGTCTCCCCAAGCGCCAGACCCAGCGCAATAGCGAAGTCTCCACCAGGCGGCGGTAGCGGCGGCTGACGAACAGAAACCGCGTCCCAGGGGTCAAACCCACCTTCACCACATATCGCGACACTTTCGGGGTCAACAGCTAACGCCGCCGCCAGCTCATTCGCGCTTGTCATCCCTACCGCCAGTTTGCGCCCCCAGCTATAACGCGTCGCCCATAGCCACTGTTCGTTATCACGCCAGGCCAGGCACCGCTGATGAGAGGGTAAAAAAGGCAGGAATCGCTGCAAAGCGCAGGCGTCTGGGGTAATCGCACTAACGTGAACACGCAATCTTTCTGCCAGGGTAAGCAGCGTCGCCAGCTCTTTGCTTTGCGCAGCGGTCACGTTATAAGCAGGGCTTAGCGAATCTTCGCTGTAATCAAAGCGCAGGGAGTCCGGTTCCATATCCAGCTCGCGGGCCATCGTACCTGTCAGCCAGGCCGTTTGCTCCCGTTCACCGAGGGACATCGCCGGACGCGGTATTGCCCTCTGTAACGTGCGGCTGGCAGGAAATGCCAACATAATGTGATGACGGCGCGGCAGTTCACGACTCCACGGTAACAACGTTTTGGCCAGCCGTTCCGCGTCAATAATGCGCCCATCTTTGATAATGTCTGTTGCCAGCGGCAAGCGCCACCAGCGTTGTAAAAAGCATTCTTTAGCGCCACGCACGATAGCAACCGCCACCGCTTCTTGCTGTTGTAAATGCAAACCAATTTGCCAGATCTTAAATGCCATTGTGATGATCTCCTTATCCCCCGTCACTCTGACGGGTATATCAATGCGTCTGGCTTGCCTTTATACTACCGCGCGTTTGTTTATAAACTGCCCAAATGAAACTAAATGGGAAATTTCCAGTGAAGTTCGTAAAGTATTTATTGATCCTTGCAGTCTGTTGCATTCTGCTGGGAGCAGGCTCGATTTATGGCCTCTACCGCTACATCGAGCCACAACTGCCGGATGTGGCGACATTAAAAGATGTACGCCTGCAAATTCCGATGCAGATTTACAGTGCCGATGGCGAGCTAATTGCTCAATACGGTGAAAAACGTCGTATTCCGGTTACGTTGGATCAAATCCCGCCGGAAATGGTGAAAGCCTTTATTGCGACGGAAGACAGCCGCTTCTACGAGCATCACGGTGTTGACCCGGTGGGGATCTTCCGTGCGGCAAGCGTGGCGCTGTTCTCCGGCCACGCATCACAAGGGGCGAGCACCATCACCCAACAACTGGCGAGAAACTTCTTCCTGAGTCCAGAACGCACGTTGATGCGTAAAATTAAGGAAGTCTTCCTTGCGATTCGTATTGAACAGTTGCTGACGAAAGACGAAATCCTCGAGCTTTATCTGAACAAGATTTACCTCGGTTACCGCGCCTATGGTGTCGGTGCTGCGGCACAAGTCTATTTCGGTAAAACGGTCGATCAATTGACGCTGAACGAAATGGCGGTGATTGCCGGGCTACCGAAAGCCCCCTCCACCTTCAACCCGCTCTACTCTATGGATCGTGCCGTTGCGCGACGGAACGTCGTGCTGTCGCGAATGTTGGACGAAGGGTATATCACTCAACAGCAGTACGCTCAGACACGCACTGAGCCGGTTAACGCCAACTATCACGCACCGGAGATCGCCTTCTCAGCGCCGTATCTCACCGAAATGGTACGCCAGGAGATGTATAACCGTTACGGCGAAAGCGCTTATGAAGACGGTTATCGCATTTACACTACCATTACCCGCAAAGTGCAGCAGGCCGCACAGCAAGCAGTACGTAATAACGTTCTGGACTACGACATGCGTCATGGCTATCGCGGCCCAGCCAATGTGCTGTGGAAAGCAGGTGAGTCAGCGTGGGATGACAAAAAGATTACCGATACGCTGAAGGCGCTGCCGACCTATGGTCCGCTGCTGCCTGCCGCGGTCACCCGCGCCAACCCGCAGGAAGCGACAGCAATGCTGGCGGACGGAACATCTGTAACGCTGCGAATGGAAGGAGTGCGCTGGGCGCGGCCTTATCGTTCAGATACTCAGCAGGGACCGACGCCGCGTAAAGTGAGCGATGTTGTGCAAACAGGTCAGCAAATCTGGGTTCGCCAGATGGGCGATGCCTGGTGGCTGGCACAGGTGCCGGAAGTGAACTCTGCGCTGGTATCTATCAATCCACAAAACGGCGCGGTTATGGCGCTGGTCGGTGGCTTTGACTTCAACCAGAGCAAATTTAACCGCGCCACCCAGGCGCTGCGTCAGGTTGGTTCGAATATCAAGCCTTTCCTCTACACCGCAGCGATGGATAAAGGTCTGACGCTGGCAAGTATGTTGAACGATGTGCCGATTTCCCGCTGGGATGCAGGCGCGGGTTCAGACTGGCAGCCGAAAAACTCACCACCGCAGTATGCCGGTCCAATCCGTTTACGCCAGGGGCTGGGTCAGTCGAAAAACGTGGTAATGGTACGAGCGATGCGTGCGATGGGCGTGGACTATGCCGCAGAGTATTTGCAACGCTTCGGCTTCCCGGCACAAAACATTGTCCACACTGAATCGCTGGCGCTGGGTTCTGCTTCCTTCACGCCGCTACAGGTGGCGCGTGGGTACGCAGTGATGGCTAATGGAGGCTTCCTGGTTGACCCCTGGTTTATCAGCAAAATTGAAAACGACCAGGGTGGCGTAATTTTCGAAGCTAAACCGAAAGTAGCCTGCCCGGAATGTGATATTCCGGTGATTTACGGTGATACGCAAAAATCGAACGTGCTGGAAAATAGCGACGTTGAAGATGTTGCTACCTCTCGCTCACAGCAGAATGTTTCCGTTCCAATGCCGCAACTGGAGCAGGCTAATCAGACATTAGTGGCGAAGACTGGCGCGCCAGAGTACGCACCGCACGTCATCAGCACACCGCTGGCATTCCTGATTAAGAGCGCCCTGAACACCAATATCTTTGGTGAACCAGGTTGGCAGGGCACCGGCTGGCGCGCAGGCCGTGATTTACAACGTCATGATATTGGCGGGAAAACCGGGACAACCAACAGCTCGAAAGATGCGTGGTTTTCGGGTTACGGTCCAGGCGTTGTGACCTCGGTATGGATTGGCTTTGACGATCACCGCCGCAATCTCGGCCACACCACGGCTTCCGGCGCGATTAAAGATCAGATCTCGGGTTATGAAGGTGGAGCGAAGAGCGCGCAGCCAGCATGGGATGCTTATATGAAAGCCGTGCTGGAAGGCGTGCCGGAACAACCGTTGACACCGCCACCAGGCATTGTGACGGTGAATATCGATCGCAGCACCGGGCAACTGGCTAATGGTGGCAACAGCCGCGAAGAGTATTTCATCGAAGGTACGCAGCCTACACAGCAGGCGGTGCGCGAGGTGGGAACGACCATTATCGATAATGGTGAGGCACAGGAATTGTTCTAAAAACGACGCCCGGCAACGTTAATGTTGTCGGGCTTTTTTTGCCGGATGCGGCACAAGTGCCTTATCTGGTCTACAAAATCGTGAACACTCAATATATTGCAGGAACCGCGTAGGCCTGATAAACGTAGCGCATCAGGCAAGCCTCACGTATTTACAACCGCCCCTGCCCCTTCAACCACTCACGTACCAGGAACAGCGCACTGACATTGCGCGCTTCGTTGAAATCAGGGTCTTCGAGCAAATCCATCATATGCGCCAGCGGCCAGCGCACTTGCGGCAGCGGCTCTGGCTCATCGCCTTCCAGCGATTCAGGGTAGAGATCCTGCGCCACCACGATATTCATTTTGCTGGAAAAGTAAGACGGTGCCATGCTGAGCTTCTTCAAGAAAGTCAGATCGTTCGCACCAAATCCCACTTCTTCTTTTAGCTCGCGGTTAGCGGCTTCATAGACACTTTCACCGGGGTCAATTAACCCTTTCGAAAATCCTAACTCGTAGGATTCAGTTCCCACTGCGTATTCGCGGATCAAAATCAGGTGATCGTCCACAATCGGCACAATCATCACGGCTTCCCGGTTGGTTGGACGCATTCGTTCATAAACACGCCGCACGCCGTTGCTGAACTCCAGATCCACGCTTTCGACGGTAAACAATCGGGAACGGGCTACAGTTTCAACATTCAGAATGGTGGGTTTTTGTAATGATTTGCTCATCGTGGAATCTATGCTGTGAAATCAGCAGTTATTGTGCGATATCGGACACGCTTTCGGCAATGTGAATTGCATGTTATTTACATTTACGTAACCTAATAAATAATCATTCTCAAATCAAATAAAAAGTCAATAGGTTGAAATAAGTCCAGGAATTTGCTGATATTCCGCCCTCAGAGGGTTTGCTATGATCAGCGGTTACTGGGATGCGCTTAATGATGCTCAAGTTCAACTCCACGCTTGCCGATAGCCAACCGCAGAATCCTATATTGTGTCCAGGATGCGACTAACCACACCTGACAAATTAAGTAAGATGGGGAAAGCATGAGCACCATTGTGATTTTTTTAGCTGCTTTGCTGGCCTGCTCACTACTTGCAGGATGGCTGATAAAAGTACGCTCCAGGCGACGTCCACTGTCCTGGGCTAACGCCTTCGCTGATGCGCAAACGCGCAAACTCACTTCTGAAGAACGTAGCGCCGTTGAAAATTATCTCGACAGTCTGACGCAGGTTTTGCAGGTTCCCGGCCCAACGGGTGCCAGCACGGCTCCTGTTTCTCTGACCCTGAACGCCGAAAGCAACAACGTCATGATGTTGACGCACGCCATCACGCGTTATGGCATTTCTACCGACGATCCAAACAAATGGCGTTACTATCTCGATTCGGTGGAAGTCCACCTACCCCCGTTCTGGGAGCAGTACATCAACGATGAAAATACCGTTGAACTGATCCATACCGATTCGCTGCCGCTGGTTATTTCACTCAACGGTCATACGCTGCAAGAGTACATGCAGGAAACTCGCGGCTATGCGTTACAGCCAGTCCCGTCAACGCAGGCGTCGATTCGCGGAGAAGAAAGCGAACAAATTGAATTACTCAATATTCGCAAAGAAACGCACGAAGAGTATGCGCTTAGTCGCCCGCGTGGGCTGCGTGAAGCGTTACTGATTGTCGCCTCCTTCCTGATGTTCTTTTTCTGCCTGATTACCCCGGATGTCTTTGTTCCGTGGCTGGCTGGTGGCGCATTACTGCTGCTGGGAGCAGGCCTGTGGGGGCTATTTGCGCCGCCGGCAAAATCATCCCTGCGGGAGATCCACTGTCTGCGTGGTACGCCGCGTCGTTGGGGATTATTTGGCGAAAACGATCAGGAACAAATCAACAATATCTCGCTCGGTATTATCGACCTGGTCTATCCCGCGCACTGGCAGCCTTATATTGCCCAGGATCTGGGGCAGCAAACGGATATCGATATCTACCTTGATCGGCATGTGGTACGCCAGGGACGCTATCTTTCGCTGCATGACGAAGTGAAAAACTTCCCGCTGCAACACTGGCTACGCAGTACGGTTATCGCTGCCGGATCGCTGCTGGTGCTGTTTATGCTGCTGTTCTGGATCCCGCTGGATATGCCGCTGAAATTCACCCTCTCCTGGATGAAAGGCGCGCAGACCATTGAGGCCACCAGCGTTAAACAACTGGCAGATGCCGGAGTACGTGTAGGCGATACCTTACGTCTTAGCGGTACAGGGATGTGTAATATCCGCACTTCCGGAACCTGGAGCGCGAAAACTAATTCACCGTTTTTGCCATTTGACTGCTCGCAGATCATCTGGAATGACGCCCGTTCATTGCCATTACCAGAGTCTGAACTGGTCAACAAGGCCACGGCACTGACCGAGGCAGTAAACCGCCAGTTGCACCCGAAACCGGATGATGAATCTCGCGTCAGCGCCTCATTGCGTTCAGCAATTCAGAAATCCGGCATGGTACTGCTTGATGACTTTGGCGACATTGTGCTGAAGACGGCTGATCTCTGTGCTGCCAAAGATGATTGTGTACGGTTGAAAAATGCGCTGGTAAATCTCGGCAACAGTAAGGACTGGGACGCACTGGTAAAACGCGCCAACGCCGGAAAACTCGACGGTGTCAATGTGTTACTCCGCCCGGTGAGTGCAGAATCACTCGATAACCTGGTGGAAACCTCTACAGCACCATTCATCACTCATGAAACGGCGCGAGCGGCGCAATCACTGAATAGCCCGGCACCGGGAGGATTCCTGATTGTCAGCGACGAAGGCAGTGATTTAGTCGATCAACCGTGGCCTGCGGTTTCGCTTTATGATTATCCGCCACAAGAGCAGTGGAACGCCTTCCAGAAGCTGGCACAAATGTTGATGCATACGCCTTTTAACGCCGAGGGGATCGTCACCAAAATTTTCACCGACGCCAACGGCACGCAGCATATCGGCCTGCACCCCATCCCGGATCGCTCCGGACTGTGGCGCTATCTGGGCACGACATTGCTGTTGCTAACGATGCTGGGCAGCGCCATCTATAATGGCGTGCAGGCCTGGCGGCGATGCCAACGTCACCGTACCCGTATGCTAAAAATTCAGGAATACTACGAAAACTGCCTGAATTCGAAACTGCTGACATCTTCAGAAAGCCTCATCGAATAACACGTTTGCGCGGCAGGTTATGCTACCCTGTCGCGCAAATTGCTTCACTCTGGAGATTCCCCCATGCATATCAACATTGCCTGGCAGGACGTAGACACCGTTCTGCTGGATATGGACGGCACACTGCTCGACCTCGCTTTCGATAACTATTTCTGGCAAAAGCTGGTGCCCGAAACCTGGGGCGCGCAGAACGGTGTCACGCCACAAGAAGCGATGGAATATATGCGCCAGCAATATCACGACGTGCAGCATACGCTAAACTGGTACTGTCTTGATTACTGGAGTGAGCAACTGGGCCTGGATATTTGCGCGATGACCACCGAAATGGGTCCACGCGCCGTGCTGCGTGAAGATACCATTCCGTTTCTTGAAGCTCTGAAAGCCAGCGGCAAGCGGCGAATTTTGCTCACTAACGCCCATCCGCACAATCTGGCGGTAAAACTCGAGCATACCGGTCTGGACGCACACCTTGATTTATTACTTTCCACCCACACATTTGGTTATCCGAAAGAGGATCAGCGGTTATGGCATGCGGTGGCCGAAGCTACGGGTCTGAAAGCTGAAAGAACGCTGTTTATTGATGACAGCGAAGCGATTCTCGACGCTGCCGCGCAATTTGGTATTCGTTACTGCCTCGGCGTTACTAATCCCGACTCAGGGATTGCTGAAAAACAGTATGAGCGCCATCCGTCACTGAATGACTACCGCCGCCTGATCCCCTCGCTAATGTGAAGGAGACGCCATGAAAGAAAAACCTGCTGTTGAGGTTCGACTGGATAAATGGCTATGGGTCGCCCGTTTTTATAAAACCCGCGCGCTGGCCCGCGAAATGATTGAAGGCGGTAAGGTGCATTACAACGGGCAGCGCAGCAAGCCGAGTAAAGTCGTCGAACTGAATGCCACGCTCACACTGCGCCAGGGAAATGACGAGCGAACAGTAATTGTGAAGGCGATTACTGAGCAGCGTCGCCCCGCCAGCGAGGCGGTCTTGCTGTATGAAGAGACTGCGGAAAGTGTAGAGAAACGCGAAAAAATGGCGCTGGCACGTAAACTTAATGCCTTAACCATGCCGCACCCGGACCGACGCCCGGACAAAAAAGAGCGCCGCGACCTGTTACGATTTAAACACGGCGACAGTGAATAACTGTCACCTGCAAGAGAGATGATTATGCCGCAACATGACCAATTACATCGCTATCTGTTTGAAAACTTTGCCGTGCGCGGCGAACTGGTAACCGTTTCGGAAACCCTGCAACAGATCCTTGAGAATCACGATTATCCGCAGCCGGTGAAAAACGTGCTGGCAGAACTGCTGGTCGCAACCAGCCTGCTGACCGCTACACTGAAGTTTGATGGTGATATCACCGTGCAACTACAAGGCGACGGCCCGATGAATCTGGCGGTCATCAACGGAAACAACAAACAGCAGATGCGCGGCGTCGCACGCGTGCAGGGCGAAATTCCAGAAAATGCCGATCTGAAAACGCTGGTCGGTAACGGTTATGTGGTAATTACCATTACGCCGAGCGAAGGCGAACGCTATCAGGGCGTCGTTGGTCTGGAAGGTGATACCCTGGCAGCTTGCCTGGAAGATTACTTTATGCGTTCTGAACAGTTGCCGACGCGCCTGTTTATTCGCACCGGCGAAGTAGATGGTAAGCCTGCCGCTGGCGGCATGCTGTTGCAGGTGATGCCTGCGCAAAATGCCCAGCAGGATGACTTCAATCACCTGGCGACACTGACCGAAACCATCAAAACCGAAGAACTGCTGACCTTACCGGCAAACGAGGTTTTGTGGCGTTTGTATCACGAAGAAGAAGTGACGGTTTACGATCCGCAGGATGTTGAGTTCAAATGCACCTGCTCGCGTGAACGTTGCGCCGACGCGCTGAAAACGCTGCCGGATGAAGAAGTAGATAGCATCCTGGCGGAAGAAGGCGAAATTGACATGCATTGTGATTACTGTGGTAACCACTATGTGTTCAATGCGATGGATATTGCCGGGATCCGCAACAACGCATCTCCGGCAGACCCGCAGGTTCATTAATTAGTAAATCCGGCAGAGACAACTCTGCCGGATTTTTTGTCTTAATAGCCTGATGTGCTGCGCTTATCAGGCCTACGGTATAAATCGCAAGTTATTGTAGGTCAGATAAGGCGTTCGCACCGAATCCGGCAAAAATCAGATGCGCATTGTCACTCATTCAGATTCAAATCCAGCGTTTCACCATCCACCGTAAGATCGCGCCACGCTTTAGGCTTCGTCCCCAGTTTTCCCTCCTTCGCAGCAGTGAGTAATTTTTCTTTCGTTATTTCGCGCGGAAGTAAACTCATCGTAAGCTCTTGCCATTCTTTCTTGTCAGGATCAAAGCCATAAACAATATATCTTTCACTATTAAAAGCGAAAAGAATCCCCTCTGCCCTGCCATCACTATTCAGATCTTGCTCAACCAGTACACAGGCGTCTTTTTCAATACATATCATCGCGTTATAGAGATTTTTCATCACTGCCGACCAGAATGTCGCATCCGGTTTGCCAGAACCTGGGGCAATTAATACATTATCGGCTAATGCTTTTTCCGATATCCGCTGCTGAAGACGCTGGACTCCATCAAACGCCATAAGCAGACTCCGTCTGCGTTTCGGGTCTTTCATATACTCGACATCGCTTTTCAGCGACTCGAGCGCCGCACGTCCATAGCGACCGCTCTGTTCGAGCATGTAGATACTCACCTGGTCTGGCGTGTTTTTGCCGCTCTGATAACGCGCCATATGACTGTTCACGCTAATGCGCATACTGTCCAGCACTGGAGAATTAAGCAATACCAGTATCACCAGCACCAGCAACGAAACCGCAAGATTCACTTTACCCTGAAGAACAAGGGGATTTTGCCCTTTACGCCAGACAATACTGACAAAATATCCCAGCGACCAAACCAGTAACACCACCACAGCCAGCGCACCATGCAAGCGTTCGGCAGTCCAGCCGTACTGAGCAACCCGCAACCATAACGCCCAGGCGGCAATAAGCACATACAGCGGCGTAACCAGCAGAGCGGTTTTAATCAGGTAACGCAACGGGCCAGCCCAGGGAATTGATGCTTTTTGCGGATCGCGGACAACGGCCATTAAAAGCAGTTGCAAAAAGGCCAGCGTCAAAAGCAACCCGGCGGCAGAGATATGGCGAGAAATCGCATTCAGGCCCGCAAACGGCAGGGTGATAATAAACAGCAGCGTCAGCAATGACACCAACGGCAGTAAACCCGTGGCAATTAACGTGAACAACTTTTGAATTGAGTCAATTAAACGTGACTGTGTCCGCGCCAGGATCACCGCCAGCGCAGTAACCAGCCCCAGCGTAAGATAAATAAACCAGTCGGTTGAAAAAAAGAGCGTTTTGAAAAACGTGATGCCAACAAGTTTAAATAACTCACTCCACAGTAAAAGCACCAGCCACGTCAGGCCATTGGTGATAAAAATCACTAATAATACAAGTACGTTATGCCATACCGACTGGTAAAAATAGCTATAGCGGGTAATGTCATTGTGCACACGCAGGCTCTGTTGTATCCACGGCAGCAACATCACTCCCATCAACAGCAGATAACAACCAAAATCCCAAAGCGCCTTTTCCGCTCTCCAGGGACTCATGTCATCAATTTGCCACTTCAGCCAGCCGCTCATCCCGAGAGTGGCAATCAACACTATCGCCAACCATCCCCAAAGTCGCTTCTGTTTGAAGGACACCACGGTGAAGAGTAAAACAGATGAAAGCGCCAGGGTCGCAGGCACGCCATAGACAATCCAACTGTTATTTTTTCCGGCAAGCCAGGTTATCAGCAAGTAGCAAACCAGCCCCTGGAGTAATCCGGTAGCAACCATTCCCCAGCGTGTTACGGGTGAAAGTTCAACGTTGTCCATGTTGGTATCCAGATTCGAAAGGAGAGTTAATTATCGCATCCAGGCAGGACTAATTTGCTTTTTTCAGAAAATAATCAAAAAAAGTTAGCGTGGTGAATCGATACTTTATCTATTGAATTTTCATCAGTTTCATAAATGAATGCGATTACGCTCACAATATCCCTGCCATATAAACCAATTTTTAACCTTTTAAGAACATTTTCCACACCGGGAATGCTATTTCTGCGATAATAGCAACCGTTTCGTGACAGGAATCACGGAGTTTTTTGTCAAATATGAATTTCTCCAGATACGTAAATCTATGAGCCTTGTCGCGGTTAACACCCCCAAAAAGACTTTACTATTCAGGCAATACATATTGGCTAAGGAGCAGTGAAATGCGCGTTAACAATGGTTTGACCCCGCAAGAACTCGAGGCTTATGGTATCAGTGACGTACATGATATCGTTTACAACCCAAGCTATGATCTGTTGTATCAGGAAGAGCTTGATCCAAACCTGACCGGTTATGAGCGCGGGGTGTTAACTAACCTGGGTGCTGTTGCCGTCGATACCGGGATCTTCACCGGCCGCTCACCAAAAGATAAGTATATCGTCCGTGACGATACTACCCGCGATACCTTCTGGTGGGCCGACAAAGGCAAAGGTAAGAACGACAACAAACCTCTCTCTCCGGAAACCTGGCAGCATCTGAAAGGCCTGGTGACCAAACAGCTTTCCGGCAAACGCCTGTTTGTCGTTGACGCTTTCTGTGGCGCTAACCCGGACACTCGCCTTTCCGTGCGTTTCATCACCGAAGTGGCCTGGCAGGCGCATTTCGTCAAGAACATGTTTATTCGCCCGAGTGATGAAGAGCTGGAAGATTTCAAACCAGACTTTATCGTCATGAACGGCGCGAAGTGCACCAACCCGCAGTGGAAAGAACAGGGTCTGAACTCTGAAAACTTCGTTGCGTTTAACCTGACTGAGCGCATGCAGTTGATTGGTGGCACCTGGTACGGCGGCGAAATGAAGAAAGGGATGTTCTCAATGATGAACTACCTGCTGCCGCTGAAAGGCATTGCCTCCATGCACTGCTCCGCCAACGTTGGCGAGAAAGGCGATGTTGCGGTGTTCTTCGGCCTTTCCGGCACCGGTAAAACCACCCTTTCCACCGACCCGAAACGTCGCCTGATTGGCGATGACGAGCACGGCTGGGATGATGACGGCGTATTTAACTTCGAAGGCGGCTGCTACGCGAAAACCATCAAGCTGTCGAAAGAAGCAGAACCCGAAATCTACAACGCCATCCGTCGCGATGCGCTGCTGGAAAACGTCACCGTGCGTGAAGATGGCACTATCGACTTTGATGATGGTTCAAAAACCGAGAATACCCGCGTTTCTTATCCGATCTATCATATCGAAAACATCGTTAAGCCAGTCTCCAAAGCGGGTCACGCGACTAAAGTGATCTTCCTGACCGCAGATGCTTTTGGCGTACTGCCGCCGGTTTCTCGCCTGACTGCCGATCAAACCCAGTACCACTTCCTCTCAGGCTTCACCGCCAAACTGGCCGGTACTGAGCGTGGCATCACCGAACCGACGCCAACCTTCTCTGCCTGTTTCGGCGCGGCATTCCTGTCGCTGCACCCGACTCAGTACGCAGAAGTGCTGGTGAAACGTATGCAGGCGGCGGGTGCGCAGGCATATCTCGTTAACACCGGCTGGAACGGCACTGGCAAACGTATCTCCATTAAAGATACCCGCGCCATTATCGATGCCATCCTGAACGGTTCGCTGGATAACGCAGAAACCTTCACCCTGCCGATGTTTAACCTGGCGATCCCAACCGAGCTGCCGGGCGTAGACACGAAGATCCTCGATCCGCGTAACACCTACGCTTCCCCGGAACAGTGGCAGGAAAAAGCTGAAACGCTGGCGAAACTGTTTATCGACAACTTCGATAAATACACCGACACCCCTGCGGGTGCCGCGCTGGTCGCTGCTGGCCCGAAGCTGTAATCAGTTAAGTTAAGAGACAAAAGCCCCCGTTTCGCAAGATACGGGGGATTTTTTATAGTAGAAAGGAAGCATCAATGAGCTACGATTTAATGGTGTTTGAACGTAGTGCAGCCCCACAAGATCCGGCTGTTTTTATGGAATGGTATGAGAAGCAAACTTCGTGGAGTGAACAACACGACTACAATAATTCAGAAATAAGCAGCCCCGCCCTTAGAAATTTTTACTCAACTCTGATTCAAACCTTCCCTAATTTAAATGGGCCGGATGCCCCCGATGACGAACAGTTCGATAAGCTGGATGAGTCAGGATTAGATGTTTATTTGACCGACTATTCAATTGGAAAAAATATTATCTATATGGCATTTAGCTGGTCTGTAGCAGATGACGCATTGAAAAAAGTTCGTGAAATAGCTCACCTTCATCAAGTTGGTTTTTGCAATGTAAGTAGCAATATGGAAGTTGAATAATCTTATCAACACGATGAGTCTATATTCTCGTGTTGTGAGCATAATGTATTAGAAGCGAAAAAAACGGGAGGCTCATCGCCTCCCATTTTTTTACCCTTCTTTTGTCGTGCCCTGCGCTCGCGTGACCGGTACAGGCAACCAGGCGCGAATGGAAAGCCCGCCTCGCTCGCTGGTGCCGAGCTCCAGCATCCCGTTATGGTTATCGATGATACGCTGCACAATTGCCAGCCCTAACCCCGTTCCGCTAATGGTGCGCGCGCTGTCGCCGCGAACAAACGGCTGGAATAAGTGCTTACGCTGCTCTGGTTCAATACCAGGACCATCATCTTCCACCTGGAACCAGGCGCGATTCGGCTCCGTACCGCTACTGACTTTAATCCAGCCATTGCCGTAACGGGCGGCGTTCACCACCATATTTGCCACTGCGCGTTTGATGGAGAGCGGATGCATTTTTACTTCAATGCTGCCCGGCTCAAGCGCGGTTTCAATTTCCCGCTCATAGCCACTTTCCGCAGCAATCACCTCACCAAGCACGGCATTAAGATCGGCCAACTCCATCGGCATCTCCTGCCCGGTGCGTAGATAGTCGATAAATTGCTCAATGATGGCATTGCACTCTTCGATATCCTTGTTGATCGATTCCGCCAGGTAGCCATCCTGCTCACTCATCATCTCCGTTGCCAGGCGAATACGCGTCAGCGGCGTGCGCAGGTCATGACTCACCCCTGCCATCAACAACGTGCGGTCATCCGCCAGTTGCTTGACGCCAGCCGCCATATGGTTGAAGGCACGGGTAACCGAACGCACCTCCGAAGCACCATATTCACGCAGCGGCGGAGGAATAATCCCCTTACCCACCTGCAAAGCCGCATGTTCGAGATCGACTAACGGTCGGTTCTGAATACGAATAAACAGCCACGCGCCGCCTATCGCCAACAGCATTATCGCCAGCGTATAGCGGAACAGCGGGGAGAAATCACCCTGATGAATTTCGGTCAGCGGCACACGCACCCAGATATTGGGCGACAGCCAGGTTTTCAGCCAGACGACAGGCGAGCTTTTGTTGACCTCGACGCGAACTTCCGTCGGACCGCCCAGTTGCTGCGCCATCTGATGGCTTAAGAATTCATAGTGTTGCGCCCAACGCAGCCCGGCCTCTTCGGCAGCTTCGTTGGAATAGAGAGAGATCCCCAGCTCACGGTAGATCTCCCGACGAAAAGCGGGAGGCACAACCAACTGCGTGCCGTCCTCCAGTTGCAGTTTGTCGGTCATCAACATACGTACTTCGTATGCGAGGACTTTATTAAACTGCTGAAGGCTCGGCAAAATCGCGAAGTTCAGTACCACCAGGTAAGTCGTCACCAGGCTGACGAACAGCAAGGTGACGATGAGCAATAACGTGCGGGCAAATGAACTTCGTGGCGAGAAGCGCAATCGCCTCATGCTTTAGAACCGTCCGGCACGAAGACGTAGCCCAGACCCCAGACGGTCTGAATGTAACGTGGGTGCGCCGGATCTTCTTCCACCATGCGGCGCAGACGCGAGATCTGCACGTCGATGGAGCGTTCCATTGCGGAATATTCACGTCCACGGGCAAGGTTCATCAATTTATCGCGGGAGAGCGGCTCACGCGGATGACTGACCAGCGCCTTCAGTACCGCAAATTCACCGCTGGTGAGCGGCATCGGCTCATCTTCACGGAACATTTCGCGCGTACCGAGGTTAAGTTTGAACTTACCGAAAGCAATTACCGCTTCTTCCTGCGACGGCGCGCCCGGCAACTCGTTCGCCTGACGACGCAGTACCGCACGAATACGAGCCAGCAGTTCACGTGGGTTAAACGGTTTCGGAATGTAATCGTCAGCGCCAATCTCCAGGCCAACGATACGGTCAACTTCTTCCCCTTTCGCCGTCACCATAATGATCGGCATCGGGTTACTCTGGCTACGAAGACGTCGGCAAATCGACAAGCCATCTTCACCAGGTAACATCAAATCCAGTACCATAAGATGGAAAGATTCACGGGTGAGCAGGCGATCCATCTGTTCTGCATTAGCGACGCTTCGAACCTGGAAGCCTTGTTCGGTGAGATAACGCTCCAGCAGCGCGCGCAGGCGCATGTCGTCATCGACCACCAGAATCTTGTAGTTCTCTTGCATTGTTTATACTCCCAAAGGTTCGCAACAATTTGTAAGCGTGTATTCTTAAAAAAGCTTACGTTCGTCACCAGCTAAATCTGGTATAAATTTCAGCCTAAATTGTTACAAAGCATATTAAACAGCAGTTTAAGTATACAATTTATTCGGCGGAACATTATTGATTCTGTTGATATGATCACGTTATACCCAATGTGCGCATTATCAAACAGACAAAGGGAATCAACGAGATGAAAACGCCCCTGATTACCCGGGAAGGGTATGAAAAACTCAAACAAGAGCTCAATTATCTCTGGCGTGAAGAACGCCCCGAGGTCACAAAAAAGGTGACCTGGGCTGCAAGTCTGGGCGACCGCAGCGAAAATGCTGACTATCAGTATAATAAAAAGCGCCTGCGTGAAATCGACCGCCGCGTGCGCTACCTCACTAAATGCATGGAAAATCTAAAAATCGTCGATTATTCCCCGCAGCAGGAAGGCAAAGTGTTCTTTGGCGCGTGGGTGGAGATTGAAAACGACGATGGTGTTACCCACCGTTTTCGTATCGTCGGCTACGATGAAATTTTTGGCCGTAAAGATTACATCTCTATTGATTCCCCAATGGCCCGCGCATTGCTGAAAAAAGAGGTTGGCGATCTGGCGGTGGTGAATACCCCTGCCGGAGAAGCGAGCTGGTATGTTAATGCCATCGAGTACGTGAAACCGTAAGGAAGAGTCTTAACCTCCTGCCGATGGCTGGCATTTTTGCCAGCCAGTCCGTATAACTATCCCCTGATTTTTGATCCGAAAAGATGAACTCAAACCATGATGAATGATTCGTTCTGCCGCATTATTGCGGGTGAAATTCAGGCGCGCCCGGAACAGGTTGAAGCCGCCGTTCGCCTGCTTGACGAAGGGAATACCGTGCCGTTTATCGCACGTTATCGTAAGGAAATCACCGGCGGTCTGGATGACACGCAGTTGCGTAATCTGGAAACGCGTCTGGGATATTTGCGCGAGCTGGAAGAGAGACGTCAGGCGATCCTCAAGTCCATTTCTGAGCAAGGTAAACTCACCGATGAGCTGGCGAATGCCATCAACGCCACTTTGAGCAAAACCGAACTCGAAGACCTCTATCTGCCCTACAAACCTAAACGCCGCACCCGTGGGCAAATCGCCATTGAAGCAGGTCTTGAGCCGTTAGCTGACCTGTTGTGGAACGATCCATCGCAAACGCCGGAAATTGCCGCTGCGCAATTTGTTGATGCTGATAAAGGCGTAGCGGATACCAAAGCCGCGCTGGACGGCGCGCGCTATATACTGATGGAACGTTTTGCCGAAGATGCCGCCCTGTTGGCGAAAGTGCGTGATTATCTGTGGAAGAACGCACATCTGGTCTCAACCGTAGTGAGCGGTAAAGAAGAGGAAGGGGCAAAATTTCGCGACTATTTCGATCATCACGAACCGCTGTCAACGGTGCCCTCTCACCGCGCGCTGGCGATGTTCCGTGGGCGTAATGAAGGCGTACTCCAGCTTTCGCTGAATGCCGATCCGCAGTTCGACGAGCCACCGAAAGAGAGCTATTGCGAACAAATCATTATGGATCACCTCGGCCTGCGCCTGAACAATGCTCCGGCGGATAGCTGGCGCAAGGGCGTGGTGAGCTGGACCTGGCGCATCAAGGTGCTGATGCATCTGGAAACCGAACTGATGGGCACCGTGCGCGAACGCGCAGAAGATGAAGCAATCAACGTTTTTGCCCGTAACCTGCATGATCTGCTGATGGCGGCTCCTGCCGGGCTGCGTGCGACGATGGGCCTCGATCCGGGTCTGCGTACCGGGGTAAAAGTAGCGGTAGTCGATGCGACCAGTAAACTGGTGGCAACCGACACCATTTATCCGCACACCGGGCAGGCCGCAAAAGCAGCGATGACCGTTGCTGCTCTGTGCGAAAAACATAACGTTGAGCTGGTGGCGATTGGTAACGGTACGGCTTCCCGCGAAACCGAGCGTTTCTATCTCGACGTTCAGAAGCAGTTCCCGAAAGTGACGGCGCAAAAAGTGATCGTCAGCGAAGCAGGCGCATCGGTTTACTCTGCTTCCGAACTGGCAGCGCAGGAGTTCCCGGATCTCGATGTTTCTCTGCGTGGCGCGGTATCTATCGCCCGTCGTTTGCAAGATCCGCTGGCGGAGCTGGTGAAAATCGATCCGAAATCCATCGGCGTGGGTCAGTATCAGCATGACGTCAGCCAGACACAACTGGCTCGCAAACTGGATGCAGTGGTGGAAGACTGCGTAAACGCCGTTGGCGTCGATCTCAACACCGCTTCTGTTCCGCTGTTAACTCGCGTGGCGGGTCTGACGCGCATGATGGCACAAAACATCGTTGCCTGGCGCGATGAGAATGGGCAATTCAAAAACCGTCAGCAATTGTTAAAAGTTAGCCGTTTAGGGCCTAAAGCCTTCGAGCAGTGTGCGGGCTTCCTGCGTATTAACCACGGCGATAACCCGCTGGACGCGTCTACCGTTCACCCGGAAGCCTATCCGGTGGTCGAACGCATTCTGGCGGCAACGCAACAGGCACTGAAAGATCTGATGGGTAACAGCAGCGAACTGCGTAACCTGAAAGCCTCTGACTTTACCGATGAGAAATTCGGTGTGCCGACGGTAACCGACATTATCAAAGAGCTGGAAAAACCGGGTCGCGACCCGCGTCCGGAATTTAAAACCGCTCAGTTTGCCGATGGCGTCGAGACAATGAACGACCTGCAACCGGGTATGATCCTCGAAGGTGCAGTCACCAACGTCACCAACTTTGGCGCGTTTGTCGATATCGGCGTACATCAGGACGGTCTGGTTCACATCTCTTCCCTGTCGAATAAGTTTGTGGAAGATCCGCACACCGTGGTGAAAGCGGGTGACATTGTGAAGGTGAAAGTGCTGGAAGTGGATCTCCAGCGTAAACGTATCGCCCTGACCATGCGCCTGGACGAACAGCCTGGTGAAACCAATGTCCGTCGTGGCGGCGGTAACGATCGTCCGCAAAACAACCGCCCGGCAGCAAAACCGCGTGGCCGTGAAACGCAGCCTGCCGGTAACAGCGCGATGATGGATGCGCTGGCAGCAGCAATGGGTAAAAAGCGTTAAACACTATGACTGGCCTACGGTTCAGCTTTGCACGGGTTCGTAGGCCAGATAAGGCGTTCACGCCGCATCTGGCAATAAACGCCTTAACTGACATAAAAGTGCCGGAGAACATCTCCGGCATTTGAGATTGCTGACAAACTCGCTTACGGGTCAAAACAGGCACAACTTTCCCCCCTCTCCCTAGCCCTCTCCCCGATGGGGCGAGGGGACCGTCCGTGCACTTGCCTGGCTCCGGTATTTTTATTCCACAGCCAAAACCACAATATATTCCGCTAATATTTATCACATCATTAACAATTGAAACCTTAATAAAACATTAAGCAGCCATAATAATTCGCCCTCCGAATTATATTTTTGCTCTGATATAACCTTGAGCCACATCAACATTGGCGCAAATTATTATCTAAACCAACATTCGCACACATTTTAAGTATTGCTGATAGAAACCATTCTCATTATCATTGTACTGTTGATTATTTAATCTCTCCTTCGTTGGCGAATCATCTGGTCTCATGTCGCTGTCAAACGCCCCATGAGGTAGTTAACCAGTTTTACTCTAAATAATTCGAGTTGCAGGAAGGCGGCAAGTGAGAGAGTCCCCAGGTACTTACTCCAGTAAGTAACTGGGGTGAGCGACCGAAGCCGCAGCACATGCAATTTGAATTATGACGAGTATAGCGAGAAACAAGTAGGCACCTATGCAATACACCCCAGATACTGCGTGGAAAATCACTGGCTTTTCCCGTGAAATTAGCCCGGCATATCGTCAGAAGCTGCTTTCTCTTGGCATGTTACCTGGCTCCTCTTTTAATGTGGTGCGCGTCGCTCCACTCGGTGATCCTATTCATATCGAAACCCGTCGTGTAAGCCTGGTATTACGGAAAAAAGATCTGGCCTTATTAGAAGTGGAAGCGGTTTCCTGTTAATACGGTGAGAATAACAATGAAAAAATTAACCATTGGCTTAATTGGTAATCCAAATTCTGGCAAGACAACTTTATTTAACCAGCTCACCGGGGCTCGTCAGCGTGTAGGAAACTGGGCTGGTGTTACCGTCGAACGTAAAGAGGGTCAGTTCACCACTACCGATCATCAGGTCACCCTGGTGGATCTGCCCGGCACTTATTCTCTGACCACCATCTCTTCGCAGACTTCGCTGGATGAGCAAATCGCCTGTCACTACATTTTAAGCGGCGATGCCGATCTGCTGATTAACGTGGTGGATGCGTCTAACCTTGAACGTAACCTTTACCTGACGCTGCAACTACTGGAGCTGGGTATTCCGTGCATCGTGGCGCTGAACATGCTCGACATTGCCGAGAAGCAAAATATTCGCATTGAAATTGATGCCCTGGCGGCGCGTCTTGGCTGCCCGGTGGTTCCACTGGTCTCCACTCGTGGTCGTGGTATTGAAGCGCTGAAACTGGCAATTGACCGCTACAAAGCCAACGAGAATGTAGAACTGGTGCATTACGCCCAACCGCTAATCAATGAAGCCGACGCACTGGCGAAAGTGATGCCGTCCGACATCCCGCTGAAACATCGCCGCTGGCTGGGTCTGCAAATGTTGGAAGGCGATATTTACAGCCGCGCCTACGCTGGTGAAGCATCGCAGCATCTGGATGCTGCTCTCGCCCGTCTGCGTAATGAGATGGACGATCCGGCGCTACACATTGCCGATGCGCGTTACCAGTGTATTGCCGCCATCTGTGATGTGGTGAGCAACACCCTGACGGCAGAACCCAGCCGTTTCACCACTGCCGTAGATAAAATCGTGCTTAACCGATTCCTTGGTCTGCCGATTTTCCTCTTTGTGATGTACCTGATGTTCCTGCTGGCTATCAATATCGGCGGGGCGCTACAACCGCTGTTTGACGTCGGTTCCGTGGCGCTGTTTGTACATGGTATTCAGTGGATTGGTTACACACTCCACTTCCCGGACTGGCTGACTATCTTCCTCGCCCAGGGCCTGGGTGGTGGCATTAACACCGTTCTGCCACTGGTGCCGCAAATTGGCATGATGTACCTGTTCCTCTCCTTCCTGGAAGACTCCGGATATATGGCGCGTGCGGCGTTTGTGATGGACCGTCTGATGCAGGCGTTGGGATTACCGGGTAAATCTTTTGTGCCATTGATTGTTGGCTTCGGTTGTAACGTGCCGTCGGTGATGGGCGCGCGAACCCTTGATGCACCGCGTGAACGCCTGATGACCATCATGATGGCTCCATTTATGTCCTGCGGCGCACGTCTGGCAATCTTCGCGGTATTTGCGGCTGCGTTCTTTGGGCAGAACGGCGCGCTGGCTGTGTTCTCACTGTATATGCTGGGTATCGTGATGGCTGTGCTGACTGGCCTGATGCTCAAATACACCATCATGCGCGGTGAAGCGACGCCGTTTGTCATGGAGTTGCCGGTATACCACGTACCACACGTTAAGAGCCTGATTATCCAGACCTGGCAGCGTCTGAAAGGTTTCGTTCTGCGCGCCGGTAAAGTGATTATCATCGTCAGTATTTTCCTGAGTGCCTTCAACAGCTTCTCGCTAAGCGGGAAAATCGTCGACAACATCAACGACTCAGCGCTGGCTTCTGTCAGCCGTGTGATCACCCCGGTCTTCAAGCCGATTGGTGTACATGAAGATAACTGGCAGGCAACGGTTGGCCTGTTCACGGGTGCCATGGCGAAAGAAGTGGTGGTGGGTACGCTCAACACCCTCTACACCGCAGAAAATATTCAGGACGAAGAGTTCAATCCGGCGGAATTCAACCTTGGTGAAGAGCTGTTCAGCGCGGTAGATGAAACCTGGCAGAGTCTGAAAGACACCTTTAGCCTTAGCGTACTGATGAACCCAATTGAAGCCAGCAAAGGCGACGGTGAAATGGGCACCGGGGCGATGGGCGTGATGGATCAAAAATTCGGTAGCGCGGCAGCAGCTTACAGCTATCTGATTTTTGTCCTGCTGTATGTACCGTGCATCTCGGTAATGGGCGCCATCGCTCGTGAATCAAGCCGTGGCTGGATGGGCTTCTCCATCCTGTGGGGGCTGAATATCGCTTACTCGCTCGCCACCTTGTTCTATCAGGTTGCCAGCTACAGCCAGCACCCAACCTACAGTCTGGTGTGCATTCTGGCGGTGATCCTGTTTAACATCGTGGTCATTGGCCTGCTGCGTCGCGCGCGTAGCCGGGTTGATATCGAACTGCTGGCAACGCGCAAATCGGTAAGCAGTTGCTGCGCAGCCAGCACCTCTGGCGATTGCCACTAAGGATACGGCAATGGCTTCGCTCATCCAGGTGCGTGATTTGCTGGCGTTACGGGGCCGTATGGAAGCGGCCCAAATCAGCCAGACGCTGAACACTCCACAACCGATGATTAACGCAATGCTGCAACAACTGGAAAGTATGGGCAAAGCCGTGCGAATTCAGGAAGAACCTGACGGCTGCCTCTCCGGCAGTTGCAAAAGCTGCCCGGAAGGAAAAGCCTGTCTGCGTGAGTGGTGGGCGTTGCGTTAACATTGTTCCACAACATTGTTCCACCACCTGTTTTGAAAAGCCCAGTATGCGTTTGCTACCGGGCTTTTTTGCGTGCCACTTTCCATAAAAATGCAACTCTTGCAGCACGACGTAAATTCCTCTGAAAGAGTCTCGCAGGGATGAAAACTGGCTAATGCACAGGTGTGGAGTGGCGCGTAGAGTCGCGGCATTCAAACAACAGGTGAAGGAACGCCATGAGCAAAAAGCAGAGTTCCACCCCACACGATGCACTGTTCAAACTCTTTTTACGCCAACCGGACACGGCGCGCGATTTTCTTGCGTTCCATTTACCGGCCCCCATTCACGCGCTCTGTGATATGAAAACCCTCAAGCTGGAGTCGAGCAGTTTTATTGATGACGATCTGCGTGAAAGCTACTCTGACGTGCTGTGGTCGGTGAAAACCGAGCAAGGACCAGGATACATCTATTGCCTGATTGAACATCAAAGCACCTCAAACAAACTGATCGCATTTCGCATGATGCGTTACGCCATTGCCGCAATGCAAAATCACCTGGATGCCGGATACAAAACGTTGCCGATGGTGGTGCCGTTGTTGTTTTACCATGGTATTGAAAGCCCCTATCCCTATTCGCTGTGTTGGCTGGATTGTTTCGCCGATCCCAACCTGGCCAGGCAGCTTTACGCCTCTGCATTTCCGCTGATTGATGTCACCGTCATGCCTGATGATGAAATCATGCAACACCGACGCATGGCGCTGCTGGAGTTAATTCAAAAACATATTCGTCAACGCGACCTGATGGGACTGGTAGAGCAAATGGCCTGCTTATTAAGTAGTGGATACGCTAATGACAGACAAATCAAAGGGCTGTTTAATTACATACTACAAACAGGCGATGCGGTACGTTTTAACGATTTTATCGATGATGTGGCCAAACGCTCACCGAAACACAAGGAGAGTTTAATGACTATTGCGGAAAGATTGCGGCAGGAGGGACATCGTCAAGGGGTACAACAAGGTGTACAGCAAGGTGTACAGCAAGGACGACGCCTGGAAGCCCTGGATATTGCCCAAACGATGCTGAAAGCGGGTATCCCCCACGAAGACATAATCTTATTTACCAGCCTGACGATGGAGGAGCTTAAAGAAATTATCCATTGATAAAACAAAGGAGAGTTTAATGACTATTGCAGAAAGATTACGGCAACAAGGAGGAGCCATGATCGTTACTATCCCACGAGATCTTGCCACCGATCCTGACTGGTCACCGGGCACAGAGATTACCGTGGAGAAAAAAGGCGATAGCGTTAATTTGCGCGCCACAGAGCACAAGCCGCGTGGGCGTCTTACCGTCGCGCAATTGTTGAGCCAGATCGATGAAAGCGAAATTACGGAGCTAAATCAGTCGACAGAAGGATGGGCAGAAGGGAAAAAAGGTAATGAAGCATGGTAAAGGCACGGACGCCACATCGTGGTGAGATCTGGTATTTTAACCCTGCTCCGGTTGCCGGGCATGAACTTCGGGGTCCACATTATTGCATTGTGGTAACAGACAAAGAACTCAACAATGTTTTAAAAGTTGCTATGTGCTGTCCGATTTCAACAGAGGCAAATGCAGCACGTTCCACAGGGGTGACGGTGAACGTCCTCCCCCATGATACGCAAACCGGTAACCTGCATGGCGTTGTGCTTTGTCACCAGCTAAAAGCTGTCGATCTTATTGCCCGTGGCGCTAAATTTCATACCGTTGCCGATGAAACATTGATTAGTAAGGTACTCGGTAAACTGGTAAATTTAATCGACCCACAATAATTTACCCTTACTTACCACCTACACCCTCTGCTTCAACGCCACCAGCAGGTGACAAAACTCATCCGGATGCGAAATAAACGGCGCATGAGCCGCTTTGGCGAAGATATATGATTTGCTGTGAGGCCATAGTTCATCCAGCATTGGCACTACTTTGCGCGGCACCAGACCGTCAAGATAGCCATATAAGCGCAAAAACGGCATTTGTACGCTTTGCAACGGCTGACGGAGATCGACCGTTTTCAGAATTTCCAGCCCACCATTAAGCACGTCAACCTCCGGCATCGGTAACGCCAGAACGGTTTTCTTCAGCGCTCGCGCATCCTGACGCGCCGTTTCCGTGCCCATCGTTTGTAGTGCAAGGAACCGTTCCACTGTACGCTGAAAATCTTCACTTAGCTGCTGCTGGAAACCCGCCAGCACGTCCGGTTTTATCCCCGGCCACTCGTCACGAGCACTGAAACACGGTGACGAAGCTACGGTAACCAGCGCCTGAACACGCTCGGGATGGGTTAACGCAATCTGACTTGCCACCAGCCCGCCCAGACTCCAGCCCAACCAGATGGCTTTATTCGGTGCCCGTTGCAGCACGCATTCCGCCATGTCAGAAAGCGACATCGCGCCATATCCCTGGCTGCGCCCGAAGCCAGGCAGATCAACAAGATGCAGCGTAAAATGCGAGCTGAGTTCCTCATCGATGCAACGCCACACTTCGGCATTCAGTCCCCATCCGTGCAACAGCACAAGATGAACATTCCCCTGACCTTTGGTCTGCCACCAGATGTTATTCATCCGCTATTGTTCTCTTTTGACTCACAAGGATGAATATATGCTAACAGTACCGGGATTATGCTGGCTATGCCGAATGCCGCTGGCGTTAGGTCATTGGGGAATCTGTTCTGTCTGCTCCCGCGCCGCACGTACACATAAAACGTTATGCCCGCAGTGTGGATTACCGGCTTCACACTCACATCTTCCCTGCGGTCGCTGCCTGAAAAAACCGCCACCGTGGCAAAGACTGATCACTGTTGCCAACTATGCACCTCCATTAAGCCCGCTCATTCACCAGCTTAAGTTTTTGCGACGTAGTGAAATCGCCAGCGGCCTGTCACGTCTGTTACTATTAGAAGTCTTACACGCCCATCGGACTACCGGATTACAACTGCCGGATCGTATCGTCAGTGTTCCGTTATGGCAGCGCCGCCACTGGCGTCGGGGATTCAATCAAAGCGATTTACTGTGCCAGCCTTTATCGCGCTGGCTGCACTGCCAATGGGATAGCGACGCCGTCACGCGTATAAGAGCCACTGCGACCCAGCATTTCCTCAGTGCCCGGCTGCGCAAGCGCAACCTGAAAAATGCCTTTCGCCTTGAATTGCCCGTGCAAGGTCGCCATATGGTGATTGTGGATGATGTCGTTACCACCGGAAGTACCGTCGCAGAGATTGCGCAGTTGCTTTTACGCAATGGTGCGGCGACAGTCCAGGTCTGGTGCCTTTGTCGAACCTTGTAGAGCCTCGATGATGGGCGTATTATAACCAACTAAAATAGTCAACTATTAGGCCATTACTATGATCCGTATTTCCGATGCTGCACAAGCGCACTTTGCCAAACTGCTGGCAAACCAGGAAGAAGGGACACAAATCCGCGTATTTGTGATTAACCCTGGCACGCCTAACGCTGAATGTGGTGTATCTTATTGTCCGCCAGACGCCGTAGAAGCCACCGATACCGCCCTGAAATTTGACCTGCTGACCGCGTATGTTGATGAACTAAGCGCACCTTACCTGGAAGATGCAGAGATTGATTTTGTTACCGACCAACTGGGTTCTCAGCTAACGCTGAAAGCCCCGAACGCCAAAATGCGTAAAGTGGCTGACGATGCGCCGCTGATGGAGCGCGTGGAGTATATGCTGCAATCGCAGATTAACCCGCAGCTTGCCGGTCACGGTGGTCGTGTCTCGCTGATGGAAATCACCGAAGACGGTTATGCCATTCTACAATTTGGCGGCGGCTGTAACGGTTGTTCCATGGTCGACGTGACGCTGAAAGAAGGGATCGAAAAGCAGTTGCTGAACGAATTCCCGGAACTGAAAGGTGTACGTGACCTCACCGAACACCAGCGCGGCGAACACTCTTACTACTAAGTTATCCCCCTCTTTTGTAGATTGCCCGATGCGACGCTAAAGCGTCTTATCGGGCTACGTTGAACATGTGCCAGACGTTGGCACGGCATTACCTCAGTAAATCTAATCCCTTCATTTCCCCACGATAATATGACCAACCTCTCATAATTTAAATTTACCCCGCTCTGGTGATTCTCAAGCGCATAATGTTACCCGTATCATTCTCATGGGCACCGAACACACTCATAACATTTGACTACACTAACTCGTTTTAGGAGTCATCAGCCGTGGTGCCGTTATATCTCTGTTCCCAGTTGGGACAACCAGGATTTGTCGTCAGAAACCTGACGTTACCCATAACAAATTAAAGGCCAGGTAAATCATGCCATTAGTCATTGTTGCTATCGGTGTAATCTTGTTATTACTCCTGATGATCCGCTTCAAAATGAACGGCTTCATCGCTCTCGTCCTGGTGGCGCTTGCTGTTGGATTAATGCAAGGGATGCCGCTGGATAAAGTTATTGGCTCTATCAAAGCCGGTGTCGGCGGAACGCTCGGTAGCCTTGCCCTGATCATGGGTTTTGGCGCAATGCTGGGCAAAATGCTGGCAGACTGCGGCGGCGCACAACGTATCGCCACCACGCTGATCGCCAAATTTGGTAAAAAGCACATTCAGTGGGCAGTGGTACTGACCGGTTTTACCGTCGGTTTTGCCCTGTTCTATGAAGTGGGCTTCGTACTGATGCTGCCGCTGGTGTTTACCATCGCCGCTGCTGTATGTTGGTGTACCGATGGCCGCTGCGCTTTCCGTAACCCACGGCTTCCTGCCACCGCATCCTGGCCCGACTGCGATTGCAACCATTTTCAATGCCGATATGGGTAAAACCCTGCTGTACGGTACTATTCTGGCAATCCCGACCGTTATTCTCGCGGGTCCGGTTTACGCTCGCGTGCTGAAAGGCATTGATAAGCCGATCCCGGAAGGCCTGTACAGTGCGAAAACCTTTAGTGAAGAAGAGATGCCGAGCTTTGGCGTCAGCGTCTGGACTTCTCTGGTTCCGGTTGTACTGATGGCAATGCGAGCCATCGCTGAAATGATCCTGCCGAAAGGTCACGCTTTCCTGCCGGTAGCAGAGTTCTTAGGTGACCCGGTAATGGCAACGCTGATTGCCGTACTAATCGCGATGTTCACCTTTGGTCTGAACCGTGGTCGCTCAATGGATCAAATTAACGACACGCTGGTTTCTTCGATCAAAATCATCGCCATGATGCTGCTAATCATCGGTGGTGGCGGTGCGTTCAAGCAGGTGTTGGTAGACAGTGGCGTGGACAAATATATCGCCTCCATGATGCACGAAACCAATATTTCCCCGCTGCTGATGGCCTGGTCTATTGCCGCCGTACTGCGTATCGCGCTGGGTTCCGCAACCGTTGCGGCAATTACTGCGGGCGGTATCGCTGCGCCGCTGATTGCAACAACTGGCGTCAGCCCAGAGTTGATGGTTATCGCGGTTGGTTCCGGTAGTGTGATTTTCTCTCACGTGAACGATCCGGGCTTCTGGCTGTTCAAAGAGTACTTTAACCTGACTATCGGTGAGACCATCAAGTCCTGGTCGATGCTGGAAACCATTATCTCGGTGTGCGGTCTGGTAGGCTGCCTGCTGCTGAATATGGTGATTTGATAACACTGACTGCCGGATATGGCGTGAATGTCTTATCCGGCTGCTCTAATGAGTAGGCCGGATAAGACGCATCAAGCGTCGCATCCGGCATTAACCGCACTCTACGTCTTCTTCCCTGCCGCCCTGCGCCGTCTGTCCAAATCCTTCAGTAACTTGTTCACGCCATCATCGGAAAACATCGTCTCAAGGGTTGTAGACAGCTTGCGCCGCCAGTTTTTGTACTGGTAACTGGTGCCAGGAATATTCACCGGTTCCGCCATATCCAGCCAGTCTTCCGGCTGTAGCCCTAACAGAGCGCTGTTACTGTCGGCAATGTACCGCTGCAAACCACGATTAAGCATCGGCGTCATCGACATCAGCGATGCCTTATGTCCGGCACGTTTTGGCAGACAACCATATTTATGCAGCGCATCCAGTAGCCCTTGCTTCGCCAGCTCGCGATCCTGATACAAACCGCGCAGCACTACTTCATCCGGGTACAGCCCCAGCGTTTTGCCCAGCGTTAAATCCCCGCTCTCCCAGTAACCACGCAGCGTTGGCAGGTCGTGCGTTGCTGCTACTGCCATCGACTGTTCCGGATACGCTTTCGGTGCGCGGAACGTCTTCTCATGGTCACTTTCGAAATAGAGCACTTTGTAGGAGTAAACCCCGCTACTGCGCAGCTTACCGACAATCTCTACCGGTACAGTGCCGAGATCTTCGCCAATCACCATGCAGCGATGGCGTTTGCTTTCCAGCGCCAGAATAGCGAGCAGATCATCCACCGGATAGTGAACATACGCTCCCTGATCCGCCGTTTCGCCATACGGTATCCACCACAAACGCAGCATCGACATCACATGGTCAATTCGCAATGCGCCGCAGTTTTGCATGTTCGCGCGCAGCAGTTCGATAAACGGTTCATAGGCGCGCGCGGTGATGATATGCGGGTCCATCGGCGGCAAACCCCAGTTTTGCCCTAACGGGCCAAGGATATCTGGCGGTGCGCCAACCGATGCTTTCAGGCAATACAACTCACGGTCACACCAGGTTTCTGCCCCACCTTCCGCTACGCCAACCGCCAGGTCACGATACAAGCCAATCGGCATTTCATAGCCCTGGCTTATCTCCCAGCAGGCGGCAAACTGGCTGTAGGCCAGCCACTGCAGCCAGAGATAAAAATCGACGTCATCACGATGTTCCTCACAGAACTGACGCACTTCTGGCGAGTCTACGTTCTGATACATCTCGGGCCATGCTGGCCAGCCCCAGCGCATTTCGTCTTCTTTTACTTGTTGTGCATGTAGCGCATCAAACGCCGCCTGCCAGAACAGGCTGTCGCCCTGTTCAGCAACAAACTGGCGAAACGCTACCATTTGTCCATCATCACGTTGTGCGAATACTTTCCACGCCATCCGCAGTGCGGTCATTTTCAGTGCGGTGACGGTAGAGTAATCGACCCAGTCAGTATCCCGCGCCTGTTGCAGCGCCTGTTGCGTAGTCGGCATGTGCCACCAGGCCTGCGCCTCCTCGCTAAGATGGAAATCTTCAACGGCGTTAACATCAATATAAATCACGTTCAGCCAGCGGCGAGAAGACGGGCTATACGGGCTGGCACTTTCCGGGTTTGCCGGATAGAGCGCATGAATCGGGTTCAGGCCAATGAACGACCCGCCGCGTTTCGCTACATCCACCAACATGGCTTTGAGATCGCCAAAATCACCGATGCCCCAGTTTTTTTCCGATCGCAGGGTATAAAGCTGAACGCAAGCGCCCCACAGTTTTTGTTTATTCAACAATGCCTGCGGTTCGTAGCAGCGTTTCGGTGCGACAATCACCCGACAATGGGCGCGCTGTTCGTCCTGGGTAAGCGTCAGCGTGTGATAACCTTCCGGCAGCTTCGCCGGAAGATTGAAGGCTTTGCCACCACTCACGTGGCCTTTGTACTGTGTTCCTTCTTCGGTAGTCAGCAGCCAGCTAAATTCGCCGCTGCCCTCCACCGCCATTGGCATTTTTTTACCGAAGGTATACACCATGACGTTGGGTACTGGCGTTACCGCCACTTTCGTGGCGGTACTCCGATGCATCGCGTCAAGCAAACGCCGTTTGGTTTCGGCGCCAATCGACTGCGGTTTACCGTGGGCATTGATGTAATTGGGGCTGATCCCCGCCGCCAGCGCGGCATTATCCAGACGTTTGCTTTCCATCGAGCTTCCTTAGCGTTTTGCCTGCCAGATACGAGCCTGATAATCGCGAATAGAGCGATCCGAGCTAAACATACCGCAGCGGGCGGTATTGAGGATCGCCGCGCGTGTCCAGGCTTCCTGGTCGCGGTACAGCACATCCACCTGCTTTTGTGCCTCTACATAGGCTGCGAAATCCGCCATCACCAGATATGGATCGCCGCCCTGCTTACCGATACTGTGCAGCATCTGGTCAAACGCATGTTTATCGCCGTCGCTGTATTTACCGCTTTCCAGCTCTTTCAATACTGCATCGAGCTGCTTGTCTTTCTTACGCCATTTGAGCGGATCGTAGCCCTTCGCTTTCAATGCCTTAACCTGCTCCACGGTATGACCGAAGATAAAGATATTTTCTTCACCGACTTTTTCAGCAATTTCGACATTTGCGCCATCCAGCGTACCGACAGTGAGCGCACCATTAAGAGCCAGTTTCATATTGCCCGTGCCAGAAGCCTCTTTCCCAGCAGTCGAGATCTGCTCAGAGATATCCGCCGCCGGGATCAGCATTTCCGCCGCCGAGACACAGTAATCCGGCAGGAACACCACTTTCAGCTTGTCACCCGCTTTTGGATCGTTGTTGATCACTTCAGCCACTTTATTGATCGCAAAAATAATGTTCTTCGCCAGATAGTAGCCCGGCGCGGCTTTCGCCCCGAACAGGAACACGCGCGGTACGCGGTCAGCTTGCGGGTTTTCGCGAATCTCTTTGTACAACGCCAGAATATGCAGCAGATTCAGGTGTTGCCGTTTGTACTCGTGCAGACGTTTAATTTGGACGTCGAAAATTGCCTGCGGGTTGATTTCAATACCAGTACGCGCTTTTACAAACTCTGCCAGACGAACTTTATTCGCCTGTTTGATTTCGCGATATTGCTGGCGGAATTTCGCGTCATCAGCGAATTTTTCCAGATTAATCAACTGATCGAGATCGTTAGCCCACTCTTTTTTCAGCGATTTATCCAGCAGCGCCGCCAGTGCCGGGTTGCACTGTTTGATCCAGCGACGCGGAGTAATACCATTAGTGACGTTATGGAATTTGTTCGGCCACAACTGGTGGTATTCCGGGAACAAATCTTTCACCACCAGATCCGAGTGCAGCGCCGCCACGCCATTCACCGCAAAGCCGCTAACCACACACATATTGGCCATACGAACTTGTTTGTCATGTACCACCGCCAGTTTCGCCCATACCGCCTTGTCGCCCGGCCAGGTTTGTTCCACCAGCTTCTTAAAGCGGTTATTGATTTCGTTGATTACCTGCATATGGCGTGGCAACAGCGCTTTAATCAGCTTCTCATCCCAGCATTCCAGTGCTTCTGGCATCAGGGTATGGTTGGTATAAGCGAAGGTTTTACTGGTGATTGCCCAGGCGTCATCCCAGCTCATTTGGTGCTCATCTATCAGCACACGCAGCAGTTCAGGAATGGCAATAGTCGGGTGTGTGTCGTTAAGTTGAATGACTTCGTAATCCGCCAGCTCGTGCAGTTTACGCCCCGCCAGATGATGGCGACGAAGAATGTCAGCAATCGAACAGGCGCACTGGAAGTATTGCTGCATCAGGCGCAATTTTTTACCGGCGGTATGGTTGTCGTTTGGATAGAGAACTTTAGTCAGTTTTTCCGCGTTGATGCCCTGTTGTTCAGCACGCAGGAAATCACCGTCATTAAATTTGGTAAGATTGAACGGATGAGCATGAGTCGCCTGCCACAAACGTAGCGGCTGTGCTACGCCGTTACGGTAGCCCAACACCGGAAGATCCCACGCTTGCCCGGTAATGGTAAATTCCGGTTCCCAGCGTCCATCTTTCGTCACTTTGCCGCCAATGCCCACCTGCACATCCAGCGCTTCGTTATGGCTAAACCACGGATAGTTGCCACGATGCCAGTCGTCTGGCGCTTCAGACTGTTTGCCACCGACAAAGGACTGACGGAACAGGCCATACTGGTAGTTAAGACCATAGCCAGTAGCTGACTGCCCAACGGTTGCCATTGAGTCGAGGAAACACGCAGCCAGACGCCCCAGGCCACCGTTCCCCAACGCCGGGTCGATCTCTTCTTCCAGCAGGTCTGTCAGGTTGATGTCATAAGACTTCAATGAATCCTGAACAGCCTGATACCAGCCGAGGTTTAACAGATTGTTGCCTGTCAGACGACCAATCAAAAACTCCATTGAGATGTAGTTAACATGACGCTGATTCGCCGCCGGTTTGGCAAAAGGCTGGGCCCGCAGCATTTCCGCCAACGCTTCACTCACAGCCAGCCACCATTGGTGAGGGGTCATCTCAGCCGCTGAAGTTAAACCATAACGCTGCCACTGGCGTGACAGGGCTTCCTGAAATTGCTTTTCATTAAAAATGGGTTGTGACATAGGAGTTCCAGTTTTCTTAGATATTAAACACAACGTTATCGTTAGTTTGCCAGGCTCCATGTTGACCTTCCTCATCCTACGGGGGATTAGGCGGGGAGGAGTGACGGGGATGAGCAAGAAAATGTGATCGCGCCCACTTAAAGGTAGTGCAATCAACTGCAAAAGTATCAGCTCAGTGCCAGAGAGCGCAGAAAACCTGTTATTAACAGTCAGAAATGGCCGTTGCGTATTATCAAAAAGCGGAAAGTAACTCTATAAATTAAGTAAAGCGGCGAAATAGTTTCAACAATGAAATATCCATGGATTTGCCCCTATATTTCCAGACATCTGTTATCACTTAACCCATTACAGGCCCGCTGCCGCAGATATTCCCGTGGCGAGCGATAACCCAACGCACTATGCGGATGCCATTCGTTATAATGCTCGA